>NZ_VWSD01000067.1 GCF_009829685.1 Cellulomonas citrea
TCGACGGGTGGCTGGGGCTGGACGACCTGCGGGCCGTACGCGCCGCGGTCGGGGGCGCGGGCCGTCGCCGGGGTCACGAGCAGCCCGAGGAGGCACCTCGTGCCCCCTCGCGCCCGGACCGGCGCGACCCGGTGGCCTCCCTGGAGCGCACGGCCCTGGAGGCCGTGCTGCAACGGCCGGACCTCGTGCCCGAGCAGTTCGACGACCTGGCCTCGGACACGTTCGCGGCTCCCGCCCACCGGGCGGTGCACGAGGCGGTGCGTGCGGCCGGTGGGGTGGCGGCCGGGCGCGGCCTGCCGAACGCCGCCGTCTGGGTCGAGGCCGTCCTGGAGGAGGCCGCCGAACCGGTGCGCGCCCTGGTCACCGAGCTCGCGGTGGCACCGATGCCGGCCGACCGCGAGGAGGCGATGGCCGAGTACGTGCGCGGTGTGACGAACCGGCTGGTGGAGATCGGCTTCACCCGTCAGATCGCCGACCTGCGGGGACGCCTGCAACGTCTGGCGCCGACCGACCCGGACTACGGCGCGGTGTTCGCCGAGCTGGTGGCCGTCGAGGGCCGGCGCCGGACGTTGCGGGAGAGTGCCTGACCTACGGCTCGACGAGGATCCGGATCGGGTTGCCCTTCTTGCTCGCCAGGGCCTCGATCCCGTCGGTCACCCGCGACAGGGGGACGATCTGCGAGATCGACTCGGACAGGTCGAGGCGGCCGTAGCTGAGCATCTCGGCGAGGATGCCGATGTCGATGGACTGGTAGCCCAGGTGCCCGCGCAGCTGCTTGCGCTGGAGGTTGAACTGGAGGAACGGCCCGGCGTCGATGTCCTGGTCGGACAGCCCGACGCTGACCGCGCGGCCGTTGGTGTCGAGGTGGTCGATCGCCTGGCGCACGGTCTGCCGGATGCCGACCGCGTCGAACGCCACGTCGAGCATCCGACCGCCGGTGGCCTCGCGGATCTTGGCGCCGAGGTCCTTGTCGTCGGACCGGAAGGTGTAGTCCGCACCGAGCCGCTTCGCGCGCTCCAGTGCGACGTCGTTGATGTCCACGGCGATGATCGGCACGGCGCCGGCCGCCTTCGCGAGCTGGACGAGGTGGGTGCCGACACCGCCGACGCCCCAGACCCCGACCGCGTTGCCGACGTGCACCTGGGCGGTCCGCACGACCGCCGCGAAGGGGGTCGAGACCGCGTCGGCGAGCAGGGCGGCCTGGGCCATGTCGACGTTGTCGGGGATCCGGGTGAGACCGGCCGCCTGCGCGACGTGGTACTCGGCCCAGGCGCCGTCGTAGGCGAACGCCATGAGGTGCAGGTCGTAGCAGTCGGTGAAAGCGCCCCGGCGGCAGGCACGGCACTGGCCGCACGGACGTCCGGCGGACGGGATGACGCGGTCGCCCTCGGCCCAGCCGTGCACGCCCGGACCGACCTTGGCGATGACGCCCGAGGCCTCGTGCCCCTGGGTGACCACGTCGAGCGTCGTCGGGAAGTGCCCCTCGATGAGCGAGAGGTCGCTCTGGCAGATCCCGCAGAACGCCACCTTGATGAGCACCTGACCGGGGCCCGGTTCAGGGACCTTGATCTCCTCGAGAGTGATCGTCCGGGTGGCAGCGTGGAAACGCTCCGCCAGCATCGTCGCAGGCACGTCAACCTCCAGTCCGGCGCGCCCCGATGTGGAGCGCGCTCCGTTAGTGAGCATACCCGGACTAAGGTCCTGATCAGGAGGTGCTGATGAGCACGGATCGACGTGAGCAGGGCAAGGCGGTGCGGCGGGCGCGGATCGTCGCGGTCGCCACCGAGCTGTTCGCGGAGCGCGGCTACGACCACGTGACGACGCGGGAGGTCGCCAAGGCGGCTGAGGTCGGGATGGGCACCCTGTTCCGCCACGCCGGCTCCAAACCGGCCCTGCTCGTGCACGTGATGAACGAGCTGCTGGACGAGGGCGGGCGGCAGGCGACGGAGCTGGTCGCGTCCGGCGCCACGATGGGGCGTGCCGCAGGCGCGATGATCACGCCGCTGGTCACCGAGGGCGCCGGGCACCTGCAGAACCTTCGCGCCTACCAGCGGGAGACGCTGTTCGGCCCGCCGGACCTGCGGCTGCTCGCGGTCGAGCACCTCACCCTGCTCGAGGCCACCCTCGCCCAGCTGCTCGGCTCCTTCGTGCCGACCCGCCCCGACGTCGAGGCGGCCGAGCTGTCCCGCCTGGTGAGCGCGGTGGTGACGATGGAGCTCATCCGCGCCGGTGCCGGCCACGTGCCGGTCGAGGAGGTCGTGCCCAGGGTCGAGCGGTCGGTCGACCTGGTGCTCACCGGGCTCGTCGAACGTCGGTCGTAACCTGCTGCCCGTGACCTCTGCCGCGCCGATGACCGGTTTCCTCGTCCACGACCACCGGCTGCAGGTGCCGGTCGACTGGGCCGACCCGCAGCGGTTCGGCACCCTCGACCTGTTCGCCCGCGAGATCGTGGACCCCGCCCGCGCCGGGGAGGACCTGCCCCTGCTGCTGTTCCTGCAGGGCGGGCCCGGGGGCGCGGGGCCGCGGCCGATGCCGGGTGGTGGCTGGTGGTCCACGGCGTTGCGCACCCACCGGGTGGTGCTGCTCGACCAGCGCGGCACCGGGCGCTCGTCCCGGGTCGACGGCCGCGTGCTCGCCACGTACGGCGATGCGCAGACGGCGGCCGACCGCCTCGCCTGCTACCGCGCTGACGCGATCGTGCAGGACGCCGAGCACCTGCGGCGCACCGTCTACGGCGGTCGGCGCTGGACCACCCTCGGCCAGTCCTACGGCGGATTCCTCACGATGGCCTACCTGTCGCGCCACCCCGAGGCGCTCACGGCCTGTCTCGTGACCGGCGGCCTGCCGGGTCTGACCGCGACCGCGGAGGACGTCTACGCCCGGACCTTCGAACGGCAGGCGGCCCGCAACCGCGAGCTCGCGCGCCGGTTCCCGCAGGACGTGGAAACCCTCGGGGCGTTGGCCGACCAGGTCGACCGGGTCACGCTGCCGGACGGCACCGGTCTGAGCGTCGAGCGGCTCCAGCTGCTCGGCATGCCGCTCGGCATGGGGGACGGGCTGGACCGTCTGCACTGGGCGCTCGACACGGCCCTCGACGACGACGGGACCCCGAGCGCCGCCTTCGCCGCCCACCTCGCCCACGAGACGGCGTTCGACGCGAACCCGCTGTACGCCGTGCTCCAGGAGGTCATCTACCACCAGGGTGCCCGCGCCGGGGGCTGGGCCGCCCAGGCCGAGCGGGACCGTCACCCCGAGCTCGACGTGGCGGCGCGTCCGCTGCAGCTCACCGGTGAGGCGTTCTTCCCGTGGGTGTACGAGCAGGTCCCGGCGTTGCGCCCGTTCCGGGACGTGGCCCACGAGCTCGCGGCCCGCACGTGGTGGCCCGACCTGTACGACCTGGACCGGCTCGCCGCCAACGAGGTCCCGGTCGCGGCGGTCCAGTACTACGACGACCCGTACGTCGACCTCGACCTCGCACTCGGGACGGCCGCGGCGGTGGGGAACACCCAGGTGTGGGTGACCAACGAGTACCTGCACGACGGGCTGCGCGCCCACGGCGACGTCATCCTGCCCCGGCTCATGGACCTGGCCGCGGGCCGCTGGGCCGTCACGGGCCGCTGACCGGTCCGGACCGGCCGCGGGCTGCGGTCGGACCGGACCAGGTCGATCAGCTCAGGGCGTCCTTGACGTCGTCGCCGGCCTGCTTGAGGTTGGCCTTCGCCTGCTCGGCCTTGCCCTCGGCCTCCAGACGTTCGTCGTCCGTGAGCTTGCCCCAGCCCTCCTTCGCCTTGCCTGCTGCCTCGTCGGCGGCGTGCTTGACCTTGTCGTCCAGACCCATGGCGTTCGACCTCTCGTCGTCGTGTACAGGACCCGGCGACGGTAGGCGCCGTGCGAGCCGCCCGCATCTGGGGGCGTGCGGTGACGGCCGCGGCCGGGGTGGCATCGGGGCCCCGCGGGCAGGTCGCGCGGGGTGTGCGGACCCACCCCGGCGGGCGTGCGGACCCACTCCCGCGGGGCTGCTAGAGTTGGCGACCGCGATCCCCCATAGCTCAATTGGCAGAGCATTCGACTGTTAATCGAAGGGTTTCTGGTTCGAGTCCAGATGGGGGAGCGGTCGGGGCCCTGGTCGACGAGAGTCGATCGGGGCCCTTCTCATGTCCGCTCGGACCGGCCCAGGCGTGCGGACGCGAGGGTCTCAGCCCGGCAGCCCTGCGGCCTCGCGGACCCGCGCCTCGGCCTCGTCGAGCGCCGCGGCGACCCGGGGGTCCGCCAGGTCGACCCGCCCGTCGCCGATGACCTGGGTGAAGAGCGTGCCGTCCTCGTCCCGGCGCAGCGCCACCTGGGCCGTGCGCGCACCCGGCAGCTCCACCTCGGTCGTGTGCACGACGGAGGACTGCACCCGCTCGCGGAACGTCGCGGCGAACGGGCGGCTGCTGGCGGCGTCGACGAGCGGCAGCGTGAGCCGCGCCGAGCTGACGAGCCTGATCTCGAGGCCGCCGGTCTCCGCGTCGAGCCTGCCGTGGTCCACCTGTGCCCACGGCCAGCGCCGCACGGCGTCGTCGGACAGCACGTAGAGCGCACGACGGGTGGCGGCGACCCAGCGCTCGTCGCTCAGCCGGGTCGCGGCCAGGACGGCGCGCCGGTCGGCCGCGTCCAACCGGGCGCGCTGGTCGTCGGGCAGGCGGGGGGAACGGTGCAGGAGGGCCACGTCCTCACGGTACCCACGCCCGGCGCGGGTTCGGTGCGCCGCTAGGCTCAGGGCCCGCGGGCCAGTAGCTCAGCCGGTCAGAGCAGCGGACTCATAATCCGTCGGTCGTGGGTTCAAGCCCCACCTGGCCCACCCTGCCCGACGCCCCCTGGCGTCCGCGTGGTGCCGGGCACCACCAGCCCGCTCTCGTACGCGATGACGACGAGCTGGCTGCGCCCGGTGCAGCCGAGCTTGGTGAGCAGCTCGTGGACGTAGGCCTTCACGGTGGTCTGGGTGATCCCGAGCTCGGCCGCGACCTCGAGGTTCGACCCGCCGCGCGCCACCGCGAGCAGCACCTCGCGCTCACGCGGTGTGAGCCGGGCCAACCCGTCGTGGCTGGGCCCACCCGGACCACCCCCGGGCTGGTCGGCGCCCCAGGCACGCCACTGGTCGAGCACCATCGCGGTGACGGCGGGGTCGATGAGGCTGCCACCGGCGTGCACCCGGTGCACCGCGGCGATGAGGGTGGCCGGGTCGGTGTCCTTGAGCAGGAAGGCGTCCGCCCCGGCGCGCAGCGCCTGCGTCACGTACTCCTCGTCGTCGAACGTGGTGAGGACGACGACGCGCACCGCCTCCAGCGACGGGTTGGCACGGATCCGCCGGGTGGCCTCGATGCCGTCGACGCCGGGCATCCGGATGTCGAGCAGCACCACGTCGGTGCTCGTCGTGCGCACCAGGTCGAGCGCCTGCTGCCCGTCGGCGGCCTCGCCGACCGTGATGATGTCCGGCTCGTTGTCGAGGATCATCGTCAGCCCGAGCCGGATCATGGGTTGGTCGTCGGCGATCACCACCCGGACCGGCGGGACGTCGGTGGGTTCGGTCGTCACAGCGGCACCTCCAGCCGGACCAGCCAGTGCCCCTCGTCGGTGGGCCCGGCGCTCAGGTGACCTCCGCAGGCGGCTGCACGCTCACGCATGTGCACGATGCCGTGCCCGCCCCCGGGAGTGGTCGGTGTCTCGCGGGGCGGGCCCGGGTCGCTCACCTCGAGCGTGAGGGCCCGGTCCGAGCAGACCAGTCGCACCTCGGCCTGCCCCGCCTGGGAGTGGATGAGGACGTTGGTGAGGGACTCCTGGGCCACCCGCACGACGGCCAGCCCCACCTGGGCCGGTGCGGCCGGCAGCGGCGCGGGCAGGTCGGCCTCGATCTCGAGCCCGGCGCCCCGGACGCGGTCGATCGTCGTTGCCAGCTCGTCCAGACCGGGCAGCGGTTCGAGCGGGACCAGGTCGTGGGGGGCCGGCCCCGACCCCTCCTGGGCGCGCAGCACGCGCACCACGGCGCGCATCGAGGCCAGTGCCTCGCGGCCGGCGGGCGCGATCCACTCGACCGCCTCGCGGTAGGCCTCCGGGTGACGTGGGCCGACCCGCTCCGCCGCCTGCGCGCGCACGACGATGGCGCTCACGTGGTGGGCCAGCACGTCGTGCAGCTCGCGGGCGATCCGGGTGCGTTCCACCTGGACGGCCTCGCGGGCCCGCAGCTCCTGCATCGCGCGCAGCTCGGCGTTGCGCTGCGTGAGCGCGCGTGCGCTCTCGTCGAGGCGGTGGAAGGCGGCCCCGAGCGCGGGCGAACCCGCCGCGAGCAGCACGAGGAGCACGGCGTGGGACAGGTCCGGCATCCCGCCGACCCCGCCGGCGAAGGCCGTGAGGCGGTCGATCCCCAGGTCGAGCACCAGGGTGGCCGCCACCGTCACCCCGGCCGCGAGCAGCGGGCTGAGCGCGCCCGCGTGGGTCACGGTGAACGCGGCCACGAAGAGGGGCAGCGCGTGCAGGTCGGTCCACAGACCTGAGCGGTCGACGATGAACGAGTACCCCACCGGATAGATGCCCATCGTGAGCCAGAAGCCCAGGCGTGGCGCGGAACGGCGCAGCGCGAGTGCGAGCGCCAGCCAGCAGCCGGCCCACCGGTAGGCGTCGATCCACAACGGACGCCAGTGCGTGAGGTCGGCCGTGAGCCGCATCCCGACGAACCAGAGGAGCAGGACCGCTGCGGCGACGGCGAGGTCCTGCCCGGCGGCGCGCCGTGCGGTCGGGGAGGACATCTCGTCAGGGTAGGGCGCCGGACGTCACGGGCCGACCGTCCGTGGGCCGAGGACCTCGGTGCTCGACCCCACCTTGCGATGGGTGTGGGCGCCGGACCCTCCGGCCCGGGCCGCAGGCTGCCCCGACCGTTCGGTCGCTGCGACCGGCCCGATGGTCAGGTCATGGGTCGACGCGCGCCGCGGAACCCGGGCGGCACCGTGACACGCATGTCGAACCAGCACAGGCGCGCACGGCGCGCACGCCCCCGCCGAGCCGGGCTGCCGCGTCCCCTGCTCGCCGCGCTCCCGGTCGTGGCGCTCGCAGGTCTCCTGCTCCTCGTCGACCGGACGGGGGAGCGTGCGCCGTCAGGCGGGGGTGCGGTGGCTGCCGGTGTGACGCCGGCACCCGTGGCGACGGCGTTGGACGCCGAGCTCGCCAGCCGGTTCGCCGCGGCCCAGCAGGCGGCGGCTGCGGACGGCGTCGAGCTCGCGATCACCTCCGGCTGGCGGTCGGCGAGCGAGCAGCAGCGTCTGGTGGACGAGGCGCTCGCGCGGTACGGCGACCCCGCCGAGGCGCACCGGTGGGTGCTCCCGCCGGGCACGTCGGCCCACGTCCAGGGACTGGCGATCGACGTCGGCGGCACGGCGGGCGCCTACTGGCTGACCGAGCACGGGGAGGCGTTCGGCCTCTGCCGGCGCTACCAGAACGAGGTCTGGCACTTCGAGAAGCTGCCCGACGGCGCCGCAGGTTGCCCGCCGCTGGAGCCCGACTCGTCGGGGGGCTGGTGAGCGCGGTCGGCGGTCGCTCGTGCGAGCCGCTGTGCGATGTCCGTTCCGTGTCGATCTGCTCCGTTTGGGGGACTCCTGGCAGGGGTACCTTTCGGTCCACATGGGCACTGACCAGCACTCTTGGGTGCAAGCACCCAAATCGCCGCGTTTCACCCGATGCCGGGGGAGGTATGAGGCTTGCGGGCATGGGCATGAATCGGGCATAGTTCCCCCGTCAGCGACAAGGGCAAACCCACTGCAAGGTGGGGACGCAAAGTTCCGGGACCCTCGCGGTCGGCCGAGCTACCGAACGACTGGAGCACGTGAGATGCGCACTTCCATGACCGAGTCCCCCCTCTCGCAGGGCAACCTCCTCACGCCTGGCGAGGTCGCTGTGCTGTTCCGGGTGGACCCGAAGACCGTCACCCGCTGGGCCCAGGCCGGCAAGCTCTCGGCCGTGCGGACCCTGGGTGGCCACCGTCGCTTCCACGAGGACGAGGTCCGTCAGCTCCTCACCGGCGTCCCGACGCAGCGTCCCGACCTCGGCTGAGGTCCTGGCCACGGCGCGTCACCTCGCCCGACGTCACGAAGCCCGGAGCGGTCCATCCGCTCCGGGCTTCGTCGTACCTGCTGACCGTGGTCCGCGCAGTGCCCTCTAGACGAGCGTCTGCAGGATCGCGGCGCGCACCTGCTCGATCGAGCGCTCCGGTTCGAACACCAGCCAGACGAGCCCGGTGACGAGCGTCGCACCGAAGATCGCCGAGGCCGTGAGCACGGCGTCACGTTCGGGCCATGCCTCGGCCACGACCTGCGCGATCGACTCGATCACCTGCTCGCGGACCTGGCGGATGGAGTCCTGCCAGTCGCGGCCGGTGCGGAACATCTCGGCCACCGCGAACTTGGCGAAGTCCGGGTTCTCGCGGATCCGTTCGAGCAGCTCGCCGACGAGCGCCTCCACGGCCGGGCGTCCGGAGAGCCCGGCCGTGGCCTCGCGCAGGTCCTCGTTGAGGCGCAGCACACCTTCTGCGAGGATCGCCTCGAACAGCGCCGACTTCGACCCGAAGTTGTAGAACACGCTGCCCTTGGCCACCCGTGCCTTGCTGGCGATGTCGTCGACCGAGGTCGCCGACACCCCCTGGTCGGCCGCGAGAGCGAGTGCCGCTGTGAGGATCTGATCGCGAGTTGCGCCCATGGTGCACTCGATCCTAGAGGGACAGGGCCGGGTGCAGGCGGGCCATCGTCCAGGTCCGCAGCTGTCCGGTGCGCCACACCGTCACCGCGAGCGAGGCGATGAGCACCCCGACCAGCACGAGGACGGACTGCCAGAGCGCGGCTGCCCCGAGGTCGCCGGTGATGGTGTGCCGCAGACCGGTGACGGCGTAGCTCATCGGCAGCAGCGGGTGGATCGCCCGGAAGAACAGCGGCGTGGTCTCCACGGGGTAGGTGCCGCCCGACGAGGCGAGCTGCAGCATGAGCACCGCGAGGATCGCGACCTTGCCCGCCGCGCCGCCGAGCAGCGCCAGCAGCATCTGCTGCAGGGCGATGAAGGTGGCTGCCACGAGCAGGGTGAGCGCCACGGTGCCCCAGGCCGAGGCCATCGTCAGGCCGAGCCCCACGTGGATGACGGTGAGCATCACGGCCACCTGCAGCACACCGATCGCCGCGGCCGGCAGGTAGCCGGCGAGGGCGACCCGCAGGTTGCTCGCCGGGCCGGCGAGCGCGCGGGTGGGCACCGGCCGCAGCAGCAGCCAGGTGATGAGCGAGCCGACGAAGAGCGCGAGCGACAGGAAGAACGGTGCGAAACCCTCGCCGAAGCCCTGTGCTGCCGTCATGTGCTCGTTGGACAGGACCACCGGGTCGGAGATGGTGGCCGCGCGCTGGGTGCGGACGGTCGAGCTGTCGTCGGGGATCGCCGTCGTGCCGGCCGCGAGCGAGGTGCCGAGGGTCTGGGCACCGCCGGTCACCTTGTCGGTGCCGTCGGCGACCTGGGCGGCCCCGCTGGACAGGGTCTGCACCCCGGTGGACAGGTCGGACGCCCCTGCGGACAGGGTGGCCGTGCCAGCGGCCAGCTGGGAGGCGCCGGTCGCCACCTTGGAGGTGCCGGACGTGAGCGAGGTCGCCCCGGCGGCGAGGTCGGCGGACTTGGCGGACAGCGTGCCGAGCCCGGTCGACAGTGCGCCGGCTCCAGCGGCGAGCTGGGAGGCACCGGTGTCGAGCGTCGACAGACCGGACAGCATCGCGGTGGTCTTCTCGGTGGTCGGCAGCTTCGACATGTTCGCCATCAGCGTCGTGAGCTGTGCGGTGGCGTCTGAGTCGCCTGCGGCAGCACGGGTCTGCAGGTAGCCGACGAGGCCGGGCAGGCCCGAGGCGAAGGTGTTGAGGCTCCCGGCGAGCGCGGTGACCGAGGTGTTGGTCTGGTGGACGCCGGCGGCGACCTCGGCGGTCTTGGAGGCCAGGGTGGCAGCCGAGTCGGCGGCGTCGTGCGCCCCACCGGCGAGCTGGCCGGCCCCGGTGGCCAGGGTCGCCGCGCCCGAGTCGAGCGTCGTCGCACCGCTGGCCAGGGTGCTCGCGCCCTTGGCGAGGGAGGCGGCGCCGCTGGCCAGGCTGGTGGCCCCGGTGGCAGCGGTGCTCGCACCGTCGGCGACCTGGTGGGCGCCGCTGGCGAGCTGGCCGGATGCCGTGGCCAGGGTGATCGCACCATCGCTGGCCTGGGCGAAGCCGTCACGCGCCGAACCGAGGCCGACCAGCACCTGGTCCACCTGCTGCTGGCCGATCGACTCGGCGACGGCGTCCCGCACCTGGGTCATCGCGCTCTTGCCGAGCGTGCTCGCCAGGAAGGAGTTCGCGTCGTTGTAGGTGACGTTGATGCGGGCCGAGGTCGGGTCGTCCCCGCCGGCCGAGACGACGTCGGAGGAGAACGAGGCGGGGATGGTGACGGCGAAGTAGTAGTCGCCCGCCTTCACCCCGGCCTCCGCCGTCGCCGGGTCGACCTGCACCCACTTGAGGTCGCCGGACTGGAGGAGCTTCTCGGTGACGTCGTCGCCGGCGTGCACCGTGACCCCGTCACGCGTGGCGCTCACGTCGGAGTTGACGAGGGCGACGGGCAGACGGTCGAGGCGTCCGGTCGGGTCCCAGAAGGCCCACAGGTAGAGCGCCCCGTAGAGCAGGGGGATGAGGATGAGGGCCGCGATCGCGGCCTTCGGCAGCAGTCCGCGGCGGAAGCGACGCAGCTCGGTGCCGGTCGAGGTCAGGGAGAGCACGGGGGAGTCCTTGATGGTCGAGAGGGTCAGGCGGGGATGGCGTGGGGGCCGGAGGCGAGGGAGATCTGCGCGGGGGGCGTCTGCCAGCTCATCCGGGCGACCTCGTCGAGCGAGGCGACGGCGGCCACGACGGTGGTCCCGGTGGCGGCGATCCGCTCGAGGCTGGACCACAGGGTCTGGCGGCGCTGGTCGTCGTGCACCTGGTCGATGTCGTCGACGACGAGCAGCTCGGGCCGGCCGGAGTAGGCCAGTGCGATCCGCAGCAGCATCGCGTCGACCTCATCGAGGTCCCAGATCACGGTGCTCGCACGCGGGTGCGGGCGGGGCCCGAACACCGGGGCCACCATCGCGTCGACGACCTGCTGGTCGGCCTTGGGCACCCGGCGGTACCACGGCTGCATCCAGCTGAGCCGCTCACGGACGGCGTCGGCGACGGTGACCGAGTCGTCGAGCTGGTCGATCCCGCTGAAGCCGGCGATCGCGCTGCGGCGCTGCACCTGGCGGCTGCGGTCCGGCAGGCGCTCGCCGAGCACCGTGAGCCGGGACGAGGCGTCGGGGCGCATCCGCCCGGCGAGGGTGAGCAGCAGGCTGCTGCGGCCGCCGCCCTGGGGCGCCTGCAGCACGGTGAGCGTGCCGGGCTCGATGGTGAGGTCGATCGGTCCGTAGACGACGCCGCGGCGGGTGTGCAGCGCGAGGTTCTGGGCGCGGACGGCGGTACGGGTGGTCCTCGGTGCGACGGTCTCGGCGCCGCCACGAGAGACGTGGGATGAAGTCATCAACACTCCTAGGCTGACTGGTCAGTACAAAGCATAGCGCGGTCAGCAGAGTGCTCTTCGTGGGAGGATCGACCCATGGCCATGCGAGACATCCGGATCGTCCCCGACCCCGTGCTGCGCACGCCGTGCGAGCCGATCACCTCGATCGACGATCGGGTGCGTGGGCTGGTCACCGACCTGCTCGAGACCGTCGACCACGAAGGGCGTGCGGGCCTGTCGGCGAACCAGATCGGCGTCGGCCTGCGCGCGTTCTCGTGGAACATCGACGACGAGATCGGCTACGTGCTCAACCCCGTGCTCGTCGAGACCTCGGCGGACGAGTACCAGGACGGTGACGAGGGCTGCCTGTCGGTCCCCGGGCTGTGGTACCCGACGCACCGGGCCTGGTACGCCCGCGTCGTCGGCACCGACCTGGACGGCAACGAGGTCGTCGTGCAGGGCACCGAGCTCATGGCCCGCTGCCTGCAGCACGAGATGGACCACCTCGACGGTCTGCTCTACCTGGACCGGCTCGAGCGCTCGGTCCGCAAGAAGGCGATGAAGGCGATTCGCGAGCAGCTCTAGCGTGGCGGTTGTCACATGCGGTGCCAGTCAGGCATCCTGGACCCGTTGCACCGCGTAGCCCGAGAGGGTTCCACCTGGGCACATGAGGACGCTGGGGAAGGCGACCCTCGAGCCGTTCAGGAGGACGACATGGCCGCTGCCATGACCCGCGGTGTTCTTTTCGTGCACTCAGCACCTCGTGCGCTGTGCCCTCACGTCGAGTGGGCGGCAGGCAACGTGCTGGGTACTCGGGTGTCCCTCGACTGGACCGAGCAGCCGGCGAGCCCCGGCATGTTCCGCGCCGAGCACTCCTGGCTGGCCGAGCCGGGCACCGGCGCGCGGCTCGCCTCGGCGCTGCGCGGCTGGGCGCACCTGCGCTACGAGGTGACCGAGGAGACCAGCGTCGGTGTCGACGGCGGGCGGTGGAGCCACACGCCCGAGCTCGGCATCTTCCACGCCGCGATCGACGTGCACGGCAACGTCGTCGTGCCCGAGAACCGGGTGCGCGCGGCGCTCGAGGGCGCGCGCGACCTCGATGGGCTGCGCGCCGCGCTCGACCTGGCCCTCGGCCAGGCGTGGGACGACGAGCTGGAGCCCTTCCGGTACGCCGGCGCCGGTGCGCCGGTGCGCTGGCTGCACCAGGTCGGCTGAGCGGGCGCAGCGGCCGTGAGCCGCCGCGCCCGGGCGGTCAGACCGAGGAGGTCACCAGCAGCGCGACGTTGTGCCCGCCGAAGCCGAAGGAGTTGTTGATCGCGGCCACCTGACCGGTGGGCAGCGCACGCGGGGTGTCCCGGACCAGGTCGAGCACCAGCTCGGGGTCGGGCTGGGCCACGTTGATCGTCGGCGGTGCGAGCCGGTCGTGCAGGGCGAGGATCGTGAAGATCGTCTCGAGCGCGCCGGCGCCGCCCAGCAGGTGACCGGTCATCGACTTGGTCGCCGACAGCGCGACGTGGTCGGCCTCGTCCCCGAGCACACCGCGGACCGAGCGGGCCTCGATGAGGTCACCGACGACGGTCGAGGTGGCGTGGGCGTTCACGTGGACCACGTCGGCGGCTGCGACACCGGACTCCTCCAGTGCGGCGCGCATGGCCCGGATCTGGCCCTCGCCCGAGGGCTCCGGCGACGTGATGTGGTAGCCGTCGGAGGACAGGCCGACGCCGGCGATCGTGGCGTAGACCCGGGCACCGCGAGCCTGGGCGTGCGCGGCGCTCTCCAGCACGACCACGCCGGCGCCCTCACCGATGACGAAGCCGTCGCGGTCCACGTCGTAGGGACGGGACGCGCCGGTCGGGTCGTCGTTGCGCAGCGACAGCGTGCGGGAGGCGGCGAACGCGGCGATCGGCATCGGGTGGATCGTCGCCTCGGTGCCGCCGGCGACCACGACGTCGGCCCGGCCGGTGCGGATCATCTCCACGGCGTACCCGATGGCCTCGGCGCCCGAGGCGCAGGCCGACACCAGCGCGTGCGCCCCTGCCTTGGCGCCCAGCTCGAGGGACACGAACGCGGCGGCGGAGTTCGGCATGAGCATGGGCACCGTCATCGGCAGCATCCGCCGGGCGCCCTTCTCCTTGAGGGTGTCCCAGCCGTCGAGCGTGGTCCAGATGCCGCCGATGCCCGAGGACACCACGGCGCCGAGCCGCTCGGGCTCGACCTGCGGTGCCCCGGCGTCGGCCCAGGCCTGCCGGGTCGCGATGAGGGCGTACTGCGCCGAGGGGTCCATGCGCTTGAGCTCGGGGCGCGACAGCGCCTCCTCGGGCGAGACCTTGATGGTCGCCGCGAAGCTGACCGGCAGCCCGTAACGCTCCACCCAGTCGTTGTCGAACGTGCGCGCACCCGACTCGCCGGCCAGGGCCGCCGCCCAGGTGCTGGGGACGTCCCCACCGAGCGGGGTGGTGGCACCGAGTCCGGTGACGACGACATCGGGTCCGTGGGTCATCGTGACTTCCTTCGCAGCGGGGGGACGACGGGGGAGTGCGGCGGGGGCCGACCGGACGTGCCGGTCGGCCCCCGCCGTCGTGCTCAGGCCTGGGCGCCCGCGATGAAGCTCACCGCGTCGGCGACCGTCACGAGGTTCTTGACCTCGGAGTCGGGGATCGTCACGCCGAACTTCTCCTCGGCGAGGGTGACGATGGTCATCATCGCGAGCGAGTCGATGTCCAGGTCGTCGGTGAAGGACTTCTCGGGCAGGACGGAGTCGGCGGGCAGGCCGGTCTCCTCGTTGACGATCTCGGCCAGGCCGGCCAGGATCTCCTGCTCGCTGTGAGCCATCGTGTCTCCTTGGGTGTGTGGGGTGCCGGTAGGTCGGCGGGGTCGAGCAACGCTACCGCCGTGCCCGTCAGGGCAGGACGATGACCTGAGCCGCGTAGACGAGGCCGGCGCCGAAGCCGATCTGCAGCGCGAGGTCACCGGAGTGCACCAGTCCCTCGCGGTACAGCCGTTCGGTCGCCAGCGGGATCGAGGCGGACGAGGTGTTGCCGGTGTCGGCGATGTCGCGGGCGACCGCGACCGACTCCGGCAGGCCCAGCTGCTTGATCATCTGGTCGATGATCCGCTGGTTGGCCTGGTGCGGGATGAAGGCGTCGATCTGGTCGGCCCGCACCCCGGCGGCGTCCAGCGCCTGCTGGGCGACCGGGGCCATCTGCCAGACGGCCCACTTGAACACGCTGGGGCCCTCCTGGCGCAGGGTCGGCCAGCCGAGCGACGGGTCCTCGCGCAGCTCGAGCCAGGAGTGCGTCTGGCGGATGTCGTGGGCCCGGGAACCGTCCGAGCCCCAGACCGTCGGGCCGATCCCCGGGGTGTCCGAGGGGCCGATGACGACCGCGCCGGCGCCGTCGCCCAGCAGGAACGAGATCGAGCGGTCGGTCGGGTCGATGATGTCCGACATCTTCTCGGCGCCGATCACCAGGACGTGGCGCGCGCTGCCGGCCCGCACGAGGGCGTCGGCCTGGCCGATCGCGTAGCAGTAGCCGGCGCACGCCGCCGAGATGTCCCAGGCGGCGGCCGGGGTGGCACCGATGCGGTCGGCGAGCACGACGGCGGCCGACGGCGTCTGGTTGAAGTACGTGACGGTCGAGAACACGACGGCGTCCAGGTCGGCCCCGGTGAGGCCGGCGTTCTCCAGCGCCGACCGGGCGGCGGTCTCGGCCAGGTCGAGCACACCGGTGCCCTCGGCGGCCCGGCGGCGGGTGACGATGCCGGTGCGCTGACGGATCCACTCGTCCGAGGAGTCGATGGGGCCGGCGATGTCGTCGTTGGTGACGGTGAGCTCGCCACGGGCCGCGCCCAGGCCGAGGATGCGGGTGAACGCCGGGCCGGATGCCTGGGTCAGCGTGGTGCGGGTCACGAAGCGGTCTCCTGTCCGAGGGACGGGCCGGCGTGCCGCCGGACCAGGTCACGTGCCGCGTCGAGGTCGGCCGGTGACTTCAGTGCGACGGTCTCGACGCCAGGCAGCGTACGTCGGGCGAGGCCGGTGAGGACGCCGCCGGGTGCCAGCTCGAGCAGCCCGGTGACGCCGAGGTCGGCCATCGCGGCCGCGCACAGGTCCCAGCGGACCGGACGGGCGACCTGGGCCACGAGGCGGGCCAGACCGTCCGGGCCGTCGGCCACGGCGGCGCCGTCGGCGTTCGCGAGCAGGGTGAGGGTCGGCGTGGCAGGCGTCACCGAGGCCGCGGCCTCGGCCAGCTCGGCGACTGCGGGGGCCATCACCTGGGTGTGGAACGCGCCTGCCACCTGCAGCGGGATCACGCGGGCCCGGTGCGGCGGCTCGGCGGCCAGCTGTGCCAGTGCCTCGAGCGCCCCGGCCGCGACCACCTGGCCGCCGCCGTTCACGTTCGCCGGCACCAGGTCGAGCCGCTCCAGCGTGCCGAGCACCTCGTCGGGGTCGCCCCCGAGCACCGCGCTCATCCCGGTCGGCTCGGACGCCGCGGCGGCGCGCGCCATCGCGGCCCCGCGCACACCGACCAGGCGCAGCGCATCGGCCTCGGTGAGCA
>NZ_VWSD01000068.1 GCF_009829685.1 Cellulomonas citrea
TGGCGCTCATCGCCGGCGGTGTCGCGATGCGCGGTGTGGCCGGCGCGCAGACCACGACGACGAGCGACACGGCACTCGCCCCGCAGGAGGCGCCGTTCGGGGCCTTCGGCGACCAGCAGGGCGGCGGCGACCCGCGCGGTGGTGCCGGTGGCTCGCCGCAGGGACGCGACGGTTCGCAGCAGGGGCTCGGCGGGCTGCAGCCGGGCAGCGGCGACGGCACGACGGGGGGTTCCGCCCAGGCGCCGGCGACCGAGGCGTCGGCCGCGCAGCAGGTGGGCGTGGTGACCGTCGTGAGCACGCTCGGCTACGAGAACGGGACGTCGGCCGGCACCGGGATGGTGCTCACGTCCGACGGCGAGGTGCTCACCAACAACCACGTGGTCGCGGGTGCGACGAGCATCGAGGTCACCGTGGAGACGACCGGTGCGACCTACCGGGCGACGGTGGTCGGCACCGATGCGACGCACGACGTGGCCGTGCTGCGGCTGCAGGGCGCCTCGGGGCTGACGCCCGTGCGGCTCGACTCCGACGGCGGTGTGCGCACCGGTGACACCGTCACGGCCATCGGCAACGCGGAGGGCACCGGCACCCTCGTGGCCGCCACCGGCGACGTCGTCGCGACCGACCAGACCATGACCGCGAACGAGCAGGCGGGGGAGTCGGAGACGCTGCACGGGCTCATCGAGTTCTCCGCGGACGTCGTCTCGGGCGACTCGGGCGGGCCGGTGCTCGACTCCGACGGCGAGGTGGTCGGCATCACGACCGCCGCCTCCAGCGGGACGGGTGCGACGGTCGCCTACGCCATCGACATCGCCGACGCGCTCACGATCGCCCACCAGATCGACGCGGGCACGGCGTCCGACGGGGTCGTCATCGGGTACCCGGCGTTCCTCGGGGTGCAGGTCGCCTCCGACCTGTCCGCGCAGCCCGGGCTCGGCGGGTCGGGCTCGATCGGCGGGTCCGGCTCGCTCGGCACGACGACCGGTGGCGCGTCCATCGCGGGCGTCATCGAGGGCACCCCGGCCGCCAAGGCGGGGCTCGCTGCCGGCGACACGATCACGGCGGTGGACGGCACGACCATCTCGTCGGGCTCGCAGCTGTCGAGCGTGCTCGGCGGGCACGCCCCCGGCGACCGGGTGCGGATCACGTGGGTCTCGGGCAGCACCGGGGCGAGCCGGAGCGCGACGGTGAGGCTGGTCGAGGGGCCGGCGGCCTGAGCGGGGCGGGCCGGCAGGGATGCCGGATCCGCTGGGTGCGCGGACCGGCGGGGCCGGGTCTGGCGGATGCTGACGCCGTCGGGCCCGGCCCCGGCGCGGCCGCGTCGGCGAGCGGGAATGAGGGGGCCGTCCCGGCCGTTGCGACGGTAGACTGGCCGAGCCGCCCCCGGGCGGTGCATGACGGCTCAGGACGTGCGTGTCGCGCCCCGGGCTTGATAACTGAACAGGGGGGTGATCGGTTTCGACGGTGGTCGTCGATCCAGGAGAAGCGGGCCGAGGACGCACGGTTATCTCGTCAACGCTCCGTGCAACTTATAGGTGCCGATTCCAAGAGCACCGACTTCGCCCTCGCCGCCTGAGCGAGCCTCGAAGTCCGTCAGCCTGAGCTAGCTTCCGTCTCAGTTCCTGGCGTCATCTAGGGAGCCACTGCTTGTAGCCTTTGTCAGTGGGGCTGCAGGGACTTTTAGCTGACTGAGCCCGTCCGCATCTTGTCTGCGTGAGTGCGGGGGCCGAGAAAAGCAGCTGCAGACTGCGCCCGGAGAAGTCCTGGTTTAACGTCATCGGACGCGGGTTCGATTCCCGCCACCTCCACCCGTCTGACCTGCGGAAACGCAAGTCATGTTGACAGGAAGGTAGCCATCCGTTGAGGCGGACGGCTACCTTCTTGTGTCTATGGCCTCCATCCGCGAGCGGCGACGGTCCGCCGGGACCCATTCGTTCGCCGTGCTGTGGCGCGACCCGGAGACCGGCCGGCAGATCTCCCTCACCTACGACGACGAACGCGAGGCTCGCGTCGCGAAGGAGCTCATCGAGGCCGCCGGCGGGTACGCCGTCGAGGTCGCCCGGATCGCCGAGGCGGTGCGCGCGCCGGGCCCGACGGTCGAGGCGGTCATCGCCGAGCACGTCGATCTCCTCACCGGCGTCGTCCCGGATACCCGCTCCCACTACCGCGGTCAGCTGACACGGCACATCGCGCCGGTGCTGGGGCCATACCCGGTGGCGGCGCTCACCTACCGGCACGTGGCTGGCTGGCTCGGCGCGATGGCTGACAAGGGCCTCTCCCCCAAGACGATCGCCAACGTGCACGGACTCCTCTCGGCTGCCATGGCAACCGCGGTGCGGCTCGGGTACCGGGCCGACAACCCGTGCGTGGGCGTCGAGCTGCCGCGATCCGTCGCGACCTGCGACGAGATGACCGTGCTGACCCGCGACGAGTTCGCACCGCTGCTCGCGAAGATCCCGGCGTTCTACCAGCCGCTGGTGCTCATGCTCGTGGCGACCGGCCTGCGGTGGGGCGAGGCGACGGCGCTGACCGCCGGCGACCTGGACCTGACCGCGCGGCCAGCGACGGTTCGCGTGACGAAGGCGTGGAAGCGCGACGCGGACCGGCGGTGGTACGTCGGGCCGCCGAAGACCAAGCGGGCCCGGCGGACGGTGTCGCTGCCGGATGACCTGGTCGACGTGCTGCTGCCGCTGGTTGCGGGGAAGGCGCCGGACGATCTGCTGTTCGTCAAAACGGTCGGGTCGCAGCTGTCGTCCTCGAGGTTCTGGACGACGACGTGGACGCCTGCGCTGGACGCGGCGTGCGACCCGCGTCAGGCTGACGGGAAGCCTGACGCGGATGCGCCCAGGCTGACGAAGCGGCCGCAGGCGCACGACCTGAGGCACACGCACGCGTCGTAGATGATCGCGGCCGGGACGGATCTGTTCGTGCTGCAGCGGAGGTTGGGGCACGAGTCGATCACCACGACGACCGAGATGTACGCGCACCTGCTGCCCGATCAGCAGCGAGCGGCCGCCGATCCGGCGGGGCGGGTGCTGGCGGGACTGACCCGAGGAGGACAAAGTGCCTGACCCTGAAGCCGCGCTCGCCAACACGCCATACCTCGTCGCCACCGACGACAAGGCCCTCAAGAGGCTCGCCAAGGCGCAAGAGACGGCACTGGAAACGCGCGAGCGGGCCGTGTCCGCCAACGATCGGATCAAGCAGGAGGCGGAAGCAGCGCTCGCTCCATACATCAAGGCGACTCGAACTGACCTGGTCGCGGAGAGCAATATCATCGAGGGATACGAGTGGACCCCTCAGGCGGTCCGGGAGGTCGTGGCAACTCACGCCGAGTTGCTGGATGGCTCGGTCAGGACGCTGGTCCAGAGCGTTCGGCAGGATCCGCGAGTCTACGAGGTCCTCGGCCTGTTCCGCGCGCACCAGATCGCGGGCGACTGGTCCCACAGCGACCGCGTCCCGCGGGCACACGAGATCCGCGAGCTCCACCGACTCGTGCTCGGGGACCTTCCCGGAAGCGGGTCGTACAAGGTCCTGCCCAATCGCATCGGTGGAACCGCGCATCGGACCACGCCACCCGAAGACGTACCGCGGGTAATGCTCGAGTTGGCCGATTGGTGGGCGGTATCGCCAGCGGATCCCCTGCTGACCGCCACGGTTGCCCATGCCTGGCTCGTGCACATCCACCCGTTCGAGGATGGCAACGGCCGCCTCGCGCGCATCCTCGCGAACCTGGAGCTGGCGCGATACAGCTTCCCACCACTGGTAGTCCGTGCGGCGAGCGATCGCGGCGAGTACTACGCCGCTCTCGCAGCAAGCGACGACGGGGACATCCTCCCTCTCTACGAGTTGTTCGGGCGCGTACTCCGGCGCCAGGCCCGGATCATGGCGCGACCGACATACGTGATGGATGTCATAAACGACCAACTCCTCGCCTCGGAGCATGACCGCTTCCAGATGTGGCGACAGACACTCGGGCTACTGTCTGGCGCCCTGGCGTCCGAGTTCAAGAAGCGCGGCCTCACCTTCGAAGTTCAAGGCACGCTGGACCTGGGCTCGTTCAGTCTCCTGTGCGACAGGGATGTTGAGGGCAATGGCTGGTTTGCCCTCGTCGGCGCGCCAGGCCGCCGCGCCGAGTGGCTCCTCTGGTTCGGCTATCGGAGCAACGACTGGGTTGACCTGCGCGACACAGAGCGCACGTACCCGTCGATCTTCCTCTCCCGGCGTGACTGCAGTCCTGATGCGCTCCATCCATTCACCCGGAACTTCAGCACTGCCGACCTCATCGCCGAGCCGCCGGATGAGATATCGCTCGTACCGGCGGTACCCCATCCCGTCCACTTCCGGCAGCGGTACTCGGTCGCCGAGCACAGGCCCGACAAGGCCGCCGAAGTCTTGGCCGTCGCGTTGGAGTCCGGTATCGGCTAGCAGCGCCCGCAACTGGGGCATCGAGCAGCCCAGGCGAGTCGCCCGAGAGGTGCTGTGCGCCCGGTGCATCTGAGTTGCGTGCGCGGCACGGACCTGAGCACAGCGGGTGTCACGTAGGACCAGCAGGAGGCTCGCAGCATCCGCACGCGCTGGCCGTGGTGTGTCTCGGGTTCCGTGGAGCCGGGGCGGTTCACCATGGTGGACGCGCCGGCGCTAGGCAGATCGCTCGCTCGGCCGTGTCGGAGGGGCCGGCTAGCCTGATGACGCGGCTGTAGTTCGGGTCTCTCCACTTGATCGTGCAGTCGGTGATCTGCCAACCGCGAGACGTGGAAAGGGACCGAACGGTGGCCATCCTCAGCAGTCAGTTCAGCAAGGCGCTCGAGTTGATCGAGCCGTCGGCCGACGACCGAGCGAATGCTCCCGAGGCGCACAAGGCGGTCCGGGCCGCACTCACATCTGCCGATGACTTGAAGGAGTGGGGCCTCAGCCCGGTGCTCATCGGCTCCTACAAGCGTGATGTCTCCATCCGGCGGGTCAACGACGTCGACGTCTTCTGTCGCATGGACAGCATCGACGACGATGTGGCGGGGGATGCCGTGCTCGACAGGTTCTACACGGTGCTCGATGCCGCATTCGGCACTGATGCTGACGGCACACGGCGTGTCAAGCGCCAGGCTCGTTCGATCACGATCGGTTTCCCTGAGTACGACGACTTGCACGTCGATGCGGTCCCGGCCCGCAAGCGCGCCGACGGGTACTGGGAGATCCCTACGCGGGATGGTGACTGGCAGGCAACCAACCCCGAGAGGCAGACGGCTCTCAAGACAGCGATGAACGACGCCTTCGCCGACGACTACGTCCCGCTCGTGAAGCTCATCAGGCAGACCCGGCGCACGATCCTCGGCAAGCGCCCCGGCGGGCTGTTTGCCGAACTCGCCCTCTACGACGCCTGCGTTAACAACGAAGTCAGCAAGGACAACCTGACTCTCGCCTACGTCACCGCCCTCGAAGCTATCGCCGACTACCTCGACAGCAAGGTCGACTGGGGTACCGAGCTCCCCGACCACACGATGCCGGGGCACACGCTGAGCTTCCGCGCCACCGACAACCAGTGGGAGACGGCCCGCGACAAGTTCCGCGCGGCAGCCACGGAGGCGCGTGAGGCGTATGCCGAAGAGGATTCCGGCAAGGCGGCCGTGAGGTTCCGCGAGTTGCTGGGCAAGAACGGTGACGATGAGACGGTGTTCCCTATGCCTGCTGGGTACAACGAGGACGGCACCAAGAGAGAGTCCTCGGCATTGGTCACGCCGGGCTCCTCGAAGGTGCCCGCCGGAGACCGCCGCTTCGGATGACCGCCTGGGATGAGGCAATCAAGTCCAGCGTCTTCGAGTTCACGGAAGAGCTCGAGAGGCGAGGGTTTCGGGCCGACGAGCGAACCTTGACCGGTGCTGTGGGTGCAGGAGTTGACGCCGTCAGGGTGGAGATCGCTCTCCCGGACAGCTTCCCTTTCGCACCGCCTGTCGTCTCGCCTCCGGCTAGCTTCCCGCGCTCATGGCACCGCGAACGCGATGGGGCCATGTGTCTCTACCCCCTGGACCACCGCCAGAAACTCCCGTGGCTGGACGTCGACGACTTCCTCGCGCTCGTTGAGCGTTGGATCGTGGAGTCGACGGCGGGTTGGTCGGGCGACTTCCCGGACCTCGACCTGGAGCGGTACTTCCCTCAGAGCGCGGCACCTCTTGTCGTCTACGGCGATCTCGACGAGCTGACCAACCGATTCATCCAGTTTCGCCACTATGGGTCCCTCACGCGGATCATTGGTCCTGGGTCGATCCCCCGGAAGGCGCGCCTCGCCAAGGATCGGGCCTTCGGATACGTGACAGACATCGGTGAGCCCGAAGCGCCGCCGAGTAGTTGGGATGACTTGAAGTTGGCGATTCCGAGGAGCGATGCGAAGCTAATCGAATCCGCGGTCTCCGATGGCCGCTTCAGCTACCTCGTCGTCAGATATGCCCGCGGCGGAACTGGGGCGGCTGTCGTGCTGCGGATCTGGAAGGAGGCGTCGGGTTCATTCGCATTGCGTGCGATCCGTAGTGCCAGCGAATCCATGCCCACTCTCACAATGCGTGCGGGACCGCGAGCCAGGACCCTCTGCGGCTCCAGCGTCGCCGTCATCGGGGTCGGGGCGATCGGCTCGTTCGTCTGCGACCTGCTCTCACGGTCCGGCGTGGGTCATATCACTGCCTTCGATCCGGATACCGTTCGGCCGGGAAACCTAATCCGGCACCTCGCTGACGCCAGCTCAGTTGGTCTCGCCAAGCCCGAGGCCGTCAAGCGCATCATCGCCTCTCGCGCATTCAGCTCCACGGAGGTGTTGAGCGAGGCCGGTGGCCTGCCGGCGCCCGTCGAAGTGATGGGCGTGTTCGCCGAGCACGACCTGGTCATCGACGCGTCGGCATCCGGCGATGTCACGCCAGTGCTCGTCGCCGCCGCAACCGCAGGCGGGCATAACCTGCTGTCCGTCTGTCTTCAGGAGGAGGGCAGCGTCGTGAGGGTCGACGTGATCCCGCCACTGAAGGGTGACGCGATCGAGGAGACGAGGCTCGGCCCTCCACCGTCCCGGGACGAGCTGCGTTTTGAGGCCGGGTGTGGCGACCCTGTGTCACAGACCCCCGCGTTCGCTGTCTACGAGGCTGCGGCTCTTGCTGCTCGGCATGCCATCGGTCTCCTGACCGGGACGCCCATTTCCGATGCCGGGACCGTTCGTGACTACCGGTGAACGCCGCTCAACGCCAGTGGTTCGGATCACCGAACGAACCCTCGCCGCCGCCGGATCACTCGCCCGCGGGGTTTCGCCGAACGAACTCGGCGGGATCATCGTCGGCTGGTGGGAGGGAGGCCGAGTGGCGATCGTCGACGACCTGCTGCCAGTCCCCGACGACCGAGCTGGACGAGCACACTACGAACGTCGGCAATGGCCAGCACAGCGGGTACTCGACGACTACCTACGTACGGGCACCTCTCCCTACTCCGGCTACATCGGCGAATGGCACAGCCACCCTGAACCGCAACCTCCCAGTCCAATCGATCGAGGCGCTCTGAGTGCAATCGTTCGGCAGGTGCACTGCCCCATTGCACTTCTTGTGCTGGCACTCGACCGCCAAGGTGAGGTCGCGGTCCATGGCCTCGTCGGCCGTTCCCGTTGGCCACACCGCGCCGTGATCGAGCACACCGTCGTTGAGAGGATGGAGCCGTGACCCAGCGCCCGTTTGACATCGCCGCTGCCTTCCGCAACAAGGAGACGGCATTGCGAGCGTCGTTCTTGGCGATCCGCGAGGTCACGTCACACGGCACGACGATCGGCGATCAGACCGAGGCCGACTGGGTCGGCCTCATCCGCGACTTCCTGCCTACGAGATACGCGGTCGGCCCGATCTTCGCCGTGGACCACCATGGCAACCTCAGCGAGCAGATCGACGCCGCGGTGTACGACACCCACTACTCGCCACAGTGGTTCGGTGCAGCAGGTGGAGTGAGGTTCGTACCAGTCGAGAGCATCTACGCGGTCTTCGAGGTCAAGCCTGAGTTCAACAGCGCGTACCTCAGGGCAGCTCGTCAAAAGGTCTCAAGCGTTCGCAAGTTGGAGCGCACTTCCCAAGCCGTGGTCCACAAGGGCGGCAGGTACGAGGCCGTCGACATCGAGATCAAGCCCGTGATTGGTGGGATTCTCACTATGCGAAAGGGGCTTGACGACCCTGCACAGAAACTGAAGGACACGCAACCGGCACCCGGGGACCACGAGTTCCTGAACATTGGAATCTGCCTCGACCATTTCGCCTTCGACTACACGCCCTCGGCCGCCGGCAACAAAGTGGAAACAGAGTTGGCGACTCGCAGCGACGGCGACCAGTTGATCCACTTCTGCATCCGGCTGTTTCGCCAGCTCCAGGCCGTCGGGACCGTTCCCGCCGTCGACATGACCAAATACGAGGAAACCGTGTTCGCCAACGACTCCGACTAGCCTCGACCGTCCACCGGACGTGTGTCCGACGTTGCGGCGCGGGGGTCGCGAACGGGCACGTGTCCGGGGGCGCGCCCGGCACGGAGCGCGGCGCCGACCACCCACGCCAGCGCGCCACGCAAGCTGACGACCTCGAACTTCGTGGAATCTCCCGCAATGAGGCGCGGCCCGGAGCGCCGGGCTGACGGGAGCGGACCTTAAGGGTGAGGCGATCTTGATGTCCGCGCGCCAGTTGTTCAGGCGCGATGTCGGTGGCGGGAGCGAGTCACTATTCGAAGATCACTGGCGTCCGTTGACGCCGTCAACGGACGCCACAGACCGGCCCACGACGCCCGTCAACACCCCGTCGCATCACCGCAGGTCACGCGCCTCCACCAACGGTTCCACAAGGCTCCCAACTGGTTCGATTCCCGCCACCTCCACCCCCAAGCTGTCGCGAAGGCCGCCGTCCCGAGATCGGGGCGGCGGCCTTCGTCGTGCGGGCCGAGTGGGATCCTTGCGGCCGGAGGTGGGCATGCGCAGTAGTCGCGTGGTCGTTCGCGCGGTCGGCTACCAGGTCATCCTGGTGGGCGCCGGGCTGTGTATGGCCCTCGCCGCGATCGGCGGCTTGGTGGACCCGCCG
The DNA here is from genome assembly GCF_009829685.1 of Cellulomonas citrea. Classification (GTDB taxonomy): domain Bacteria; phylum Actinomycetota; class Actinomycetes; order Actinomycetales; family Cellulomonadaceae; genus Cellulomonas; species Cellulomonas citrea. The sequence continues at coordinate 9,072 of NZ_VWSD01000068.1, forward strand.
CCGTCGGCAGACGCGGGGGCTGACTGGTGGGGCTACGGGATCGTGGCGGTCTCGCTTGCGTTTGCGATACGAGCGACGCGCCTGCGTGTTGTGGTCACAGTTGACGACGTCGTCGTGCACAGCCTCCTGACGAGGAGGCGGTATCCGCGGTCGGAGGTCGTCACGGTCACGATCGCCAACTACGACGGGTTCTGGGTGTGGGACTCCCCCTCGGGGATCTCGTGGTACACGGTGCCCGAGCTCACGTTGGCGGACGGGCAGCGCCGAAGGGCGCGTGGGCTGGTCGGTTCGACGGGAGGCAGTGAGCGGCGAGCCGCGGCTCTGCGCGCGGCACTGAGCCTCCCAGAACGCCCGGTCGCCCGACACTCGTAGGCCCGCCGCGGGCCGCCGTTCTCCCGTGAGGGCCCGCCCGGCAGCGGCTGGCACATGAAGCACGCTTTGGTCTGCAGAAGGTAACCCCCCAGGGTTACTCTCTGCAGAGTGAAGGGCCGAGCCGACATCTCCCGCCTGGCCGCGCGAGCCCCCTTGCGGACGTTCGTCGTGGCGGACCTTGCTGACCGCTACGCGCATCCGCGCAAGGAGATCCGCGAGTTCGAGCAGGCAGGGGTGCTGCATCGGCTCGCCAGGGGGATCTACTGCGCGGTGCCCCTCGACGCCGACCCGGCCACCTGGCGGCCGTCCCTCGAAGCAGCCACGGCGGCCGTGGCGACGGCGCTCTACGGCGCTCAGGTGCCGGTGCTCACGACGCTCACGGCGGCTCGGGCGCACAGGGCGCTTCCCCGCGCGATCGGCGCTGGCCACGTTGCCGTGCCGACGTACCGGCGTCCCGCGGTGCTCGCCGACCGTGACGCGACCGTCCGCTTCGCCGAGCGGGACGTCGCCACTCTCGACGCTGTCCTGATCCAGACCGACCTCGGTCCGGCACTTGCCACGACGCCCGAGCAGACGGTCCTCGACCTCGCCAAGGGTGACCCGCGCGGCGAGGATCTCGACGCTCAGCAGGCCATCGACGCCCTGTGGTCGCAGTGCGACCCGGCGACGCTGGAGGAGATCGCGGGCCGACAGCGTATGCGCGCCACCCTCCGGCGAGTGGCGGCGGGCCGATGAGCGCTCAGCGCGACGAGTGGACGGCGGTCGCCGAACGGTTCGGCGCCGACCTCGAGCAGGTCCGCCGCGATCATCTGATCTCGCACGTGCTGGCCGCGATCGCCGCGGACGTCCCGACCGACGACCTCGCGTTCTTCGGCGGCACGGCCCTGTCGCGTACGCACCTCGACGATGCCCGACTCAGCGAGGACATCGACCTCGTCGCCCTCGCGCCACGCAACCACGTCGCGGCCGCGATCGAGGCCGCGGTTCGCCGAGGGCTCGCGCGCACGCACGGCCGACCGACCTGGCGCCCAGCTCTGACCGCTACCCGCGGCGCGGAGCCGGCCGTGCTCGAGGTCGATGACACGCTCGGCATCCAGGTCCAGCTCGTCACCGGCGAAGGCTTCCTCTGGCCGACCGAGGTCCGCGACATCGAGCAGAGGTACTCCGACGCCCCACCCGCCCGGCTGCGCACGCTCACCGCCGCCGGCTTCGCCAGCGCCAAGCTCGCCACGTGGATGGAGCGACACGCGCCGCGCGATCTCTACGACCTGTGGGCCCTGGCAGAGCGAGGTTGGATCGACGCGAAGGCCGTCGAGGTGTTCGTCCGTTGCGGCCCGACCGGCCGGCCACCGGCCGAGTGGGTCTTCGCCGCGGCGCCCGGGGAGGATGCCTGGCGCCGGGCGCTCGGCCACCAGACGCGGCTGCGCGTCACCGCCGCCGAAGCGGTCGCGGTCGCCCGCAGCGCGTGGGCGGCCGCCGATCTGAACCGCTGACGGGTGCCGCCCCGCCGCCCTCAGACCCCAGCCGCCGGTCGCACCCCGGACACGAGGACGTCCAGGAGCAGCTCGCGGTCGGCGGGGGCGCCCAGTCGCACGGCGTGCTCGATGCCGCAGACCAGGTGCTGGAGCTGGTCGATGGTCAGCTCGGGCCGGACGGCGCCGGCCTGGCAGGCGCGGTCGAACACCTGCCGGAAGCCGTCCAGGATCTCCGCCTTCACAGCGGTCACCTCGGGGTCCTCGTCGGCGGGGGAGACGAGGACGGTCTGCAGGCCGCCGTCCTCGAGCTGCATCGCCAGCGTGGAGGCCAGGAGTGCGGCCAGGGCCTGGCCTGCGTCGTCGTCGTTGGTCGCCTCGCGGGCGAGGTCACGCAGCCTCAGCAGCGACTGGGCGGACACTGCCTCCTGCAGCGCGCGCACGGTCGGGAAGTGCCGGTACACGGTGCCGATGCCGACGCCCGCCTCGTGCGCGATCTCGTTGAGCCGCAGGTCGGCCGCCCCGCGGCTCCGGGCGGCGGTGAGGATCCGCTCGCGGTTGCGCGCAGCGTCCGAGCGGCGAGGGGCCATGCGTCCACCCTAGCGCTGGGCGGATTGTCTATCCACTTCGTGCTACGGTGAAACGGATAGATCATCCGAATACTGCAGGAGTCGACGTGACCTGGGATCCCCACCACCTGCCCGACCAGAGCGGGCGCACCTTCGTCGTCACGGGTGCCACCGCGGGCATCGGCTACTTCGCCGCCGAGCAGCTCGCGGCCGCCGGCGCCCACGTCGTCCTCGCCTCGCGGTCGCCCGCCAAGCTCGACCGGGCCCGGGCCACCCTGCTGACGCAGGTGCGCTCGGCGGCCGTGAGCACCACCGTGCTGGACCTCGCCTCCCTGGACTCCGTGCGCGCGGCGGCCGACGAGATCGCCCAGCACGAGCGCCTCGACGGGATCTTCCTCAACGGCGCCACGATGAGCCCCCGGCGCGGCGAGCTGACCGCCGACGGTCTGCCGGTGATCGTGGGCACGCACGTGGTGGCCAACGTCGCCCTCACCGCAGGTGTGCTGCCACGCCTGGTCGCCACCGGGCGCGAGCACGGCACGACCACCCGCATCGTGCACGCCTCCACCGGCTTCGTCCACAGGTTCGCCTTCGAGCCGGACGACGTCCTGGCGACGCCGCGCCTGTCGATCGCGGCGTACACCAAGGCCAAGACCGTCACCGAGGTGTTCGCCTTCGAGCTCGAGCGCCGGCTGCGGGCCGCCGGCGCACCCGTGGCCTCGATCGTCACCCGTCCGGGCGTCGGGGTCGACGCCCGCACGCCGCACCGCGACGGGGTCCGGGACGCCACAACCCCCTACCAGCGCAACCCGTACACCCCGTGGGCGCAGGGCAAGGACTCCGCCGCCTGGTCCGCGGTGCGCGCCCTCACCGACCCGGCGGCCAGCGGGGGCCAGTACTACGCCCCGGCAGGTGCACTGCGCGGGCTGCCGGTCCTCGTCGAGCCGCTGGCCCGGACCGCCGACCCGGGTGCGGCGGTCGCCGGCCGCGTCTGGGACCAGCTCGAGGAGCTCGCCCAGGTGCACCTGCCGGTCTAGGAGACCCGGTCACGGCGCGGGACGGACCGGGGCCCCGGAGCTCGACGGGGTCCCGGGACGGCCGCACCTGGCATCATCGCGACGTGCGCACCACTGCTCCGGACTCGCGCCGGGCGACGGGCTGGTCGTCATCGGGCCGGTTGTCGTCGACATGAGGTTCGCCGAGCTGCTGCGGGGCCTGGCGTTGCTGCCGCCGGTGCTGGCGATCGCGAGCCTTCGCAACCACAGCGGGTGGAACGTCGAGCTGGACGCGGGCGTCTCCTCGCTGATCGGCGTGCGTGTCCGCGGAGTCCTCGTCCTTCTCGGGGCGCTCATGTTCGGCACCGGCAGCGTGCTCCAGACCGCGCACATCGGCGTCGGGCGGTGGGCGCTTCTCGTCCTGGCCACGGTGTGCGCCGTCGCGTTCGGGTGCTACCGCCCGAGGGCCGTCGAGCACCCGGGTCCCACCCGCCATGCGGAAGCGGTGCGACACCTCGAATCCCGGGCGCGGCGCACCTGGATCGGGCTGTTCGTGGGAGCGCTCGTGCTCGCGGCGTGGGCGGCCTGGCCGTGGTCGCTGTGAGCCGTCGGCGCCCGGTGGCCGGCGCGGATCGCCCGACCTAGCCTGCCGACATGAGCCTCGTCACGGCGGACATCGCGGTCTCGCTCGACCTGGTCGCGGCGGGACGGGACCAGTCGTTGGAGCACCCGTTCGGGCCCGTCGTCGGGCACCGGCTGCACACCTGGATGTTCGAGCACAGCGAGGACAGCCCGGACGAGATCGCCGGGATCCTGCGGGCCCGCGCGTACGTGATGGGACGGCACATGTTCGGGCCGGACCGGGGCGACTGGGACCTGGCGTGGCAGGGCTGGTGGGGGCCCGAACCGCCGTACCACGCGCCCGTCTTCGTGCTGTGCTCGCGCCCGCGGGAGCCGCTGGTCATGGCGGGCGGGACCACCTTCCACTTCGTGACCGACGGGTTCGAGGCCGCTCTCGACCGGGCGCGCGAGGCCGCGGGGGAGGGGGACGTCTCGATCGCGGGCGGCCCGAGCACCCTCAACGCCTACCTGGCGGCGGGGCTGGTCGACGAGCTGCGGCTGCACGTCGTGCCGTTCACGGTCGGGGAGGGGCTGCGGGTCTTCGACGGTGTGCGTGACCTGGCCATGGTGCCGGCCTCCGCCCGGACGACGCCGCACGTCACCCACCTCGTGCACCGGCGCCGCACCCGGGCCGTCCCCGGTCCGCAGTCTTGACGCCTGCCGGTCCGGCCGAGTCGGATGACCGTCGGATGTCGAAATCGGGCGCATCCGTTCGTCGACCCGGTGTCAGCACTCGTCGGTGGGGTTCCACCGCAGACCTAGGAGACCGTCATGGCCGAGCACTACATCGTCCTCATCGTCGAACCGGAGTGGGATCCCGCGACCGCCACCCAGGACGACTGGGCCGCCGCGATGGCCGCCCACGAGGCCTTCGCCAAGGCCGTCGCCGCGGCCGGGGCGCGGATCCTCGACGGCGACGCACTCATGCCGTCGCGCACGAGCACCCGCATCACCCCGGGCAGCGCCGGCGGCGAACCCGTCCTCACCGACGGACCGTTCCCCGAGGTCAAGGAGGTCGTCTCGGGCTACTACAAGCTCGAGGTCGCCGACCGTGACCAGGCCCTCGCGCTCGCCGCGCAGTGCCCGACCGGTGGCTACGTCGAGGTCACCCCGGTGATGCCGACGTCGTGACGCGACCCACCGTGCCGTCCGACGCGGCGCCGGACTCGCTCGCGGAGGCGGTGCGGTCGCAGTGGCCGCACCTGCTCGCCTCGCTCGTCCGGTTCACCGGGAGCCCCGAGCTGGCCGAGGACTGCCTGCAGGAGGCCTGCGCCCGTGCGCTCGACGCGCGCGAGCGCAGGCTCCTGCTCAACCCGGCCGCCTGGCTGACGACCACCGCCAAGCGGATCGCGATCGACCAGGTCCGCCGGGACGCCGCGCTGCGGATCCGGTTGCCGGTGCTCGCCCAGCGGTCCGAGACCGAGGTCGAACCGGCACCGGACCCGCCGGGCGGCGACGACCGCCTCGAGCTGGTGCTGCTCGCCTGCCACCCCGATCTGAGCCCGCCGACGCGCCTCGCCCTCGCCCTGCGCTTCGTCCTGCGGGTCCCGACGTCCGAGGTCGCGGACGTGCTGCTCGTCGAGCACACAGCGATGAGCGCCCGCCTCACCCGTGCGAAGCGGCAGGTCGAGGGCCTGCAGTGGGCCGAGCTGGGACAGGACGAGGTCCGTGACCGCGTGGACGACGCGCTCGCCGTCGTGCACGCGCTCTACACGCTGGGCCACACCGCGCCCGACGGTCGGCAGGTGCGCCGCGGCGAGCTGACCTCGCTCGCCGTGGCGCTCGCCCGGGCGCTGCACCGGTTCGTGCCCGAGCACCGTGAGGTCGCGGGCCTGCTGGGCCTTGTCCTGCTGAGCGAGGCCCGGGCGCCCGGGCGAGCGGGGGACGGGCTCGCGCCGGTCCCGCTGGCGGACGCCGACCGTTCGACGTGGGACTCCGCCCTGGTGACCGAGGGGTTGCGGTACGCGACGTTCGCGCTGCCCGGCGGCGGCCGGTTCGCGCTGCAGGCCGGGATCGAGGGTCTGCACGCCCAGGCGCCGTCCTGGGAGCTCACGAACTGGGCGGCCGTCCGGGTGCTGTACGACGGGCTCGTCGCGCAGTGGCCGTCACCCGCGGCGCAGCTCGCCAGGGCGGTTGCGATCGCCTACCAGGCCGGGCCGCTCGCCGGGTTGGCCGCGGTCGACGAGCTCGAGGCCGACGGCGTGCTGCGCAGCGACGTCAGCGCCGTCCGGGGCCACCTGCTGCGGCTGGCCGGTCAGCACGCCGCCGCACGCGCGGCCTACCGGGCGGCCGTCGAGGCCGAGCGGAACGAGGCCCTGCGCGCGTTCCTCACCGAGGCCTCCGACGGGCTCGCGGGGGTCTGAACGGCCCCGACGGTGACCGGTCGGCGCATCGCCGGACACCGACGTAGCGTCGGGCCATGTGCCGCAACATCACCACCCTGCGGGGGCTCGACCCGCCCGCCACCGCTGACGAGGTCGAGGCCGCCGCGATCCAGTACGTCCGCAAGGTCACCGGCATCGGCGCCGTCACCGACGTGACGCGCGAGGCGTTCGACGCCGCGGTCGCGGCCGTCGCCGCCGCGACCGCCCAGGTGCTCGCCGACCTGCCCGAACGTCGCAGCCCGCCGTCCACCG
>NZ_VWSD01000069.1 GCF_009829685.1 Cellulomonas citrea
CCGCACCGTACGACGTGGCCGACGCCCGCCGGAGGTCGAGGCCGTCGCCGCCGCGAGCGCCCGCGCGCGGCGTACCCGGTCGCGGGCCACCACCCAGCCGAGGGACACCGCGACGAGCGCCAGACCCGGCACCGTGGTGCGCGCGTCGGGCACCTGGAACGGGCCCCAGCGCACCGCCGGTCCTGGTTCGACCGGGCCCAGCGCCACCACGAGGGTCGCGAGCGCGAGCAGCACGGGTGCGGCGACCGGCGCCCAGCGGTCGTCCCGCACCGCGAGCGTGGTCGCGACCAGGGCAGCAACGAGCACCGCCGCCAGGAGCGGGGCCAGCACGGCCTGGTAGTCCTGGACGGGAAGCCGCAACGTGAGCAGCTGGCGCCAGCCGACCACCACCCCGGCCGCCGCCTCGAGCGTGCCGCGCAGCACCCCGCCGGCCGACCCCGACCGGGAGGGTACCGCCACCGGGACCGCCACCAGGAGGTACCCCGCGAGCGCCGCCAGCGCCGTGAGGGTCGAAGTCCACCGCAGCCGTCGGGCCAGCAGGGCCAGCCCGACGCCGAGCACGGCACCGGCACCGACCACGACGGCAAGCCGCGGGGTGCGGTACACCGGCCAGGCGAGCACCCCCACGAGCGAGCACGCCACCAGCACGTACGCCACCGCCAGGGCCGTGGTGGCCCGTGCGAGCACCGGCCGGCTCATCGCACGACCCCACGGGCCAGCAGGCGTCCGAGGTCACCCAGCGCACCGACGCTGAGCACCGTGAGCTCACGGGACGTGCGCATCCGCGGCTCCCCGTCGATCTCGCACCGGATGGCGACCACCTGGGTGCCCAGCGGGAGCGCCAGCGCCGCCGCGGTGAGCCGCGTGACGTCCAGCCCCGAGCCGACCACGAGGAACGCCACCGCCATCTGCGGGCACGACTGGGCGGCCAGCGTCGCCACGTCCTCGACCCGGGTCGACCGCTCGGTCGCGACCAGCTCGCAGGTCGCGTCCAGCAGCGCCCTGGCGCCGACCGTCGGCAGGGTGACGATGGACACGGTCGCCGCACGGGACACCGTCTGCTGCGCCTGCGAGGCCGCGACGAACATGTCGCGCCCGTCGCGCACCCCCTGTGCGGCCAGCGAGGCCGCCACCGAGACGGCCAGCTCGACCTCGTCGTCGTCGAGGAAGTCGTCGAGCGCCAGCGTGAGCAGCACCGCGAGCCTGGACCGGCGCGACTCCTGGTACTCGCGCACCATGAGCCGGCCGGTCTTGGCCGTCGAGCGCCAGTGCACGTGCCGCAACGAGTCGCCGTGCACGTACTCCCGGATGGCGTGGAACGACAGGTCCGAGGCCACCACGTCCGACGACGGCAGCCCCTCCAGGTCGTGCACCTGCCCGGAGCTCGTGGCCGGAAGCCCGGTCGTCACCGGGTGCACGAAGATCGTCTGGGTGTCCGGCCAGCTCGCCTGCCGGCGCAGCACCCCGATCGGGTCGGACCGGGTGAGCGTCATCGGCCCGACGTCGATCACGCCGCGCCGGTGCGCCGCGATGGTGAGCCGCTCGACGTGCTCACCGCCGGGGCCCATGAGCGGGATGTGCGCCTCGACGAGCCCGTCGCCGACCGGCACGTCGATGGTCGCCGGCAGCGCCGCCCGCCGTCCCCGGTTGACGACCCGGACCTGGGCGCCCACCTCGTGCCCGGCCACCACGCGGTCGCGGTCGAGCTGCAGCCGGACGGCGAAGTCGTGCCCGCCGAGCAGGAACGGCACGCACAGCACGAGCAGCACCGCCGTCGCGACCGCCAGCACCCAGCCCAACGCCCAGCCGCCGACCAGCGCCAGCACCAGACCGAGCGCGAGGAACCCCGCCACCAGCCAGCCGGCCGCGGTCAACGTCTCGCGCAGCGTCGACCAGAGGCGGCCCGCCGCGGCTGCGACCACCTGAGCGCCACGCCGCACGCCGAACGCGACGGAGCCCCGCAGACCGCGCTCCTCGCGGACCACCCGGGTGACCGTCGCCGTCCCGGTCCGGGTCGCCCCCCAGGTCCCAGTCCGTTCGGGGCTGCCGGTGTCGCCGGCGCGGTCGTGCACCATCTCAGGCGGCGCCGTTCTCCACCGGGACCGGCACGTCGAGCAGGATCTGCGCGAGCACCGCACCGGCGGTCACGCCGTCGAACTCCGCCTCCGGCTCGAGCACCATGCGGTGCGCGAACGCGGGGTCCACGAGGTCGCGCACGTCGTCCGGGGTCACGTAGGAGCGCCCGTGCGCGGCGGCCCAGGTCATCGCCAGCCGGGACAGCGACATGGCACCGCGCACACTCACCCCGAGGCGCACCTCGGTGGCCGTGCGCGTCGCGTTGACCAGACGCACGAGGTAGTCGAGCAGCAGCGGGTTGACGAACACCTCGCGGGACAGCTCGCCCATCGTCTCCAACGTGCTGGTCTCGACGATCGCCGGCACGGGTCCGCGCGGGCGAGCCACCCCCTGCAGGATCCGCAGCGTGGAGGCGTCGTCGGGGTAGCCGATCGAGGTCTTCACCATGAACCGGTCGAGCTGGGCCTCGGGCAGCCGGTAGGTGCCGGCCTGCTCGACCGGGTTCTGGGTCGCCATCACGAGGAACGGACGGCCGACGGACCGCGTCACCCCGTCGACCGTGACGTTGCCCTCCTCCATGACCTCCAGCAGCGCGGACTGCGTCTTGGGGCTCGCCCGGTTGATCTCGTCGGCCAGGACCACGTGGGCGAACACCGGACCGGCGTGGAACTCGAACTCCCCGCGTTTCTGGTCGTAGACGGTGATGCCGGTGACGTCGCCGGGCAGCAGGTCCGGGGTGAACTGGATGCGCGAGGACGTGCCACGGAACGTCTGGGCGATGGTGCGCGCGAGCGCCGTCTTGCCGGTGCCCGGGTAGTCCTCGAGCAGCACGTGTCCGCCGCTGATCGCAGCCGCGAGGACGAGCTCGACGACGTGCCGCTTGCCGAGGACCGCCAGCTCGACGTTGTCGGCCAGGGCCGTGAAGGTCTCGGCAAACCAGGCGGTCTGCTCGCGGGTGAGGGTCATGTGCTGCTTCCTGTCAGGTGGACCACGGGTCGGTCACGGGGTCGTCGTCGGTGCGGGGGTCGGGTCGGGGGCCGGGACCGGGCAGAACAGGGAGGTGTTGTCCGCGGTGAGGGCGGCCAGCCCGCTGAACGCCGTGCCGTCACGCCAGGTGAGCGACCACGTGGTCACCCGCCGCCCCGCGAGGTCCCTCGAGGTCACCGTGACGTCGGCCGCCTGCCGCGCGGCCGGTGAGCTCATCCCGAGGTCGGCGGCCGTCACGGCCGAGCAGGTCCCGGGCAGCGTGACGACCACGGTGGCGGCCGCCGACCCGTTGGCGGCGGTCACCGGGATCGGGTCGGAGCACGCCTCGGGGTGCACCGTGCTGCACTGCCGGGCCTGGATCGAGGAGGAGACGGTGCCCGGCTCCAGGGCGAAGTCCGACTGCCAGGTCGTCCCCTCGTCGAACGAGTACCGCAGCGTGAGCCCACGGGCGGCGTGCAGCGCGGGCGGCACGACCTGCGTGTAGGAGTACGTGCGCTGGGCGACCTGGGGCGTGGCGCGCACCGAGTAGGTCGGCGTGCCCGACGGCGGGTCGAAGCCGCCGAAGGAGTACGCCGGGCTGCCGGTCGGGACGGCGCCGGCCGCGCCGAACCCGTTGGAGCCGCAGACCAGCACCGAGTACTCCGTGTCGTTGGCCAGACCGGTGAACGTCGGCGAGGTCTGCACCAGCAGGTCACGCCCGCCCACGACATGGGCCTGCCCGGCGAGGTCGGCCACGCACCTGGCGCCGCCGTCGGTGCTCACGGCGTACTGCAGGCTCGTCGGGCGCTCGCTGCCGTTCGCGTCCACCGCCGCACCGGCGACCGTCAACGTCGTCCCGCTGGCGCTCACCGTCCCGCCGCTCACCACCGGTGACCCGGCGACCAGCACGGTCGTGACGCCCGAGGTGCCGTTGGCGTCCTGCGCACCGAGCGGCGGCAGGAACCGGCTGGCGGGGGTGACCTTGACCACCTGCTGCCCGACCGGCATGTCGATCGTCACGGTGGTGGTGGCCCCGGTCCGGTCGAAGGCCTGCGGCTGGCCGTCGACCGTGAAGGCTCGCACGTCGCTGCCCGCGGTGACCTGCACGGTGACCCGGCCGGTGGTGGCCGTGGTGCGGGCCGCGTCGTACAACGGCTCGGCGGTCACGGCGTCGATCGAGGGCGCCTGGTAGGCCCAGGTCGTCAGCGCCGACGTGTCGGCGGACTCCCCGACCTTGTTCGCGACCCGTGCGGTGTAGGTGTGCTGCTCGCCGTTGACCAGGCCGGACACGGTGCAGCGGTAGGTCGCGGCACCGGCGGGCGCGCACGAGTCCGAGACCCGCCGCCCGCCCTCGTACACCGCCGCCCCCGTGAGACCCGGGTGGGCGCCGACGGCGGCACCCAGGGCCACGTCGAGCTGCACGCTGCTGCCGGTGTAGGACGCGGTGGTGAGGCTGGCGGGCGCCGGCGGGTAGCCCAGCACGTCGAGGTCGAGGCGTCCGCCGCCGACCCTGCCCTGGGCGTCGAGCACGGTGAACGGGACCGTGCAGGTGCCGCCGGCCGGCCGGTCGGTGGCCGGCCAGGTGACGGTCACCGAGTCCGTCCCGGCGGCCCGCACGGTGGCCGCTGTGCACTCGACGGTGCCGCCGGTCCCCACCTGGCCGAGGGTCAGTCCGGCGCCGGCCCGACCGGCGAACGGGTCGTACTCCCCCGCCACGCCCACCACGCGCACGGTGCACGAGCTGCCCCGGCTGACGTCGCAGTCGGCGCCGAGCGTCGCGCCCCGCGGTGCGTCGGGCGCGGCGGCACCCACGACGAGGTCGATGCTCGCGTGCAACCCGCCGAAGGCCGCGACCTGCACGTCCACCGTCGCCCGGGTGCCGGGGACCGCCCCGGCGAGCGCCGTCACGGTGACCGACCGCCCCTGCTGGTCGAGGGTGAACGCGGTGCCGCGCAGGCTCGAGGTGTAGACGAGCTGCGAGGTGTCGCCGACCCGGCCGCCCTCCCAGGCGGTCATCGAGGTGAGGTCGACGGTCTCGGAGGCCCCCGGGGCGACGGTCCGGCTCAGCGAGGACAGCACGGCCTGCGGCGCCTGCGGGGCGACGGCCAGCGGCACGACGACGGCGGTGTAGGTCTGCTGCCCGATGATCCGCACCGGCACCGTGCAGGTGTCGGACCACGGCGCCCCGTTGCCGGCTGTGTACCGCACCACCGTGCCGTGCACCAGGGCGCACCGGGCCGCGGGGCGCTGCACGGGCAGCTGCGCCGCCTGGTCCAGCTCGATCGTGTCGCCCGCGGCGAGCGCCACGACGTCACGCACGTCGACGTCGACCGACGAGCCCTCGTCCACCGGCACCGGCGCGAGGTCGTCGACGGTGCCCACCCGCATGTCGTCGAAGGCGGGGATGCGCAGGAACCCGTAGACCGTCACCGGCTGGCCGTCGTGGTCGGCCCCCGTAAGGGAGAACGGCACCACCTCCCCGGCCGCCGGCAGCGCGCCGGTGAGCCGGGTGCCGTGCACGGCGTACCGCTGCGCCGCCGACCCCCAGACCGCGAGGGTCAGCGCGGACAGGTCGCCGGTCGGCCACGACACCTTGCCGGTGACCACGTCGATGCCGGTGGTGGACAGCTCGGCCCGTTGGCGTGCCGTCACCACGGTGTCGGCCACGACGGGCCGCTCGACCCCCGCGGCAGCCGTCACCTCGATGACGATGAGGCCTTCGGCGGTGCTGCCGGTGACCGACGAGCGCACCGTGTAGACGTAGGAGTGCACACCGAGCACGTCGCCGGCCCGCAGCGCGACGAGACCGTCGGGCAGCGAGGTCGCGGGGTCGACCAGACCGGCCAGCCGGGCCCGTTCCGGGTCGTCCGGCTGCTGCGGGGCGTCCGGGCGCAACGCCGTGAGGGTGAGGGTCCCCCCGGCGGGGTCGGTGTCGTTGAGCAGCGGAAGCATCGTGAGAGGCGCGTTCGCTCCCTGCCGGACCCGGACCCGGTCGGTGTAGGCGACCGGCGCCGTCCCGCTGTCACCCGAGGCGAGCACCCCGATCCGCACCTCGCCGGTGCCCTGCGCGCCGGCCGGGTCGCGCACGGTGTACTGCAGGGACAGCTGCTGCCCGGCGGCCAGCGTGGGAGCGGCGTCGACGACGAGCGCGTCGCCCTTCTCGGAGATGGTGGCCGACCCCGCGCCGGCCGGCGGCTGGCCGACCCCCACGAGGGTGACGGGGTCGCCGTCCGGGTCGGCACCGGAGCCGTCGAACGGGATGCGCACCGTGTGGCCGGGCGCGACGCGGGCGGTGAGCACCGGCGGCCCCGGGGGCCGGTTGCTGCCCGCGGCCACCACCGTCACGGTGAGCGTCGAGGTCGCGAAGGCGGTCGCGTCCGCGACCAGCGACACGGTGTACCGCACCAGGTAGACGCCGGGCGCGGTCGGGGCGACGTAGCGCACCTGCTGGCCCGAGGCGAAGGCGAGCTCACCGTCGGCACCCGAGGCCGCGACGGCGTCGGTCACCACCAGCCGGGCGCCCCCGGGCGCGATGTCGTTGCTGGTCACCGGCACGTCGACCTGGCCCCCGGCACGCACGGTGACCGCGTCGGGCAGCGCGATCGGCGGCTCGCCGTAGGTGCTGGGCACCAGGAACACCGTGAGCGACCCGGTGGCCGTCAGCTGGGCCCCGTCGGTCACCGTCACCGTCACGGTGCCGACCAGGCCCGGGCGGCCGTCGGCGGTGCTGCCGCGCAGCCGCAGCTGGGCGCCGTCGACCACGTCCAGCCCCAGCGCGGGGTCGCTGCTCGTGGCCGAGGAGACCAGCAGCACGTGGTCCGTCGTGCTCTGCACGGCGGAGAGCACGTCGACCGTGGTGTCCTCGTGGTCCCGGACGAAGGCGGTCATCGGGGACATCGACAGCCCGGCCGCACCCTCCGGGCAGCTCACCCGCAGCAGGGCCGACTGCTCGGCACCGGTGACCTGGTCGTGCACGGTGTAGGTGACCTGGAACTCCCCGGCGGCGTGCGCGGTCACCACGACGGTGCCGGCCGAGGCGTTCGGCACGACGTCGAGCTGCGAGGCGGTCGAGCCGACCGCCACCGCGTCCACCAGGCGGTAGGAGCCGGACCCCGAGGAGATGTGGTCGGCGACTGTCACGGTCCCGGGGGTGCGCGGGCCGACGACGAGCGCGACGGGTTCGAGCTCGAGCGCCGGGGCGGCGGTCACCGCCACGTCGAGCGTGCGCGAGGTGGACGCCCCCACCGAGTCGGTCACGGTGACGGTCACCGGGATCGAGCCGGCCGCCCCGTTGGGGTCGGTGTGGTGCAGCGTGAGGGTGCCGTCCGAGGCCGCGACCACCTGGAGCGGTGCCGTGGGGTCGGCGAGCGTGGCGCCGGTGAGGACGAACGGATCCCCCTCCGGGTCGACCCAGTCGTCGAGCACCCGCACCCGGACCGTGCCGCCGGGTGCGATGTCGGGTGACGGCCACGTCTGCACGCAGTCGTCGACCCCGCACCAGACGGGGGCGCTGTTCGTCGCGCCGTCGACCACCCGCAGGGTGACCGTCACGGGCGGCGAGGTCTGCATCCCGTCGCTCACGGCGTAGCTGAAGGTGGCCGTCCCCGAGGTCGCCGCCACGTGCACGACGAGCAGCTGGTCGTCCTGGGCGAGCCGCACCTGCCCGAACGCCGGGTCGGACAGGCCGCCGGCCAGCGAGCCAGGGTCGATGGTGAGGACGTCGGCGACGTTGGGGTCGTGGTCGTTGAGCAGCACCGGAAGCCGCACGTCCGCACCGGCGCGCACCCCGAAGGAGTCGGCCACCGCGACCGGCGGCATCTCCTCGGTGACGTCGTCGACGTGGGTGGTCCCCGCCGAGGTCGTGTCCTGCTGGATCGGCGACCACTGCGACACCGGGATCGCGGTGCCGTCCGGCACGGTCCAGGCCAGCCCCGAGGCGCGCTCCTCGAGCACCGCCCGGTCGCCGTTGCTGGCGATCACCGGGTTCACCTGCTCGACCTGCGCGAGCGCCGCGCGGTCCACGACGAGCGGACGGGTGCCGTTGCGGTCCGAGGTCCACAGCGTCCCGTCGGTCGTGGTCAGCCAGGCCGCCACCACCACCCCGCCGTCGAGGACGACCGGCCGGGCCGGCGTGCCGGAGGCCTGCGCGGTCCGGGTGGCCCGCCCGCTGCGCAGCTCGACCTCGACGAGGCCGGCGCCGTCGGCCAGGTAGAGCGACCCGCCGGTCGACGACGGCATCGCCGGCACGACGTCGTCGGACACGTCGAGGCTCACGGGTGCGTCGTGCCCGGCCAGCCACAGCCGGTGGGACGACGAGTCGAGCAGCGCCCACGTCCCCGCGACGAGGGTGAGCGCGAGGTCGGTGGTCGTCGACGGCGGGTCGGGGACGGCGACCGGGCCCGAGACCAGCCGCCCGGTGGACGCGTCGAGCACCCGCACGGCGTGCTCGGCGTCGGAGTAGAGGGCCACCCGACCGCTGCTGTCCACGGTGGCCACGGTCGCCGCGTACCCGGTGGTCGCCTCCGGGTCGGCACCCGGGTCGGGGTCCAGCCGGGTCGGCGTCCCGGTGCCGGCCCGCGCGATCTGCTGGACGAACACCGCGCCGGCGTCGGTGAGGTAGAGCAACCACGGACCCGACGCCACCGTGCTCGTCGTCCCGTCCGGCGTGGCGGCCGACCCCGTGGTCTGGTCCTGCGCCGGGCGCAGGTCCACCGGCGACGCCGGGTCCACCGACCACACCGTGCGCATGCCCTGGGTGAGGATCGAGGTGGTCGCCCCGTCCTGCACGACGGTGGACGGGTCGTCGACCTGGCGCACCGTGTCGATCTGGGCGAGGTCGGTGTCGACGCGCGCGTACTGTCCGCCGTCGCGCACCAGCCACACCGAGGACTCGACCGGGCGGGTGCGCTGGGCGTCGTACCCCTCGGCGAGCACGGCCCCGGTGAGCACGGCGGCCACCGCGGTGACCACCGCGACCGCCCGGATCCGGCCGGCCCTGCCGGGACGCGCGAGGGCGGCACTCACCCGAGCACCCCGAGCGCCGCGAGCACGGCGACGCCCACGCCCAGCACCGCGACCCCGGCCAGCGCACCGAGCAGCACCGCCCGCCAGGGTGTGGGCCGGGCGGGGCCTGCGATGACCAGCCCGTCCCGGTCGACCGCGGCCTGGCGCTCGGCGCGGGCCCGCCGGGCCGCACGACGACCACCGTCGAGCACGGTGCTGGCCACCGGGCCGCGACGGCTCTCATCGGCCAGGTCCACGGGTGCGGCCCCGCGGGCCCACTCCGTCGAGGGGACGTCGAGCGTGGTCGGCACCAGACCCAGGTGGTACTGCGCCCAGCGCAGCTCCTCGCCGAGGGCGAGCATGGTGGGCTGACGCCGCGCCGGGTCGCGCGACATGGCGCGGTCCAGGATCGAGAGGACCTCGGCCGGCACGTCGGCGCGGTCCGGTGGGGTCGGGCGCTGCCGCAGGATCCGCGCAGTCATCTGCTCACGGGAGTTCTGGTGCCGCTGCGTCGACTCGAACGGCGACCGCCCGGCGAGCAACGTGGACAGCGTCGCGGCCAGGGACCACACCTCGCTCGCGACCGAACCGGCCACCTGCTCCTGGAGCACCTCCGGCGAGCTCCAGGGCACGGACATCGCGACGGCTTCCTGCGCGCCGGGTCCGGTGACCGCGGCCGCGATGCCGAAGTCGGCCAGGACCGGGATCCCCAGGGTCGTCACCAGGATGTTCGACGGCTTGATGTCGCGGTGCAGCACCCCGGACCGGTGCGCCATCTCCAGCGCGCCGGCCATCCGCACCCCGGCGTCGAGCACCTCCGGGACCGCCAGCGGCGCACGCTTCGCCTTGGCCCCCAGGGTGTCGGGGCAGTACTCCATCACCAGGTAGGGGCGCCCGTCCGCCGACACGGAGGCGTCGTGGATCGTGACGACCGCGGGGTGGGCGCTGAGCCTGGCGAGCACGTCCGCCTCGGCGTTGAACGCCCGGCGCGCAGGACCGTCCGTGAGCTCGGCCGCGAGCACCTTGACCGCGACGACGCGGCGCGGCATGTCCTGCTCGTAGCAGAAGACGTCGGCGAAGCCACCGGAGCCGAGCGGGCGGATGTAGCTGTACCCGGGCAGCACAGGGGGAAGCCCCCCGACCCGTCGCCCCATGCCTGTGCCGTCCCCTTGCACGGCCCCGCCCCGCGCACCCCCTGTGCACGACCGACCAGGACCGACCGAGCCCGAACGCTACCGACTAGCGACGACGACCGAGCCCAGGACAGCCGGGTTTCACCTTCGAGACCGAACTCTCACCCATGTGGGTCACCCGAGGCAGCCGGCTTCCGCCTGCGACGCCGGCGGAGCCCGACGGCGCCGAGCGCCACCGCACCCACGGCGAGACCCACGGCTGCGGCATGGACCTGTGTCGGGCCCGACCGCTGCGCGCCGACGACCGAGGCCGGGGCCGGGTCCGATGCCGTCGCGGCCTCGACCGAGGTCCACCCGACGTCGGGCAGGTCGGGACGGGTCGCCGCCGCGACGTCCTGCGGCGTGAGGTCGCCGTCGGCGTGCGGCTGGTCGGCGAGCAGCGGGTTGACGTCGGGCAGGGTGGTCGGGTCGAGCTGCAGCATCCGGACGGGGTCGACCTGGCCGTACCCGACGACCGCGGGGTCGGCGCCGTCGGGGGCGAACGCCGTGGCGACGAGGTCCTGGACCAGCTGGTTGCCGGTGGCGCGGGGGTACCGCTGCGCCAGGTCGGCCAGCAGACCCGCCACGAGCGGCGCCGCGAACGAGGTCCCGGTCCCCAGGCTCGAGCCGGCCCACGACCCGGTGAGCAGGTTGCCCTGCATCCGCAGGTCGATCCCGGGTGCGGTCACGGTGACGTGGTCGTGGCGCACCGGACCCGACGACGTCCCGGTGCCCTCCGGTTGCTGGTCGGCGTCCTCGGCCTGGACCGCGACGAGCCCGTTGACCATGGGCAGGGTGTCGTCGTCACCGTCGAAGTTGCCGATCGCGGCCACCACGACGACGCCCTGGTGCAACGCCCAGGCGAGCGCCGCCCTCGTGGGCGTGTCGAGCGTGCCGATCGACAGCGACAGGATCCGCGCCCCGTCGTCCACCGCGTGCACGACGGCCTGCGCGAAGCCCACGTCGCCCCCGTCGGCGTCCCGCACGCACGGGGTCCAGTCGTCCGCGGCGGTGGCGTAGAAGCTCACGTCGGCGTCCGGTGCGACGCCGGAGACGCCCGCGCCTGAGCCCGCGATCATCCCGACGATGTTCGTGCCGTGGGACGTGGCGTCGGACAGCTCGCTGCCGACCGCGACCGAGGTCGGGACCCCGACCTCGTCGAGGCAGGTGGCGGGGGCGTAGACGGTCAGCCGGGCATCGGCCAGCAGCGGGATCGTGGGGCTGATGCCGGCGTCCACGACAGCGACCTCGACCCCCGCGCCGGTGGCCCCGAGCGCGGCGAGCTGGGAACCGTCGAGGGCGTCGTACCACCAGGTCCCGTCGGCGGGGTCGGTGTGCACGACGGGGACGGACGCGGCACCGGCCGACGCAGGGCCGACACCGGCCATGAGCCCGACCGCGAGCAGCGCCGCGACGGCCGTGCCACGAGGGCGCAGCCCCCACCAGTGGCGGACGCCGGACATCTCAGGAGCCCGTCCGGGTGAGGTAGGAGTACCGGGCCGCCGGCCGGAACCCTTCCCGCGCGTAGAGCTGCCAGGCGACCTGGTTCGGCACCTCGACCTGCAGGAACATGTCCCGTGCACCGGCCCGGCCGGCGAGCTCGTGGGCCGTGGCGGTGAGCGTGCGCGCAACGCCGCCCCGCCGGGCGTCCGGGACCACCGCGAGGCTGGAGAGCCCGGCCCACTCCTCGGCGTAGGCGACCCGGGCGACACCGACCGCCCGCCCGTCCCGCACCGCCGTGAGGTACTGCGCCGCCGAGCCGGCCAGCAGCACCCGTGCCTGCTCGACGTCGCTCCCCTTGGCAGCGCACCAGGCGGTGAGCCACCCCTGGGACGGCTGGTCGTGCACGACGACCTCGGCCGGGGCGGTCGCGGACGGCGGCGGCGCCTCCGCCGGGCCGTCGACGGGCCGCACCAGCACATCGGTCACCGAGACCTCCTGGTAGCCGCGGCCGAGCAGGGTCGCGCGCAGCCTCGACCGCCCGGACTCCACCCGGAAGGTGGACGGCAGCCCGTCACCGGCGTAGATCATCTCGACGCGTCCGACCGCCGCGTCCAGGTCGACCGGGTCGACGAGCGCGAGCGCGCTGTTGGCCCGACGGGTGAGCCCGCCGGACAGCCCGACCTGCCAGCCGTCGGTCTCCACGACGCGCACCGGGCGCCAGGTCGCCGCTTCGACGAGGGCGCCGGGCGGTTCGGGCGGGGTCCACGTGTGCACCGCGAGCCGTACGTCCTCGTGGCTCCAGTCCCGGTCGGTGGCGGGCACGAAGCCCAGCCGTTCGTACAGCCGGTGCGCGGCGTGCATCGAGTCGAGCGTGGACAGCACCACCCGGCGGGCGCCGGCGGCCACGGCCTCGCGCAGGCTGGTCAGGACGAGCTGGTACGCCAGCCCCTGCCGCCGGGCCTCGGGCGCCACCGCGAGCATCCGCAGCTCCCACTCCCCGGGCCGGGCGATCTCGGCGTAGGACGAGCCGTAGGGGGCCAGCGTGACGGTGCCGACGACGGCCTCGCGCTCGCCGGCCGGGGCCACCGCGACCAGGAGCACCGCCTGCTCGGCCCTGCGGCGGGCGTCGCGCAGCTCGGTCTCGTAGCCGTCGTCGGCGAGCACCCGGTCGGCGAGGTAGGCCTCGGCGGTGAGCGCACCGGCGGCGTCGACGTCCTGCGGACGGGCAACCCGCACGACGGCGCCCTGCGGCTGGGCGTACGTCACGGCCGGTCCGCCTGTTCGCCGGCCGGCTGCTCACCCGCAGCGTCGAAGGATGGCTCCGCGACGGCGTCGGGGCCACCGGCGAGCAGCGCCTCGAACCCGGTCTCGTCGAGGATGCGCAGGCCGAGCTCGCGGGCCTTGGTCTCCTTCGACCCGGCGTTCGGCCCCACGACGACGAAGCTCGTCGCCTTCGAGACGGACCCCGCCGCCTTGCCGCCGCGCACGATGATCGCCTCCTTCGCCTGGTCGCGGGTGAACCGCTCGAGCGAGCCGGTGACCACGACGGTGAGGCCCTCCAGGGTGCGCTCCACCGAGGCGTCCCGCTCGTCGCGCATGACGACCCCGGACGCCCGCCAGGACTCGACCACCTCCCGGTGCCAGTCGCCCTCGGGTCCGGTGAACCAGTCGACGATGGACTCGGCGATCACCGGTCCGATCCCCTCGACCTGCGACAGCCGGGACAGCGCCGCCTGCACCGCCTCCGGCGTCGACGCGACAGGTGCGTGCAGCGCGGGCCGCCCGACCTCGCCGAGCGGCGCACCCCCGGTCGCCAGCTCCCACAGGGCGTCCATCGTGCCCAGCTCGGTGGCCAGCGCCCGGGCCGCGGTCGGCCCGACGTTGCGGATGGACAACGAGACGAGCACCCGCCACAGCTCCTTGGTCTTGGCGGCGTCGAGCTGGTCCAGGAGGGTGCGGGCCTGCGCGGACGGCTCCCACGCCGGCAGCACCGTGCCGTCGGCCGCCGCCTGGGCCTGGGCCGCCCTCGAGTGGGTGAGCGAGCGGCGGAACGGCGAGCGCCGCCGCACCTGGCCGTCGGCGTCCTCGCGCGGCAGCCCGGTCTCGGCGTCGCGCACGACCACCTCGACCTGGGCGAGCAGGGCCAGGCTCGCCGCGCGGACCTGCTCGCGGACCTCCTCGGACGCGTCGGCGGCGTAGCCGACCAGGTCGAACAGCCCCGCCTCGTTGACCAGCGGCGGCGTGCTCGGCACCTCGGGCTGGGTGAGCGCCGCGGCGGTCACCTCGCCGAGCGCCTCGATGTCCAGGCCGCCGCGCGAGCCGATGTGCTCCACCCGCCCGCGCACCTGGGCGGGGCAGCTGCGCGCGTTCGGGCAGCGCAGGTCGATGTCGCCCTCGCGCATCGGCCGCAGCGCGCTGCCGCACTCCGGGCACAGCACGGGCATGACGAAGGCCCGGCGCGGCACGTCGTCGTCGGGGGCCGCCGGGGCCGGGCCGACCACCTCGGGGATGACGTCACCGGCCTTGCGCAGCACCACCATGTCGCCGATGAGGACCCCCTTGGCGACGACCACCTCCTGGTTGTGCAACGTGGCCTGACGCACCGTGGAGCCGGACACGAACACCGGCTCCATGACGGCGTACGGCGTCGCCCGCCCGGTCCGGCCGATGCCGACCTTGATGTCGAGCAGCCGGGTGTTGACCTCCTCCGGCGGGTACTTGTACGCGATCGCCCAGCGCGGCGCCCGGCTGGTGGCCCCCAGCCGCCCCTGCAGCGCGAGCTCGTCGACCTTGACGACGATGCCGTCGATCTCGTGCTCGACGTCGTGCCGGTGCTCGCCGTAGTGCGCGACCATCTCCCGGACCTCGCCCATCCCGGTGGCGACGCGGGTGTACGGCGAGACCGGCACCCCCCACCCGGCGAGCAGCTCGTAGACCGTCGACTGGCGCTCGACCTCGGGCGCGGCGGTGTCCCCCCAGACCAGCGCGCCGAACCCGTGCGCGTACATCGCCAACGGCCGCGACGCGGTGACCCGCGGGTCCTTCTGCCGCAGCGAGCCGGCCGCGGCGTTGCGCGGGTTGGCGAACGGCGCCTTCCCGGCCGCCACCTGCGCCTCGTTGAGCTCGGCGAACGCCCGCACCGGCAGGAACACCTCGCCGCGCACCTCGATCGTCTCCGGGTGCGTGCTCGGGTCGCCGGCCAGCCGCTGCGGGATGGTGGCGATGGTCCGCACGTTGAGCGTGACGTCCTCGCCCGTCCGCCCGTCCCCACGGGTGACGGCCCGCACGAGGCGGCCGTGCCGGTAGACCAGCGCGATGGCCAGGCCGTCGATCTTGAGCTCGCACAACCAGTGCAGCGGTTCGTCGCTGTCCAGGTCGCGGTGCACCCGCTCACCCCACGCGTCCAGCTCCTCGAGGGAGAACACGTTGTCCAGCGAGAGCATCCGTTCGAGGTGGTCGACCGAGGTGAACTCGGTGGAGAACGTGCCGCCGACGCGCTGGGTGGGTGAGTCCGGTGTGCGCAGCGACGGGTGCGCGTCCTCGAGCGCCACGAGCTCGCGCATCCGCTCGTCGTACTGCGCGTCCGAGGACGACGGTGCGTCCTTGACGTAGTACGCGAACTGGTCGGCCTCGATGAGCTCGGCCAGCTCCGCCCAACGGCGGCGGGCCTGCACGGGTGCGTCGGAGGTCTCGCTCACCGCCCTATCGTCGCCCATCCCACCGACACGCGACCCGCTCAGCCGGCCGCCCGTTCGGCCAGCACCCGGGCGGCCGCGACGGCGCCACGCAGCGCACCGCGGGCCGCGTCCGGCCCCGTCTCGGTGTCCGGCACCAGCAGCACGACGTCGTCGAGCCCGGCCGCAGGCAGCCCGACCCGCCCCCACGGCACGGCCACCGCCGGTGCGTCGGCCGCTGCGCCGGTGGTCCCCAGCCACAGCCGCAGCCCGCGTTCGACCAGCCCGGCGGCCTGCTCCCAGCCGGCCGCCCCGGCCGGCACCAGCCCGACCCCGTC
>NZ_VWSD01000006.1 GCF_009829685.1 Cellulomonas citrea
CGGGTCGTCCCGGGGATCGTGGGTGAGTGCGGCGACGGCTGCGGCCAGGGTGCTGGCCAGGGTGCGACGGGGTTGTGGCGCGGGTTCGGGCTCGGGGGCCGGCTCGTTCTCGGTGCGCAGCACCCCGAGCAGCCGCCGCATGTCGGTGAGGGCGGCCCGCCCGGTCTCGGCGATGGTCTCGAGCGACCTGGTGGCGGCCTGCGGGTCGGCGGCGGCGGCGTACCTGCCCCCGTCGGCCTGGGCGATCATCACGGTGAGCGAGTGGGCGACGATGTCGTGCATCTCGCGGGCGATCCGGGACCGTTCGGCGGCCGCGGCGAGCCGGGCCTGCTGGTCGCGTTCGACCTCGAGGCGTCGGGCCCGGTCGCGCAGCGAGTCGACGGCCTCCCGGCGTGCTCGGCGCGCCAGCGCGAGTGCCCAGGTGGCCAGCATCATGAGGCTCGTCACCACGGCGGTCCCGACGACCGTCTCCGCTCCGCCGCGCATGAGCAGCGAGAGCAGCAGCGCGCCGACCAGCCCGCCGCTGATGGCGACCCGGGCGGCCCACCGCGGGCCGTGCACCGTCACCGACCACAGCGCGACGAGCACGACGAGGTCGACCGGCAGGATGAGCGGGGGACCGAGCAGCATGTGGCCGAGCGCCACGGTGTAGACCGCGGCGGACGAGGCGGCCGGACGCACCCGCCGCCAGGCGAGCGGGGCGACCATGAGGGCGGCGACCACGGGGACGGACCAGGACGTCCCGGGCGGGCCCTGGTAGGTCTCCCACATGTCCCACCCGGTCGCGGTGGGCACGACGATGAGCGCGGTGAACGCGGCGCTGAGCGCGTCGACGGCGAACCGGTGGCGGTCGGACCACGCCAGCACCCGACCCCATACGCCCATCCGACCAGGGTAGGCGGGCGGGTCGGTGCGGCGCGTACGCCCGGGGGTGGACCGCCGCGGAGGACTGTCTGCGCCTGGGGGTGGAGCGTGGCGTACGTCGCGTCGGCAAACGCGGGTCCTGCGGGGGTTCGTGACCTAGCATGGGGCTGTGACGCGCGTACTGCTGGCTGAGGATGACCCTGCCATTGCAGAGCCTTTGGCTCGCGCGTTGTCCCGTGAAGGCTATGACGTCAAAGTGCAAGGCACTGGTCAAGGCGCCATCGACGGGGCGTCGTCGGCCGATCTGGTGGTCCTCGACCTCGGTCTGCCGGACATGGATGGCCTGGACGTGGCCCGGGCGATCCGCGCGCAGGGGTTGTCCACCCCGGTCCTCGTGCTCACGGCGCGCGCCGACGAGGTGGATCTCGTCGTCGGGCTCGACGCCGGCGCCGACGACTACGTGACCAAACCGTTCCGGCTCGCCGAGCTGCTGGCCCGGGTCCGCGCGCTGCTGCGTCGCACCGGTGCCGACACCGTCGACGAGGACGAGCTGCGGGCCCAGAACGTGCGCGTCGACGTGGCCGCCCACCGGGCTTTCCAGGGCGAGCGCGAGCTGCACCTCACGGCCAAGGAGTTCGACCTGCTCCGGGTGCTGGTCGCGGCGGTCGGCACCGTGGTGTCCCGCGACGCGATCATGCGCGAGGTCTGGGGCTCGGACCCGAACGGCTCGACGAAGACCCTCGACATGCACGTGTCCTGGCTGCGGCGCAAGCTCGGCGACGACGCGAACTCCCCGCGCTACATCACCACCGTGCGCGGGATGGGGTTCCGCTTCGAGGCGGACGCGGGAGACCGGGTCTAGCCGGTGCGTCGCCGGGTCCTGCAGGCGACCATCGCGGCGGTCACCGTCGCGGTGGTGCTGCTCGGCTTCCCTCTGGCCTTCCTCGGTGCCCAGCTGGTGCGGCAGGCCCAGGTCCAGGCCCTGGAGTCACGTGCGCAGTCGGCGGTGCGGGCCGTCGACTTCCGCATCGAGCAGCAGATCCCGCTCACCCGCCAGACGCTCGAGCCCTACACCGGCGGCCCCGGGCAGGTGAGCGCATCGGTCGTGCTCACCACCGCCGAGGGCCGGGTGCTCACCGCGGGCACCCCGGTCACCGGGTCCACGATCCAGGTCTCGGCCACCTCGAACGAGGGCACGGTGGTCGTCCTCACGGCCTCGTGGTGGGACGTGTTCTGGCTGTCGTTGCGGATCATCGGGCTCGTCGTGGCTGCGGCGGTGATCGCCTTCGGCGCCTCGATCGCGATGGCGACCTGGCAGGCGAACCGGCTCTCGGCGCCCCTGGTCTACCTGGCTGCCTCGGCCGAGCAGCTGGGCTCGGGGCAGGTGCGCCCGCACCTCAAGCCGTCCGGGGTCGAGGAGATCGACCTGGTCGCGGCCGAGCTGTCCCGCAGCGCCGACCGGATGGCCGGGCGGCTGGCCGCCGAACGGCAGTTCGCCTCCGACGCGAGCCACCAGCTGCGCACCCCGCTGACCGCGCTGTCGATGCGGCTCGAGGAGATCATGCTCACGGCCTCCCAGGAGCATGTGCGCGAGGAGGCCCGCATCTCCCTGGAGCAGGTCGAGCGGCTGGTGCGGGTGGTCGACGACCTGCTCACCAGCTCGCGCCGCGCCGCAGGCGGCACCACGGAGGCCGTCGAGCTCGCGGAGATCCTGCACCAGCAGGAGGAGGAGTGGGCCGTCCCGTTCGCCGAGGCCGGTCGACGGCTCGTCGTGCACGCCGACCCGGCGTTGCAGGTGCTGGCCACCCCCGGGGCGTTGGCCCAGGTGCTCGCCACCCTCATCGAGAACTCGCTCAAGCACGGGGGTGGGACGACGACCGTCCGCACCCGTCCGGGCAGCTCCGCCCGGTCGGTGGTGCTCGAGGTGGCCGATGAGGGTGCGGGTGTTCCGGACGAGCTCGCACCGCGCATCTTCGAACGGAACGTGACCTCCGGTGCCGGGACCGGGCTCGGGCTCGCGCTCGCCCGTGACCTGGCGTCGGCCGACGGCGGGCGGCTCGAGCTCGCCCAGCGCAGACCGGCCGTCTTCGCCCTGTTCCTGTCGGCGGTGCCCGCTGCGCTGCGGACCGACGTCGTGCTGCCGATGGGCCCGGCCGTGGCGACCCGCCCGGAGCGCCGCCGTCGCTGACCGGGCTCAGGCCTTGGCGGCGTGCCGGTTGCGCACGTGCCGGAACGTCCACACCTTGTTGACGGCGAAGTTCACCGGCATCGTCACGACGATCGTGATGAGCTGCGCCCAGTACTCGCGCGAGTGCAAGCCCGCGTTCTCGTGGAAGAAGGCGGCCGACAGGTACACCGGCGACGTCGGGTTCGTGAGGCCGATCTTGACGAACAGACCGACGAGCGCCGCCACGGAGCCGACCGTGAGGAACGGCCAGAACTCGGCCCACCACGGCGCGCGCTGCGCGGAGCGGAACGTCCAGTGCCGGTTGAGCACGAAGTTGAACAGGTTCGCCACGAGGAACGCCACGATCCACACCAGCGACGTGAAGCGCAGGCTGAACTCGCTGCCGGGGATGTGCCACAGCACGCGCTGGGCGTTGACCGTGCCGCCGTTGGCCTTGTTCATCGCGACCGCGACGAGCATGTTGACGACCACACCGCCGCCGCCGACGAGGCCGAACTTCACGAACTGGTGCACGGCGCGCCGCAGGCGGTTCAGGTCCACAAGCCGGTCACCCTACAGGCGCGCGTCCGTGCGAACCTGGGCGTTCGGTCGCCGGTCGGCCCCGCTAGGCTCGACGCCCGTGGGTGCACCGGTGGTCGCAGTCGTGGGTGGTGGGCAGCTCGCCCGGATGATGTCGCAGGCGGCGACCTCGCTCGGGGTGCGGCTGCGGGTCCTCGTGGAGGCGTCGGACGGCTCGACGGGGCTCGTCGTCGTCGACGCGCCCGTCGGTGCTGCGTCCGACGAGAGCGCGGTGCTCGACCTCGTCGACGGCGCCGACGTGCTCACCTTCGAGCACGAGCACGTCCCGCCGGCGATCCTCGCGGCCGTCGGGGCCCGCGGCGTGCCCGTGCGACCGGGAGCCGACGCACTCGTCCACGCCCAGGACAAGCTCGTCATGCGACGACGGCTCACCGAGCTGGGGCTGCCGGTGCCCGCGTGGGCGCCCGTGCGGGACCTGGACGAGCTGGAGGCCTTCCTCGCCGCGAGCGGCGGCGAGGCGGTCGTCAAGACGGCCCGCGGCGGTTACGACGGCAAGGGCGTGCGGGTGGTCGACGACGCCCACGAGGCGGCGGACTGGCTTGCCGCCGCGGCGGACGGGACGGGCCCGGCGCTGCTGGCCGAGGAGAAGGTGCCGTTCAGCCGCGAGCTTGCGGTGCTCGTGGCCCGACGACCGTCGGGTGAGCTCATGACGTGGCCGGTCGTCGAGTCGGTGCAGCGCGACGGCGTCTGCGAGCAGGTGATCGCGCCGGCACCCGAGCTGCACCCGGCGACCGCGGCGCAGGCCGTGGCCGTCGCCCGTGCGATCGCCGAGGGGCTGCAGGTCGTCGGCGTTCTGGCCGTCGAGCTCTTCGAGGTGCCGGCCGGGCCCGGCGAGCCGCCGACGGTGCTCGTCAACGAGCTGGCGATGCGACCGCACAACTGCGGGCACTGGACCATCGACGGCTCGCTCACCAGCCAGTTCGAGCAGCACCTGCGGGCGGTGCTCGACCTGCCGCTGGGTGCGACGACGCCCCGGGCGCCGTGCACCGTCATGGTCAACGTGCTGGGCTCGGAGCTCACGGACCTCACCGACGCCCTGCCGGCCGTGCTGACCGATCCGGGGGTCAAGGTCCACCTCTACGGCAAGCAGGTGCGCCCTGGCCGCAAGCTCGGGCACGTGACCGTCTGCGGGGACGACCTCGACGCGGTGCGCGCCCGTGCGCTGGCCGCGGCGGCCCTGCTGCGCGGTGAGGCCGCTGCTCCCGGCGGTGCACGATGATGGTGGTTCGACCCAGCGCATGGAGGACGGCATGACACAGCAGCCCCTGGTCGGCGTCGTGATGGGGTCGGACTCCGACTGGCCGGTGATGGAGGCGGCGGCCACCGCGCTCACCGAGTTCGACGTGCCCTACGAGGTGGACGTCGTCTCGGCGCACCGTCAGCCGGCGAAGATGCTCGACTACGGGCGACAGGCAGCCGCACGAGGGCTGCGGGTCATCGTCGCCGGTGCCGGCGGAGCGGCCCACCTGCCGGGGATGCTCGCGGCCGCGACCGTGCTGCCCGTCATCGGGGTGCCGGTCCCGCTGGCCCACCTCGACGGCCTTGACTCGCTGCTGTCGATCGTCCAGATGCCGGCCGGTGTCCCGGTCGCGACGGTGTCCGTGGGCGGCGCCCGCAACGCGGGACTGCTCGCGGTGCGCATCCTGGCGGCAGGTCGCGATGAGCGCGCCGAGCAGCTGCGCGCGGCGATGGCCGTGTTCCAGGACGAGCTGCGCGCGGTGGCCGACGCCAAGGGCGAGCGGCTGCGGGCCCGCGCCTCGGGCACGGCACGTACCGGTTTCACCGCCTGACGCTCGTCAGGCGCCCGTCGTGCGTCAGTGGGTGACGCCGCCGACCGAGCCTGGCTGCAGCGTGCCGTTGCGGATCGCGTCCCAGAAGGCGGGTGAGGTGTCCGGGTCGAGCAGCACGGTGGACCCCACCTTGCCCGGCCGGTAGTCGAGGGACTTGATGGGTGGGGTCCCGGTGATCCCGTCGGGTCCGTTCGCCGCCTTGAAGGCGAGCGCGAGCCGGGCCAGGTCGAGGATCGAGGCGTGCTCGTCGACCGTGAGCGCACCGGTGCCCGCGTCGACGAGCGCGACCTGCTGGTCGGGGTGCCAGACGAGGCTCGCCGGATCGACCTTGGCCATCACCGCCGAGACGAGCTGTCGCTGCCGCAGGCCGCGGCCGATGTCACCGGTCGGGTCGGACTTGCGCATCCGGGAGAAGGCGAGCGCCTGGTCACCGTTCACGTCGTGGCAGCCGGCCGTCCAGACCATGCCCGAGTCCTCGTCGTTGACGTCGGCGTCCCAGCACAGGTTCACGCCACCGACCGCGTCGACGACCTCTTTGACCCCGCCCATCCCGATCTCGGCGTAGTGGTCGACCGTTAGCCCGGTGATCTGTTCGACCGTCGTGACGAGCAACGGAGCACCACCCCACGCGAACGCGGCGTTGAGCTTGGCGGGGCCGTGCCCGGGGATGTCGACGTAGGTGTCGCGGGGCAGCGAGATGAGCGCGACGGGGCCGCTGGCGGGCACCTGCAGCACCATGATCGTGTCGGTGCGGGCGCCGGTGGTCCCGTCGTCCTCGAGTCCGTCCCCACCGCGCTGGTCCGACCCCGTGATGAGGTAGGTGGTGCCCCCGGTCCCGGCCGCGCCGGACAGGGCCTGCGTGTGGTGGATCTTGCCGTTGGCCCAGAACACCAGGCCGACCGGCCAGGCGATCGCGGCGACGAGCAGCAGTGCCACCACGGCCACCACCAACCGGCGGCGACGGTGCCGCTTCGTCGGGGGAGCCGGAGGTGTGGGGGAGGCGGTGCGTGCGGGTGCCGGCCGTCGGGCACCCTGCTGTGAGGCGACGGTGCGCGCGCCGGCGGGAGCCGACCGTCCCGACGTCGGCCGCGCCGACGTCGATCGCGCTGGTGCCGACCGTGCTGCGCCGTCCGCACCAGCCGTAGCGGCGGCTCGTGCCTGGGCCGGGGTCGAGGAGGCCTGCCGTGCGGCGCCGGGTGCGCCTGCCGTGTGCGGACGGCCAGGAACGGCGATCGGTCTGCCCTCCACCCCGGGGTCGTGCGCAGCGGGTGAACCGGCTGCCGACCGTGCCGGAGTGCCGGTCCGGGGCCCGACCTCGATCGGCGCCGGTCGCCCGCCGGGCGCGGCAGGAGACGTCCCGGGCGAGGCGACGGAGCGTGAGGTCACCTGTCGCGGCCGGGCCGGGTCGGCCGGTGCCGCCGGTGCGGCGGAGCCCGACGAGACCGAGCGGGGTGCCTTGCGGGGTCCTTCGCCCGCGGCCGGGGTCTGCGGCCGGTCGGACGTCGTCCGGGCCATCCGCAGGTGGGTGGCCTGCGCACCCTCGTCGGAGGGCTGAGACCCGACGACCTGGACGTCGTCGGGCGCGGGACGGGCCCCCGCCTTCGACGGCGCGAAGCTCGGTGGGGTCGGGCGGTCGGGTCCGGTCGTCATCCGGGCAACCGGCCTAGGCGGCGCAGGTCTGGTTGCTCGTCAGGTCGTCCGCGCTCATCGCGTCCTTGCCGGCCTGCTTGGTCGTGGTCGGGTTCGGTGCCGGCGGCGCGGTGGTCGTGCCAGGGGCCGTCGAGCCGGACGTGGGGGTCGCGACCGGTGCCGGGGTCTCGTCCGGGACGATCGGGCGGTCAGCGGCCATGTTCGCCCAGATGGTGGTGGCCTCGGGCGTCCACGCCACACGGTTCTTGTCGCTCGGTGCCGGACCCCACGGGATCGTCATGAAGGTGATGTTCGCACCGGAGATGCCCTTGAGCCCGTAGGCCATACCGGTGAGCGTCGACAACGTCAGGCCCGGGTCCATCGTCAGCGAGCTGGAGACGGCTGACGCGAAGCCGATGAGCTCGCCTGCGTTGGTGAGCACGTTCTTGCTCAGCACCTCCTGGACCACGGCCGCCAGCAGCTGCTGCTGGTGGGCGATCCGGGTGATGTCCGAGCCGTCGGTCCCGCTCACGTGCCGGGCGCGGGCGAACTCCAGCGCCACCTCACCGTTGAGCGTCTGCCTGCCCGCCTTGAGGTCGAGGCCCGTCATGTCGTCGGTCATGTCCGTGGGGATGCACATCGTGACGCCGCCGATGGTGTCGATCATCTTCTGGAAGCCGGCGAAGTCGACGACGACGAAGTGGTTGATGCTGACCCCGGTGTTCACCTGCACCGTGTTGATCGCGCAGGCTGCGGCGGAGGCCATGTCGCCGCCGTGGTCCCACCCGTTGGCGAAGGCGCTGTTGAACATGGCCGAGGACTGCGCCTTGGTGGTCGACCCGTTCGTCATGTTGCAGGCCGGGATCTTCACCAGGGAGTCGCGCGGGATCGAGACCGCCTCGACGCGGGTGCGGTCGGCCGAGATGTGCAGCACGATCGCGGTGTCCGAGCGCATCCCGCCCGCGTCCCCGCCGATCTCACCGTTCACGCCCTCACGCGAGTCGGAGCCGAGCAGCAGGATGTTGATGGCCTGGCCGGCGTTCGGGTCCGTCGGGTCGGCGAGGGTGGGGGTGGTGCTGATGGTGGGCACGAGCGCCGAGACGTCGACGTGCTTGATGTTGTTCTGCAGCGTGAGCGTGACCGCAGCAGCCGACGACACACCGAACGCCAGGAGGGCGACGGTCACCAGGGCCACACCGCGCAGCACGCCGTGGCTGCGCACCTCACGACCGTGGCGGGGTCTGCTGGAACGGTCGGCGACGTGGTGGCGGGGAGTCACGGGATGATCGTAGAAGGTCAGGTCGAGCGATCGGAGGACCTGGGGCGGGCGGGGCGTAGAGGATCTGTGCAGATCAGCGGCCGAGCTGGGCGTACTTCGCCTCGGTCGCGTCCTTCTGCGGACGCCACCACGCCTCGTTCTCCCGGTACCAGTCGATGGTGTCGGCCAGCCCCTCGCGGAACGTCGTGAACCGGGGCTCCCAGCCGAGCTCGCTGCGCAGCTTGCTCGCGTCGATCGCGTAGCGCAGGTCGTGCCCCGGGCGGTCGTTGACGTGGTCGTAGGCCTTCGGGTCCTGACCCATGAGCTCGAGGATCAGCTCGATGACGGTCTTGTTGTCCTGCTCGCCGTCGGCGCCGATGAGGTACGTCTCGCCGATCCGGCCCTTCTCGATGATCGCCCACACCGCGGCGTTGTGGTCGTCGACGTGGATCCAGTCGCGCACGTTCTCGCCCGTCCCGTACAGCTTGGGGCGGATGCCGTCGAGCACGTTGGTGACCTGGCGCGGGATGAACTTCTCGACGTGCTGGTACGGGCCGTAGTTGTTCGAGCAGTTGGAGATCGTGGCCTGCACGCCGAAGCTGCGGGCCCATGCGCGCACCAGCAGGTCGGACGACGCCTTGGTCGAGGAGTACGGGCTCGACGGGTTGTACGGCGTCTGCGGGGTGAACTTCGCCGGGTCGTCCAGCTCGAGGTCGCCGTAGACCTCGTCGGTCGAGATGTGGTGGTAGCGCACGCCATGGCGGCGGACCGCCTCGAGCAGCTGGTACGTGCCGATCACGTTGGTCCGGACGAAGGGCCACGGGTCGTGCAGCGAGTTGTCGTTGTGCGACTCCGCGGCGAAGTGGACCACGAGGTCGGCGTCCTTGACCAGCGCGTCGACGATGTCCGGGTCGGCGATGTCGCCCTTGGCGAAGGTGACCGAGCCGGCCACCTCGTCCAGGCTGTGCTCGTTGCCTGCGTACGTGAGGGCATCGAGCACCGTGACCTGCACGTCGGGCCTCGTCCGCACCGTGTGGTGGACGAAGTTGGAGCCGATGAACCCGGCTCCGCCGGTGACGAGCATGCGCACGACGATCAACCCTTCCAGAGACCGGGATCCTCGCAGACCCTATCGCCCGCTGTTCGTGCGACGGCCGGGAGAGCGGGAGGCGACCCCTACTATGGCGCCATGTTTCGGTCGCGGTCGACGAGCTCGCGGGGCACCCATCTCGCGGCGTCCGACGTCGCTCTCCTGTACCGGGAGCTCCTCGGACGGACGCCCTCCGCCGACGAGGTCGCGGCGCAGATGGCGGCGACCGACGACTGGCGCGAGCTGCTGGCCGCGATGGTGGTCAGCGACGAGTTCTGCACCGGGAAGGGCGCCGCGATCGAGCCGCGCAACCCTTCTCGCCGTGTGAACGTCTGGCACCCGGACCTGGGTGCGTGGACCCACCCGGTCGGGACGGCCTCCGCCGACGGCGACGTCGTCGTGGGTCGTGACGGGTACGTGTTCCTCGTGGGCGGCAGCAACGCGGTCCTCGAGCAGTACCAGCCCGGGTTCGCTCCCGGGCCGGACTGGGCCGAGCGATGGGAACAGGTCGTCCGGACGCGCCGCGAGGAGGCCCGGAAGCTCGGTGTCCGGCTGGGGATGCTGATCGTTCCGGACAAGCTCGGCGTGCTGGGCGATCTCGTCCCGCCCGGTGCCGAGCTCAACGCCCGCCCGCCGGCGTCGGTGATCTCCGAGCTGCACCAGGTGAGCTATCCCATCGACCAGCTCGCCGCGGTGGAGGGGGCCTACCTGCGCACGGACACGCACCTGTCCTTCGCGGGCAACGTCGCGCTCGCGCAGCTCGCCCTCGCGGACCTCGGCGTGAGTGAGCGCGTGGGCCCGCACGACGTCCAGGCCACGACCTACCTCAGCAGCGGAGACCTGGGCTCCCGGTTCTCACCGCAGATCGTCGAGGTGATGAGCGGGTACTTCAACTGGGGGGCAGCTCACCTGGTCGAGGACACGTGGCCGCAGGCCGAGGCTCTCGGCCGGCACGTAGGCACGTATCGGATGCTCCGGAACGACCAGGCGGTCGACGACGGTGTGGTCGTCGTGTTCGGTGACTCGTTCGCCTTTCCCCAGCCGCACTACCACGGAGTCGCGTGGTACCTGGCCCAGCACTTCCGGGAGACGCACTTCGTGTGGTCGCCCTTCGGCTGGGACGCAGGATTCGTGCGGTCTGTGAAGGCAACCGCGGTGCTCTGCGAGTCCGCCGAACGCTTCGTGCCGCGACCGCCGGCCGACCGCATCGATGTCAAGGCCATGCTCCTCGAGCTGCGCAAGGCGAGCAAGGCGGCCGGGCTCGACTAGGCTCGTGTAAAGTCGATGACCGCCGGGGGCCCGCACCGCATGTGAGCACCCTCATCAGATCGAGGTCCTGGCCCTGTCGGCCCGACGACCGAGGACTGAAGACCTGATGACGAGCCCGACGACGCTGCGACCGCGAGCCGACGTCCCTGCAGGTCGCACCCTGGTCCGGCGGGCCGTCTTCCTCGCGGCGGCCGTCGCCACGGCGGTGCTGGCATGGTACGTGACGGGGACGACGGGCGTCACGGTGATCGCCTCGGTCTGGCTCCTTGCCGACGGCGTCGGACGACTCGTCCCGGGGATGCGCGGGGCTGCCGGATGGGCAGCAGCGATCACGGCCGAGCTCGTGCTGGTCATCGGTGCGAGCGCTGTGGTCGCCATCGCTGCGCCGGGACCGCACGGCTCGGTCGTGTGGTCGGCCATGCTCGCCGTCCCAGCGGTGGCGGGCGTGGTGCTCGAGGTCGTCAGCGCGGTCCGACGTCGAGACCCCCGAGCGGACGAGCAGGCCCACGCCGGCCTGGCGCTGGCGATCACCGCGCTCATCCTCGGGTGCTTCGCGGCCATCGAGCGACAGGGGCGCTACTTCGACGTCGCCTGGGCGATGAGCGGGGACGCGAGGAACCACGCGCTCATCGTGCGGTCGATCATCGCGGACGGCGGGCTGACCCTCGATTCCCTGCGGTCCTACCCGGCCGCTGTCAACGGGTTCGCCGCCGTGGTCGCCGCCGCGGCCGGACGCGGGGGAGCCGCGGGCCAGCTGGTGCTGGACGATGCGCACGCGCTCGCGACCATGTACGTGCTGTCGGCCATCGCCCTCGGGGTGCTGCTCGCCGGAGCCCTTCTGGAGACTCTCGCTGCCGACCGTCACCGTCAGCGGCTCTCGGTCCCCGTGGCACTCGTCGCTCTGGTCACCGCGACGGGCGCGGTCACACCGCTGGTCCTGGGTACGACGCTGCTGGACGGCTTCTTCTCCGCCTACGGCGCACTCGTCCCGGCCCTCGCGACGATCGTGCTGGCGCTGCGCTGCGTCCGAGAGCCGCGCCCGCTGCCGTTGCTGCTGGTGCTCGCGTCGGTCTCGACCGTGCTGACGTTCGTGAGCTGGACGGTGCTCGTCGCGGTCCCGTGGGCGGCGTTGCTGGCGGCGATCGTGAGCGTGCTGCGCGGTCGACGTGGCACCGCCGCCGACATGGCGGCCTCGACGAGGTGGTGGGGAGTCGCCGGGCTCGCGGTCGCAGGGCTGGCCCTCGTGGCCGTCGTGGCCGTCGTGGTGGCCTACCTGCCCACGTTCCGGGTGATCTTCGCCCTTCCCGGCTCGATCATCGCCCCTTCGCGCTGGCTGCTGCTGTCGTTGGTGCTGGTCAGCTGTGCTCTCGCGCTCGGTGGGGGTGACGCCCTGCTGCGGCGGCAGCTGTGGGTCCCCGCAGCCGCGGGCCTCATCGGTGGCGCCGCCGTGCTCGCGCTCCGCGTGCTGGGGCAGGCAGGACACCTCACCTGGACCTACTACGCGAGCAAGACCAGCTGGCTCGTGGTCTGCAGCCTCCTGTGGATCCCGTTCGTCCCGCTGATCCGCTGGGCCAGCGGATTCGGTCGGGACGTCGAGGAGACGACTCGTTGGCCGTCCTGGATCGGCGCGGCCATCGCCGGCCCCGCAGCCGTGATGCTGGTTCTGGGGACCGCGACCACGGCACCGAACCCGCTCTCCCTCGCCGCTCGGGGCTGGTCACAGCCGAGCGCCGAGGCGGTGGAGGACGTCGTTCAGGCAGCTGACCAGCCCGGACCGTTCGTCGTCTGGCGTCTGACCGACGGCGGCAACGACCGGATCGCCAACTTCTGGGCCGCGCTCGCCTGGGCGAGCCGCGACGGGGCGTGGGTGGAGCCTCCGCCCGGCGCGTCCCAGAGCTTCCCCGTCTGGGCCTACTTCGTGGACGAGTCGCAGGTCAGCCAGCTGTGCGAGGCCGCCAGCCTGTCGCCGGGGATCGTCGTCTACACGGCCGAGCCGAGTGTCGCGTCTGATCTGCAGACCGCCTGCCCGGCGGCGGACCTGTCCGTCGTGGTGGAACCGCGGTCCTAGCGGCGCCCGCCTGTCCCGCACCGCGGTCGTGCGGAGTCAGCTGTGCCACCCCCGCGGACCTCAGGGCGTCGGCGGGGGGGCTGCGCGCGACGGCAGGTCCGCCCTCGTCGCGCCTGCGCACGTCGGTCCGATGTGCGCAGGCGCCGGGTCCATGGCGCCGAGCAGCGGCTCGGCGCCATGGACCCGGGGGAATGCTCGGGGCGACGCAGCTCAGCGGTAGGCGACGACCGCGTACTCCCCGCACCGGCGCAGGTCCTGCACCAGGTTGCCCGAGCCCATCGGGAACACGATGCGACCGGACTCGAAACCGCAGTCCTGGGCGAGGAAGAGCAACGACTCGGGGAAGAGCGGCCTGACGTGGGTGATGTCCAGCCAGAAGACCTTGAGCGCGGGCGGCGAGTGGGGATTGACGGTCTCCGCGATGAAGACGCCCCCCGGACGCAGCACCCGGTGGGCCTCGGCCATGAGGGTGCGGAGCATCTCGACCGGCAGGTGCTCGATGACCTGGAACGAGACCAGTGAGCCCAGACTGGCGTCGGGAAGCGCGGCAAGGTACTCGAGCGCATCGGCCTGGGTGACGTCGAGCCCGCGTGCGCGTGCCCGGTCGAGCATGCTCGGGTCCAGGTCGATGCCCTTGGCGGCGACACCCTCCTCCGCGAGGAGCGACAGCATCTCGCCACGGCCGCATCCCACGTCGAGCACCGGGACGTGCTCTCGGACGAGGGGGACGTAGCCGCGCAGACGGTCCTTGATGAAGTCCTCGCTGCCACGGAAGACGTCCTCGAAGCCCGCGTAGGACCCCTTGCTCCCTCGGGTGAATCCCAGGTACGGGCGTCCGTCCTCGCCGATGACCTCGATCGAGGTGCCGGGCCCCTCGAACGGTCGAGCGCCGAGCTCGAAGTCGATCCGGGCCACGTCGCCCGACGTCGCGTCCAGCCGCGTCGCGAGGTCATGCAGGATCGCCTCGTCCGCCGCCGTCGTCGAACGCACCTCGGCGAGACCGTGGGCGACCTCGGCCAGGTGCGCGTCGGTCGAGTCGAGCCGAGCACGCACCTTCCCGAACGGGCCGCGCGCCGACGGGTCGACGGCTGGGCCTGCGTCCGCTCGTCCTGGCTGCCCGGGGTCCGAGGACCGGACGGCGGACCTGAGCTGGCGTGCGGTCCGGCGGGCACGCCGTGCCGCGCGCAGCACGACGCTGGGCTTGGCCGCCGTCGCCTCGTTCCCCGGGATCTGTCGCACCGCGCGGACGACCGGAGAAGCGGCGCGCCGAAGTCCTGCCGCCGCGCGGGCTGATGCGGGCCGACGCCTGCGGGGGCGCACACCGATCGCCTCGACACGGTTGCGCACGAACGCCGCCGCCGCGCTCGGGTCCCCGATGCGGGCGACCGCAGCCCGTGCGCGCTCACCGACCTCGCGAGCGTGGTCCGGGTCGTCGACGATGCTGCGCATGTGCTGCGCCGCGACCTCGATGTCGGGCTCCGCCCAGTGGGCAGTGCTCGGGTACGGGGCCAGACCCGGACCGACGGGCACCAGGGTGTAGGGGACGAGGAAGCTGTCGTCCTCCGACATGAAGTCGAGGTTCCCCGAGTAGGCCGTCGCGATGACGGGACGCCCTAGAGCCATCGACTCAGCCATCGTCAGGCCGTAGCCCTCGGAGCGGTGCAGCGAGACGTAGGCGGTGGCGTTCGCCATGAGAGAGGTCAGCTGAGGCGCGGACAGGTAGTCCTCGACCAGGAGGATGTCCGAACGCGCGGCGCAGGCCCGGCGAAGGCGCTCCCGATCGGCTCGGCGCCGGCCCCCGTTGATCGTCTTGATGACGAGCATCGGGCCCTGTCCCTCGTCGAACGCGCGGGAGAACGCGGCGATCGTCGCGAGCGGGTTCTTGCGCTCCAGGACGCTGAAGTAGTCGAAGACGAAGAGGAAGTAGGGCTGGTCCGTGAGCCCGATCGCCGCCCGGTCCAGGGGCTCGATGTGCTCCGGCGCTGCGGGGATCGGCAGCGGGAGGACGTGAACGGGCTTCCTGGTCCGCTTCGCCACCGCGTCGCTCACGAACTTCGAGATGCCCCAGATCTCGTCGACCGCCGCGAAGGACTCGGGGTAGTCGGGGAAGTCCTCGAGCTCCCACGCCCAGACGCCGATGGTGTATCGGTCGGCGAGCAGGTCCGGGCCGACATCGGCGATCCAGAGCGGGAACTGGTCAGCGTTGACGAAGGCGATGTTGATCGGGTAGCGCACGTCCGACTCGTTGGCCGCGAACGTGGCTTGCTGACGGCTCAGGGTCCGGCCGGAGTTGATGGTGGTGTACGGGAGGCCGCCGGACCTGACCGCCTCGATGAGCAGCCGCCCTCCCTGCCCCATGCCGAGCTCGGCGGCGAAGTAGCCGGCGAGGTTGACGCCGAGCTCGTTGGAGCGCGTTGCCGTGGCGGTGCGGGTCCTGGTCTGGCCGGGGAGCCACGACGGAGGAATCTCGCCCTCCTTGACGCCCCACTTGGCGGCCCAGTCCAGGAAGGGGGCGGAGTCGCCCCGAAGAGCGTTCGGGAAGGCGCCCTGCAGGTCGGGTCGGGCCTTCCAGAGCCCCTCGAGGATCCGGTTGAGGTGGCCGTTGCGCGGCTCGGTGAACCAGGAGACCAGGTCCGACTCGGTGCTGGCGTCGAAGGCGACCGGCGGGTACTCGCCCTGTCCGCTGTCCGCCTCGAGGACGGCGGCCCGGTAGACGGAACGCATCGTCCGCCCGACGCGCGTCCCGTCGGTGAGCGTGTTGAAGCGGTAGGGCGCGATCTTGCCCGCTGCCATGCCGGCAGCGATGGCGGCGCGGCCGTACTCCTCGCAGAGCTCGGCGACGACGGGGTGGTCGCTCAGCACCACCCGCGGGTTGTCCGCCACGTACTTGCTGAGCAGCCACGGGGACTCGGGCCGGTAGCCCGAGAAGTGGAAGAACCGCAGCGGCCGACCACCGGCGAGGATCTGCGCGCCGTCCCGTTCCAGCGGTCGGTGGTCGAGGTTCCAGTAGGCCACGTTGTAGCCGGGGTCGCGGAGGATCTTGCACTGCCACATGCCCGGGACGAGGTCGATCCAGCGCTGGTCGGTGAACAGCATCTGCTCAGGTGCGGAGATGGAGTCCCGGCGCAGGCGCTCCTGCCACCAGCGCAGCATCGGGACGTTCTCCTGGCCCACCGCGATGAACCCCAGGTTGTACACGCCGGACCCCATGATGTCGGCCTCGGTGGGCCGCAGACCGTCACGGGGGATCGGCTCGGCCGCGTGCGGCGTGAGCACGATCCCGTGCTCACGGGACAGCTGGTCGATCTCGGCCAGGGACGAGAACACGCAGATGTCGGGGTCGAGGTACACGGCGGTCGTCGCGCCGCGGAGCAGGAGCATCTCGAGGGCCCAGGGCTTGAGCGCCGTCGACAGCTCGGTGACGTCGTAGATGAGGGCGAGCCGCCGGAACTCCTCGTCGTCGAGAGGCAGGTCCGCGGGCGTGGCGACCTCGAAGTCGGCCTCGGGCTCGACCTCGCCGACCTCGGCGTCCACCACGAGCGCGACGAACGTGTCGTCCGCGTTGTGCTCCTTGAACGACTTCGCGAGGAGTCGGACGAACGGGAGGTAGTTGCGCGCCGCGATCGTTACCACGTGCATGGTGGAGTTGTCCCCCTAGGAGTTTCGGATCGGCTGAAGGGCGTGGTGCGCCGACGACAGGACGGTCACTGACCCTCGACCAGGTTGACGTCGGGGTTCGCCACGTGCGTGTAGCCGACGACCTGCCCGCTTGCCACGACCGTGAGAGCTGCGCCCTCCGAGAGGCGGTCCGCCTCGGTGAGGCCGTCGAACGAGATTGCGGCATCGACCGAGTAGCTGCCCTCGCCGAGCATGAGCCCGGGGAGCGTGAACTCGACGACCGAGCCACCAGCGACGTGCGGCAACGGCTTGCCGAGCATCACTGCGTTGGTGCCGAGGACCATCTGGCCCAGCGGGTTGTTCAGTGCGATGCCCACGTTCCAGTCGTCGAGGGCGTGGGTGCTCGTCACGTGCACCCGGACGGTCAGGTCGTCCCCGGGAGTCAGGGTCGCGCGGTCCCGCGGCGCCCCGTCGGACACGAGGTCGATCGCCGTGATCTCGGCGGACGGTGCGGGCTCCGTCCGCGTCCGTCGGGAGACCCGCCGGGCCTCCTCGACGTCGTGCCGACGGGTCTCCTCGAAGTCCTCCCGCAGGACGCGCAACGCCTCCCGCGGCGGGCCGTCGGCGCGGACCTGGCCCGCCTCGAGCACGACGGCCCGGTCGCAGAGGTCTGCGACCTGGTCGAGGGCGTGCGAGACGAGCACGATCGACCGGCCCTCGGCCTGGAAGCCCCGGATCCGGTCCATGCACTTGCGCTGGAACGGCTCGTCGCCGACCGCCAGCACCTCGTCGACGAGCAGGATGTCCGGGTCGACGTGGACGGCGACGGCGAACGCGAGCCGGACGTACATCCCGGACGAGTAGTACTTCACCTGGGTGTCGATGAAGGGTTCGATCCCCGAGAAGTCGACGATCGCGTCGAAGTAGCGGTCGGTCTGGGCACGCGAGATGCCCAGGATGGCCGCGTTGAGGTAGACGTTCTCGCGCCCTGTGAGGTCCGGGTGGAAGCCGGCACCCAGCTCGAGGAGCGCGGCCAGTCGACCGCGGAGCCGCACCGACCCCGTCGTCGGCTGGTGGATGCCCCCGATCATCTTGAGCAGGGTCGACTTGCCCGAACCGTTGGCCCCGACGAGACCCACGGTGGAACCGAGCTCGATGTCCAGGTTGACGTCGCGCAGCGCCCAGAAGTCCTGCTTGTGCCGACGATCCCGGCTGCGGTTGAGGACGCGCTCCTTGAGCGACTTGTCCCGGTGGATCACGAAGCGCTTGGAGACGTTCGAGATCTCCACGACGTTGAGGGCCATCACAGCTCCTGGGCGAAGTTCGCCTGCAGGCGAGCGAAGATCCGCTGGCTCACCCACAGGAGTGCGACGGAAATCCCGAGGGTCACGAGGAGGCGCATCTGAAGGTCCGCCGGGTACGAGCTGCTCGGGCCGCTCACCCAGAACGTGCGCTGGAACCCGAGCACGACCTGCGTCATCGGGTTCGCGAGGTAGATGTCCTTGATCAGACCGTGCAGAGCGCCGTCGACCGAGTGCCAGGAGTACACGATCGGAGATGCCCAGAAGAGGATCATGATGAGGATCTCGACGAGGTACTGCACATCGCGCAGATAGACGTTGATCGCCGAGAGCAGCAGGGCGAGCGCGGTCGAGAAGACCACCAGGACGGCGAGCGCGAGCACGAAGTAGGACCAGCGGGAGCCGGTCGGGAAGTTCCTGACCAGGAGGGTCGCACCGGCGAGCACGACGAGCTGGATGCCGAAGTTGACGATCGACGACCCGACCACGCTGAGCGGGAAGACCTCGCGGGGCACGTAGACCTTCTTGATGAGCCCAGAGTTCGTGACGATCGACGCCGTTCCGTTGGTGACGATGTCGCTGAAGAGCTGCCACGCCGTCAGCCCCGCGAAGATGAAGACCGCGAAATCGGGGATCCCGTTCGGGTTGCGGGTCGGGCTCTGTGCGGCATTGAGGAACTTGCCGATGGCCACGTAATATACGAGGAGCATTGTCAGCGGTCGTGCGAGGCTCCAGAAGAAGCCCAGGGTGCTGTCCTTGTAGCGGGCCTTGAGCTCGCGCCCGGTCAGCAGGCGCAGAAGCTCGGACTGCCCGGCGATCGCCCGGATCGAGAGGACCGTGCCTCGCAAGAACCCCTGAGTCGGTCCCGCCGGCCTGAAGGGTTCCTCCGACAGCGCCGTCTCTCGATCCACTGACGCGCCGCTCATGAGTCTCCCGGTTCCGTGTTCCGCGGGCAGGCGCAAGGCGTCGGTCCACGGGGTTTGGCGCTGACGATAGTAGCCGAGACGGCTGAGACACCCACTCTCCGGAGGCCCGTCGACCCGGGCCGCCGGGGGCACGAGTGCCCTCGACCTCGGCGGCGGGCCGGCCGCGTGCGGCCCGCGACTGCCGCGCCCGACCTGCGGCGCCGTGACGGGGTGAGGCCACGGCCGAGCGTGGGGTCGCGCACTCGACAGGGCGCGCGACCCCACGCCGCTAGCCGACCGTGACGCTGCGGCAGCCCAGCTGCGGGTTCGGTCCCTTGAGGGTCGAGTCGATCGCGTAGACGCACACGGTGTGCTGTCCGGCGGCGGACGGGAGGGACGTGTAGAAGCCGTGCTGGTCGCCCCTGCCGAACGCGGCGCCGACGTCCGTCCTCGTCGCGTCGGCCAGGACGCCCTGGATCGCGGCGCCGTCGACGTAGACGTGGACCAGGATCGGGTCGGTCGTGTCGGGGTCGAGCGCCCAGCCGGCGACGTCGATCGCGCCGACGGATCCCGTGATCGAGTCGATGCTCCCGAAGGGGGCGGTGTTCGGCGCAGCCGACGGGACGGTGACCGTCCGGCACGCGAACTGGGGGTTCGGGCCCGCGAGCGTGGAGTCGATCGCGTACATGCACACGGTGTGGACGCCACCCGTCGCGGAGACCGTCCACGAGAAGCCGTGGTCGTCCCCGTGGCCGAAGGCCGCGCCGACATCGGTCCGGCGCACGTTCGCGACGGCCCCGAGCACGGGCGAGCCGTCGACGTAGGTGTGGACCTGGATCGGGTCCGTGGTGTCCGGGTCGAGTGCCCACCCGGCGACGGAGATGCTCCCGATGGCCGTCGTGAGGCTGTCGATCGACCCGAACGGCGCGTGGTTGATCGCGGCGGCAGTTCCGACGGTGCGGCATCCCAGCAGCGGGTTGGCCCCGCCGTTGGCGTCGATCGCGTAGAAGCACACGTCGTGGATCCCCGGCGACGAGCTGAGGCTCGCCGCGAACCCGTGCTGGTCGCCCAGCCCGTACGCGGCTCCCACGTCCGTCCGCGTGTTGTTCGCGATCAGGCCCAGCCTGGCCGCCCCGTCGACGTAGACGTGGACCTGGATGGGGCTGGTCGTGTCAGGGTCGAGGGCCCAACCGGCCACGCTGATGGTGTTGGACGTCGCCGTCACGGTGTCGATCGACCCGATCGTGAGCGCGCTGGGCACCGTCACCGCACGGCAGCCGATCGACGGGTTCGGACCGCCGGCCACGGAGTCGATCGCGTAGATGCAGAGCGTGTGGGCGCCGGCTCGCGCCGGGATGGACACGCTGTAGCCGTGCTCCGCGCCCTTGTTGAACGCGGCCGCGATGTCGGACCGCGAGATCCCGGCGGTCGACGCGAGCACGGCCGACCCGTCGAGGTACACGTGGACCTGGATCGGGGAGGTGGTGTCGGGGTCGAGCGCCCAACCGGCGACCGAGATGCTGTTCCACGTCGCGCCGACGGTGTCGATCGACCCGATCGGCACCCGCTGCGTGGTGGGCCCGAACCAGTCGGTGAAGTAGTTCCAGAAGTTGCGGTTCCCGTAGCTCGCACAGCCGGCGCCGCTCCCGCTGGCGGTGCCGTACCCCGCCGCCAGTGCCGCGGCGTTCGGCTGGTACGGCGTGTAGTTGTACAGGCTCGCCGTCGCCTGGTTCTGGATGAAGACCGTCGACGAGCCGCACCCCGAGTTCGGGCTGAAGAGGATGTCGTTCGCCACGCCTGCCCGGTGCGAGTACTGCTGAGGGTTGAGCGCGTAGTTCCGGAACTGCGACGCCGCCGAGTAGACCTGGTTGAAGAACCCGTAGTACAGCGAGTTGCACGCAGCCGAGTCCGGGCACCCGTAGCCCATCGCGGCACGGTAGCGACCGGCGGAGGGGTTGGTCGTCGTCACGAGACCCTGCTCCTTCTGCAGGGTCACGATGAGCACCTGCGGGTTGATCCCGCAGGCCTGGGCCACCTTGCTGATGATGACGGCGGCGGACTCGTTCGAACCTGCTGCGTAGGCCGCGCACCGCGACGTCGCCCCGCGGCCGGCCGTCGACTCGCGGTAGTTCTTCAGGCACGGGGAGCCGTCCGAGCCCTGGGAGCACGCGGCCCCGGCGGACGAGAGGAACGCCTGGACCGTGTCCGCGTTCATGGTCGTCGTGTCGTAGAAGACGGTGTCGCTGATGATGTTCCCGGGATCGAAGCCGCGCAGATCGGCGCCGACGGCAG
The DNA here is from genome assembly GCF_009829685.1 of Cellulomonas citrea. Classification (GTDB taxonomy): domain Bacteria; phylum Actinomycetota; class Actinomycetes; order Actinomycetales; family Cellulomonadaceae; genus Cellulomonas; species Cellulomonas citrea. The sequence continues at coordinate 20,852 of NZ_VWSD01000006.1, forward strand.
GAGTCGGGGCGACGATGAGCGCGGCACCGAGCATGCCGAGCGCGACGACGGCGCCGAGCAGTGTCCGGTGCGGAGTCCGGTGCGGGGTCATCAGTGAACCTCAATCGTGAAGGGGAGCGAGGTGCCGGCGCTCGTAGCCGACGAGTAGCGGAGCGTGCCCTGCCAGGTTCCCTGACCAAGTCGGGAACGGGGGACGACGAGCTCGCCGCAGGAGACCGTCGTGGCGTCCGGGGCTGCTGGTCCGTCGACCGTGACCGAGGTGGCGCCCGAGGACAAGCTCACGGTGCAGGTCCCGTTCTCCTCCACGGTCGTCGCGTACCCGCTGACGCTCACGTCCCCGGACTTCTCGTCCGAGGACGAGGAGACGACGACCACGTCCACCGGCGTGCGTGCTCCGGCCTGGTTCGACCCGCCAGGCGTCGAGGCCGGGGCCGGGGCGCCGGGAGCAGCCGGGGCGCTCGCCGGGGCGTCCGACGGTGCGCCCGTGGCCGGTGCGGTCGGCTGCGGTGACGGGCTGTGCGCGGCGGCGCTCTCGGACCCGCGGTCGGTCGCCGTCGGCGCGGCTGTCCCGGACGACGAGGGGAGTGCGGCCCCGTCGGCGCGCGTCTGCAGGTACCACCCGGCACCTCCGAGGAGGACCACGCCGGCAACGACGGCGACCAGCGTGAGCACCGCGGGCCTTCGCTTGTCGGGAGACATCGCACACCAATCAGTCGCCATGGGGAACGTGTCAACCGTACCTTCCGTGGCTGCCGGCGCCTCGATCTGCAATAGCGCGTCGCCGGTCGAAGGTGCACCGAGAGTCGTTGTGCTCCTGGCCCGCAAGACCCGGGCTGAACGTGGACCGCGCGATATCGGAGCAAATGGTACAAAGAGCCGCCCGGCGAACGGTCGGTCGAACCTTGTGCGGATAGAGGCGAGGTGCTGCGGCAAGGTCACCGCGACCACCGCGGGGAGGTGCGGGTGCGCACCGCCCGGGCGCAACGGCGCCCGACGGCCAGGACCGGTGCGGCCCGTGACCTGCGCACCGCACCGCGCCGGGCACGGAGGCCGGTGCGGGATCGCGGCTAGGGTGTCGGCGTGAAGAGGGTGACTCGATGACCGCGGATGCACCGACGACCCGGCCGGGCCAGGTCTCGGTCATCCTCGTCAACTACCGGGGCGCCGAGGACACCATCACCGCGCTCCGTTCGCTGGGCGAGCTGGACTGGCCGGCGGACAGGCTCGAGCTGATCGTCGTGGACAACGACTCGGGTGACGGCTCCGCCGAGCGCATCCGCCGTGCCGTGCCTGAGGTGCGTGTGATCGAGTCGGGGCAGAACCTCGGCTTCGCAGGCGGCTGCAACCTCGGCGTCAGCCAGGCTGCCGGGGAGTACGTCGCGTTCCTGAACAACGACGCCCGGCCGGACGCCCGCTGGGTCCGCGCGGCGGTCGAGGAGCTCGAGCACGCGCCCGACGTCGCCGCCGTGGCGTCGAAGGTGCTCGACTGGGACGGTGGCCTGGTCGACTACGTCGACGGATCCCTCACCTGGTTCGGCATGGGCTACAAGCGCGAGGTCGAGCGCCCTGACTCACCGACCTACGACACCCCGAAGGACGTGCTCTTCGGCACCGGTGCGGCGATGTTCGTCCGCGCCGACGTCTACCGCGAGGTCGGTGGCTTCGACGAGCGCTTCTTCATGTTCTACGAGGACGTCGACCTGGGGTGGCGTCTCAATCTGCTCGGGCACCGCGTGCGCTACATCCCCGACTCCGTCGCCTTTCACAAGCACCACGTGACGATGCGCAAGTTCGGCAATTTCCGTGAGAGCTATCTCCTCGAGCGCAATGCGTTGCTGTCGATGTACAAGAACTACGACGACGACACGCTCGCACGAGCCCTTCCCGCGGCCATGGCATTGTCCGTCCGTCGGTCCGTGGCGCGCACCGGGCTCGACGCGACGATGCTCGACCTCCAGCGATCGCCCGGCGGTGACGAGACGGCCGACGTCGTCGTGCCGAAGATGGCGCTCACGGGCCCGCTCGCCATCGACTACCTCGTCGAGCAGCTGCCGTCGCTGCACGAGACGCGACGCGACCTGCAGGCTCGTCGACGGCGCAGCGATCGCGCCCTGTTCCCGCTCTTCCGGGACGCACTCGAACCCGCGTACGGCGAACCGGCCTACCTCGCAGCGCACGAGAGCCTCGTGGCAGCGTTCGACATCGCCGAGCACTTCACGACACGCCTGCGGGTGCTCGTCGTGACCGGTGAGCCCCTGGCCGATCGCATGGCAGGTCCCGCGATCCGCGCGTGGGAGATCGCCAAGGCCCTCGCATCGGACCACGACGTGCGCCTCGTCTCGACGGCCGGTGCCCGGCGCGCGGGCGAGGGCTTCGCCGTCGAGTACGCGGCCGGCACGGGGCTGCGGGAACCGACCGCCTGGGCGGACGTCATCATCTTCCAGGGCTTCCTGCTCGACACCGCGCCGTGGGTCCGCGAGTCCGACGCGATCGTGGTGGCGGACATCTACGACCCGATGCACCTCGAACAGCTCGAGCAGGCGAAGGACCTCGGGGTGGTCGGCCGTCTGAACGCCGTGCAGATCACCACGGACTCGCTCAACCTGCAGCTGCGGCGTGCTGACTTCCTCGTGTGTGCGTCCGAGAAGCAGCGTGACTTCTGGTTGGGCCAGCTGGCGGGGCAGGGGCGCGTGTCGCCGGCGATGTACGACGAGGACCCCGGCCTCCGGAACCTCATCGACGTCGTGCCGTTCGGCATCACCGACGCCCCTCCGCAGCAGCGCCGCCACGGCATCAAGGGCACGGTTCCGGGGATCGGTGCGGACGACAAGGTCATCCTCTGGGGCGGTGGCGTCTACAACTGGTTCGATCCGCTCACGCTCATCCGGGCGGTCGACATCCTGCGGCGGGACCATCCGGAGGTCCGGCTGTTCTTCATGGGCCTGCGCCACCCCAACCCGGGCGTGCCGGAGATGCAGATGGCGGGCGACACCCGCGACCTCGCCGAACGGCTGGGCCTCTCCGGCTCGCATGTGTTCTTCAACGAGGACTGGGTGCCCTACGAGGAGCGCGCCGACTACCTTCTCGACGCCGACGTCGGCGTCTCCACGCACTTCGAGCACATCGAGACGGCGTTCAGCTTCCGCACGCGCATCCTCGACTACCTCTGGGCCGGGCTTCCCGTGGTGGCCTCCGACGGCGACACCTTCGCGGACCTGATCCGCGAGCACGGTTTCGGCCGGGTCGTGCCGACGCAGGACGCGGTCGCACTCGCTGCCGCGCTGGATGAGGTGCTGTTCGACCCGTCGGTCGCCGAGGCCTGTCGACAGGCGAGCGCGGCGCTGGCTCCGCAGTTCCGGTGGTCCCGGGTGCTCGCGCCGCTCGTGAGCTTCTGCGCCGACCCGCGCAGGGCGACGGACCTGGCGGTCTCGGCACCCACGACGCCCGCGGCCCGGCGTCGGTCGTCGCGACCGCGATGGTCGCCCCGCCAGGACCTCGCGCTCGCCCGGGGCTACCTGCGCGCGGGCGGAGCACGTGAGCTCGGCAGACGCGCGGCCGGCCGGGCCCGTCGGGTGTTCGGAGGCAGCTGAGGGCCGTGGGGCCGCGCAGGTCTACCGTCGCCAGGCCGCGTCGGCGACGGTGCGACGGGTGACGACCGCATCGGCCCAGAGCGAGCGTCGTTCGTGGAGGGTGCGGCGCAGCCGCCCGACCCAGGCGCGCAGCGCTCGCGCTCGGGCCCGCGTGGTCGGGTCGCGCCATCCCGCGGCCATCCCGCTCCGCAGGCAGCCCATCGTCTGCCGGGTCGCCGACCTGAGGATCGTCCGTACCGGGGCGTGCCGGGTGAGGACGACGAGGGAGTTGCGGGTGTTGTAGTACCGGAACAGCGGTGAGTCGGTCCCCGAGCTGGCCGCGTGCCGGTGGATCGCCACCGCGGACTCGACGTAGCGAACCGTCCACCCGTGCGCCCGCAGACGCCACGACAGCTCGGTGTCCTCGTAGTAGAGGAACAGCCACGGGTCGAACCCGCCGACCTCGTCGAGCGCCTCCCGGCGCAGCGCACAGGCGCCGCCGTTGAAGCCGAACACCTCGGGGTCGTGCGACTGCGAGCCGACCGGTGCGAGCCAGTCCCGGTCGCCGCCGGCCCCGTTGCGTGCCACCACGTTGCCGGTCGAGTTGACGAGGGCAGGTGTGCCGCCGTCCCCGCGGAGCAGCACGAGCGCGGTGGTCGCGCCGACCCGTTCGGCTGTGGGGGGCCGCAGGGCGACCAGCAGCTGCTCGACCGCGTCGGCGGCGAAGGTGGCGTCGTTGTTCAGGAGAACGACGTCGCCGTCGGCGTCGGCCATGCCGAGCGCGGCCCCGCCGGCGAACCCGAGGTTCCGGTCGGAGCGGATGACCCGCACCCACGGGTAGTGCGTGGCGAGCAGCGCGTCGGTCCCGTCGGTGGAGGCGTTGTCGACCACGACGACCTCGAGGTGCGGTCGAAGCGTCTGCTTCTCGAGCGAGTCGAGGCACTCCGGCAGGAGCGCCGCACCGTTCCAGCTGACGACGACGACGCGCGCGGTGCGGGGATCGGTCACCTGGGGAGTGTAGGAGCCGCCGCCGACCGTGCTTCCCGGACCCTCCCCGTAGGGTTGGTCGCGTGCGGACGCTGCAGGTCGGGATGACGGTCGAGCAGTGCTGGCACGCCGTCCCCGGCGGTTCGGGCACCTACATCCGCGAGCTCCTCCGTGAGCTGCCGGCCGCACAGGTCGCCGTGACCGGACTCGCCGCGTGGCACCGCGACGAGTCCGCACCCGGCCTGGGGATCCCCGTCCGGCGGGTGCCGTTGCCGCGGCGCGGACTCTACGAGGCCTGGAACCGGGTCCGGCGCCCCGGGGCCGAGTCGGTGCTCGGCCCGGTCGACGTCCTGCACGCCACGACGTGGGCGGTTCCGGGGCGCTCCGTCCCGCTCGTGGTCACCGTCCACGACCTGGCGTTCCTGCGCGAGCCCGGGCACTTCACCGCTCGGGGGACCTCCTTCTTCACCCGGTCGCTCCAGATCGTGCGTGACGAGGCGGCGGTCGTCGTCGTCCCGTCCGAGGCGACGCGCCGGGACTGCGTGGACGTGGGGATCGAGCCGGGACGTCTCGTGGTGGCCCGGCATGGCGTCCGGGCCGAGCAGGTGACGGCGGAGGCACGGACCCGATGGGCCGCGCGACTCGGGACCGGCCGCCCGTACGTGCTGTGGTGCGGGACGCTCGAACCCCGCAAGAACGTTCCGACGCTCGTCGCCGCGTTCGCGCTGCTGCTGCGTGAGACCGGCACCCCCGTGGACCTCGTCCTCGCCGGTCCGGACGGATGGGGCTCCGCGGCCGCTGAGGTCGCCCGGTCGCTCGAGGGTGTCCCGGAGGGGCGGGTGCACCTGGTCGGCAGGCTCAGCGACGCCGAGCTCCAGGCGGCCTACGCCGGCGCCTCGGTGTTCGCCTTCCCGTCGGTGTGGGAGGGGTTCGGCATGCCGGTGCTCGAGGCGATGGCGCACGGCGTCCCGGTGGTCACGTCGCGGGACACCTCGATGGCGGAGTTCGCCGAGGGGGCCGGGGCGCTCGCCGACCCGCTCGACCCCCAGGCGCTCGCCACCGCTCTGGCAGAGGCGCTGGGTCCGCAGGGGGCGCTGTGGGGTGCGGTCGGGCGCGAGCGGGCCGCGGCGATGACATGGACCGCCAGCGCGTCGCGCCACGTCGCGGCGTACCGTCAGGCGCTCGCGACGGCCTGAGGCATCGGCGACGCGCTGGTCGCCTCGTCGGCGCCTTCGGCCCTCACCAGGAGCACGGCGCCCACGACCAGCGCGACCACGTGCACGGCCAGGAGCAGCCCGCCGTTGAGCGGAGGTGCCCACGGACCGCCGAGCGCCGACCGCCACGATCCGCTCTCGCCGACGGTGTACCGCCGTAGGTTCGCGACGAACGCGATCGTGAGGCCGAGCGGCGCGAGGGTCGCGACGAGGACGAGCAGCCGGCGCGCCAACCGTTCGGGCAGCGACGAGAAGACGTCGCGGCACGCGAACCCTGCGGTCACGCCGACCGCGACGTACAGCGGCATCGAGTAGCGCGCCGTCCAGATGTACCCCACGCTGTGCGCCTGCCACGCCTGGAGGAGGACCGGGAGGAGCACCGCGACAGCGGCACCTGCCAGCACGGCCAGACGCATGCGTCGACCCGCCAGACCGACGGCGAGCAGCAACGGAAGCCCGATGAGTGCGGCGTAGCCGAGGTACACCAGCTGCGGGAGCTCGGCGTCCATCCAGCCGAACCGGCCGATGGCCACCGTCAGGAAGTCGCCGGTGTCGAGCAGCGTGCGGTTCGCAGTCGAGAGGAAGCCGTACTCGGGATGCTCCGCACCGCCTGCGCCGAGTGTGCCGGCCCGCAAGGTCCACATCAGCGCGGCCGCCGTCGACGCGAGGATCACGGCGAGCCACGGCCACGTCCGACGGTCCAGCAGTGCCTTGGTGAACTCGCGCCACGGCCCGACGCCGACCGCTGCGAGAGCGACGAGGACGACCACGTAGAGCGGGGACAGCCCCCGGGAGTTCACCAGGAAGGCCGTCACGACCGCGATCCCCGCCGCGCGGACCGGCAACCGTGCGGGGTCCGGGTCGCGCAGGAGCACCAGGAGGCTCGCCATGAGCGTGAGCGAGGCGCTGATCTCGAGCGACGAGGGGTTCACCGTGCTGTTGAGGTAGACCACCATCGGGGTGAGCGCCGTGAGCACCCCGACGATGACCAGCGGACGCCGGGAGAGCTCGGCGAGCGCGCGAAAGCCCCAGGCGAGCACCAGGCTGCTGATGGCCGCGCTGAGGAGCCGCATGAGGTAGAGCACCCAGGGCGCGGGCGGGAGCAGGGTCGGGAGGCCGACGATCGCGTAGTACAGCGGGTTGTTGCGGATGACCCACGTCGAGGCCTGGGTGGGCGTCGCGGCCGCGCTGCCGGTCGGCAGCTGGGCGCTCGGGCAGTCGGCGGGGACGTCGGGCTGGAAGGCGAAGCACGTCGGGTAGACGCCCAGCGTCGCGTACAGCGCGGGGACGGTCACCACCCCCGCACCGGCCGCACCAGGTGCGCTCGTCCCCGTGAGGTCTCCGCGCACCACGGCCGCCGCCTTGACGACGTGGGCGTTCTCGTCCGGACCGGAAGCGATCGGCGAGGCCAATGCCCAGGCGGACGTGACCGTCCACAGGACGGCGAAGGCGAGCCAGAACACCCTGCCGGGACGGGGCGCCCGTCTCGGGGACGGCCCGTCCTTGCTCTCTGCGGAGGAGACGGGTAGCGACATGGGGTCCTCGGTGGCTCGATGGGGCGCACGACGCGTGCGAGGCTACCGCGCTGCTCGACCGGGACCGCTCGCTACCCTCGGCGGGTGCGCATCGCTGTGGCCTTCGACTGCTTCTACCCGATGACGACTGGTGGCGGCGAGCGGCAGTACCGGCTGTTCGCCGAGGCATGGGCCGGTGCGGGACACGAGGTCGACTACCTCACGCGCAGGCTCTGGGACGGCGCGGCGCCGCAGGTCGCACCCGGCGTGAGCGTCGTCGGGGTGAGCGCCCGGAGCGAGCTCTACGACGCCCGGGGGAACCGTCGCCCGCTGGTGGCGCTGCGGTTCGCGGCCGGGCTGTTCGGGCACCTGCTCCGCAACCGGGGCCGGTACGACGTCGTGGTGGTGTCCGCGCTCCCGGTGCTCAACGTCTTCGCGGCACGGCTCGCACTCCTGGGCAGCCGGACCCGCATGTGCTCCGACTTCCTCGAGGTCTGGCGGCGCGACCAGTGGCTCGAGTACTCCGGGCCGGTCGTCGGGCGGGTGGCGGCGACGCTCCAGCACCTCGCCGTCCGCGCCAGCCCCTGGGTCAGCTGCTACTCGCGGATGAACGCCCGGCGTCTGGTGGCCGAGGGTGCGCGACATGAGCCCGTCCTCGGCCCGGGGCTCGTCGGGACGGAGGGCAGCGGCTTCGACGAGAGCGGGTTCGACGACTCCCTGCCCGCCACGGTCGTCTACGTCGGTCGGCACATCCCCGACAAGCAGGTCGACGTCATCCCCGCCGCGATCGCCTGGGCCCGCCGCAGCGGTGCGGACCTGCGCGCTGCCGTGCTCGGCGACGGACCCCAGCGCGCCGCGGTCGAGCGTGAGATCGGCCGGCTCGGTCTCGACGACGTCGTCGAGCTTCCCGGCTTCGTCCCGGAGGACGAGCTGCACCGACGCGTCGCGAGCGCGGCCGTCCTGGTCAACCCGTCCCGCCGCGAGGGGTACGGACTGGTCGTCGTCGAGGCGTGCGCCTCCGGCACCCCGGTGGTCCTGGTCGACGCCGAGGACAACGCCTCGGTCGATCTGGTCGACGAGGGTGTCAACGGGTTCGTCGCGGCGTCGACGGAGCCGGAGGTCCTCGGCGCTGCGCTGCTGCGCGCGATCGACGCCGGCCCGGCCCTGCGCAGGTCGGCGCGGGCCTGGTACGAGGCGGCTGCTCGGGAGCGCACCGCGGCGGCGTCGGCGCTCGCGATCGTCGAACGCCTCACGCGCGCATGAGGGGAGGGCGTGCTCTCCGGCTCCTCGGGCGTTGGTAGAGTACGCGCCTACCTGCACCCCCACGGACGGACGTGGTCATGGCCCCGCCGAGCGTTGAGCTCACGATCTTGATGCCGTGCCTCAACGAGGCAGAGACGCTTGAGGTCTGCATCCGCAAGGCGCTCGGGTACCTGCAGGGCGCAGGGGTCGACGGCGAGGTCGTCATCGCGGACAACGGCAGCACCGACGGTTCGCAGCAGATCGCCGAGCGGCTCGGGGCCCGCGTGGTCCCGGTCGCCGAGAAGGGCTACGGCGCGGCGCTGATCGGTGGCATCGTCGCGGCGCGCGGGCGGTTCGTCATCATGGGCGATGCCGACGACAGCTATGACTTCTCCGCGCTCGGGCCCTTCCTCGCCAAGCTGCGCGAGGGCAACGACCTGGTGATGGGCAACCGGTTCGCCGGGGGCATCGCACCCGGGGCCATGCCCCCGCTGCACCGCTACCTCGGCAACCCGGTGCTCTCGGGCATCGGTCAGCTCTTCTTCAAGCCGGGAGTGCGCGACTTCCACTGCGGGCTTCGTGGCTTCTCCCGCGAGCGGATCCTCGCCCTGGGGCTGCGGACGTCCGGGATGGAGTTCGCCTCCGAGATGGTGGTGCGGGCCTCGCTCGCCGGTCTGCGCATCGCGGAGGTCCCCACCACGCTCAAGAAGGACGGCCGGTCCCGGCCGCCGCACCTGCGGAGCTGGCACGACGGGTGGCGGCACCTTCGCTTCCTCCTGGTCTTCTCCCCGCGATGGCTGTTCTGGATCCCCGGCTGGACGATGCTGGTGACCGGTCTGCTGGTCAGCGTCGTGCTCCTGTTCGGGCCCGTCGCCGTGGGGTCGGTCGGTTTCGACGTCTCGACCATGGTCTATGCCCTGGGTGCGGCGATCCTGGGCTACCAGGCGCTGCTGTTCGCCGTGCTGACCAAGGTGTATGCCCACCACGAGGGCTTCCTGCCCAGCGGACCGCGCTTCTGGCGGCTGATGGACAAGGTGACCGTCGAGCGCGGGCTCCTGCTCGGTCTGCTCCTGTTCGTGCTGGGACTCGCGACCGCGGTGGCCCAGGTCGTTCGGTGGGGCGACGTCGGCTTCGGTGGCCTTGACGCCCGCTCGGCGGTGCGGATCGCGATCCCGGCGGTCCTCGGTCTCACGCTCGGCTTCCAGACGATGATGTCCAGCATGTTCATCGGGATCCTCGGGATCCCGACGCGGGCCGGTTCCAACCCGCACACACCCGTGTCCGCCGAGGAGCCTGACGAGGTGGCGCCCGGCGACCTCGCGAGCGACGAGGACGCGGTGGCAGGGCCCTCGGCAGCGCGTGACGCCGCGGGTACGGACGACTCCGCGCGGACGGGGGAGGACTCGAACCTGGCACCGTCCACGGGTCGGTCCGCCATCGCCTCCGAGTCGTGACGGCGACACGGCGCGTCGCCGTCGACCTGCTGTACGTCACGGGCCACCGCGGCGGTACGGAGACCTACGCCCGGGAGCTGCTCCCACGGTTGGCGGACCGCCTCGACGACATCGAGTTCGTGGGTCTGGCCGCCGCACCCGGCGCCGGGCTCGTCGAGACCTGGTTCCCCGGTCCGGTGCACCGGACGTCGGTCGACACGCGGCAGCGTGCGGCCTGGGCCCTGGCGGAGACCTTCGCGGTGGAGGGGGCCGCCGCCAGGCACGGCGCCGACCTCCTGTGGTGCCCCGCGAACTACGGTCCTGGCGGTCGGCGCGTGCCCACCCTCGTGACGGCGCACGACGTGATCCCGTTCGAGCACGTGCCGCCGGGTCTCGGCCGCGCGGGGCAGCGCGTGACGACCTGGCTGCTGCGTCGTGCGGCGCGCGGTGCCACCCGCCTGCTCGCCGTGAGCGAGGACGGGGCCCGGCGCGCAGCGGACGTGATGGGCGTCGACCGCGAGCGCATCAGCGTGGCACCCAACGGCGCCAGCACCGTCCCGGTGCCAGGCGACCCCCGAGCGGTGCTGGACGAGATGGGCGTTCCGCGGAGCCGCGCGATCGTCGTGAGCGCGGGGAACCGCATGCCGCACAAGAACTTCTCGACGCTGCTGCGTGCGGTGGCGGCCGTCCCGCCGGAGCGCAGGCCCTTCCTGGTGCTGCCCGGCGGGGGGAGCGACGACCCGCTCGATCCCGTCGTCGCGGCGCTCGGGCTCCGTGACGACGTGATGCTGCCGGGCTGGGTGACGGGCGACCAGCTGGGCGCACTGCTTGCGGTGGCCGACCTGTACGTCTGCCCGTCGCTCGACGAGGGCTTCGGGCTCCCCGTCGTCGACGCGATGCGCGCTGGCTGCCCCGTGCTCGCCTCCGACATCGCGGTGCTCCACGAGGTCGGCGCCGATGCGGTCGAGTACGTGGACGCACGCGACGAGCACGCCCTGGCCGCGGCCGTCGACCGGGTGCTGGCGGATCCCGCGCTGCGGGCGGGTCTGCGGGCGCGCGGCCTCGAACGTGCCCGGCTGTTCACCTGGGACCGGTCGGCGGACCTCGTGGCCGAGGTCGTCTCACGGACGCTCGCCGAGGTCCAGCGGACATGAGGCTCGGGCTGGTGGTCACGACCATCGGGCGTCCTGAGGCGCTCGAACGGCTGCTCGCCTCGCTCGACGGGCAGCTCCTGGCGGACGATGCGCTCGTCGTCGTCGCGCAGGGCAGGGTCGACGACGTCGCACGCGTCCTCGAACGCCACGGGGCCATCGCCGCCAACGTGAGCCTCACCACGTCGGAGCGCGGGGCCGCGCTCGGGCGTAACGTCGGCGTCGCCGCGCTGCCGGACGACGGGCACGACAGGTTGCTGTGCTTCCCCAACGACACCACGTGGTTCCCCCCGGGGTCGGTCGAGGCCCTTCGGTCGTCGACGGCTGCCGCGGACCTCGAGGCCGGGGCGATCACGGTGGCCGATGAGCTCGGTCCCAAGTTCGTGCTCCCGGCTGCGGGGACGCCGCTCGACCGCTGGAACGTGTGGGCGGTCATCGAGATGGGCCTGCTGATCCGGCGGTACCTGTTCGACGAGATCGGTGGCTTCGACCCGACCGTGGGAACCGGTGCGGCGACCCCCTGGCAGGCCGGGGAGGCGACGGATCTCCTCCTGCGTCTGCTCGCCGCCCGGCCCGATGTCGCGCAGCGCTTCGGCTGGTTGCCGCCCGAGCTGTCGATCGGGGGGATCTCCGACCCGCACGGACTGACGACCGCCGAGCGTCGTCGCAAGCTCCGTGCCTACGGGCGCGGGCTCGGGCGCCTCGTCGTCGTCCACCGGTACCCGCTCTGGTGGCGCGGGGCGTTCGTCGTCGGCGGACTTCTCTTCGGCGTGCGCCACCCGGGCACGAACCGCCCGGCCGACGGCTGGTGGGTCTTCCTCGGTCGCCTCGAGGGTGCCCTGGGCCGCGAGATCGGGCGGGCCGCCTCGACTGCGGTGACGAGATGAGCGCGCCGGCGACCGGCGGGGCCCCGGCGCGGGCCGTGCGCAGCATGATGACGCTTGCCGGCGGCGCCGCACTGGCGGTGGTTCCCGCCGCCTCGGTGTCGATCGCGTCGCGGCTGTTCGACTCCCGGGAGCAGGGCTGGGTCGCGGTCGCCGTGCTCATCGCGACCTTCGCCGGTCAGCTGGTGTTCAGCGTCGTCGTCGAGGCCCGGCTCGCGACCCCGGTCTCGGACCGGCGTGTGGTGTTCCCGAGATGGCTCGTCGCGCTCGCCGTCGGTGCCGCCGCCGTCGTTGCGTTCACACCGCCCGACGCGCTGGTGCTGTGCGTCGCGTTGCCGCTCATGTCGGCCGGGCTCGAGGTCGGGCGTGGCGTGTCCGTGGCCGAGCGGCTGGACCGCCGCGAGGCTGTGGCCTCCCTCGCCGTCGGCTCGGGCGCCGCAGCCGGTGTCGTGGCGGGTCTGCTCGGCCAGCGGTGGGCACTCGTGCCGCTCGTCGTCGGCATCGCGGTCGCGACGCTGGTACGCGCGCGTCCGGTCGGGCACCGGGCGAGCCGTGCCGAGCCGAGCGTGATGCGGTGGGTGGTGGCCGACACCGCCGCGACGGGTGTGGTCCCTCCGCTGCTCAACGCTGTGATCCTGGGTCTGCTGAACCCCTCCGACGCCGTCCTGTTCACGTCCGTGTCGACGGTCTCCGGTCTGCTCGCGATCCCGCTGAACTTCATGAGGCTGCGGCTCCTCAAGGAGAGCTCACGGCTCGATGTCGTGCTGTCTGCGGTCTCGCTCGTCGCCGCGGTGCTGCTCATCGTCGTCGCGGAGGTTCTCGGCCTCTTCGGCGTGCTGTTCGGGAGCGCGTGGAGCGACAACCCGACACTGGTCCCGTTGCTCGTGGCCTGCGTCTGGCGGTCTGCGTCGCTCGTGACCACGATCCCGTTCGCCGCGCTGCGCCGCGCCGGTGCGGCGCGGCTCGTCACGATCTTGCGGGCCGTGATCTCCGTCGTGACGGTGGGCCTCGCACTCGTCGGCCTCGCCGTCGCCGGGCTCCTCGGCGTGTTCGGGGGCCTGCTGGTCGCCGAGCTGGTGGGGGCGACGGTCCTCAGCTGGGCGGCACGGCGGCATCGGCTCGCGGCCCCGGTGCCGTCCGGCGATCCTCAGGAGGCGACCTAGCTGTGCGTGTGCTCATCGATGCGACCGCCATCCCGGCCGACCGGGGTGGGGTGGGTCGGTACGTGGAGGAGCTGGTCGCCGCTCTCGACCAGATGGACCTGTCGGTGGGGGTCGTCGCGCAGCCGCGCGACGTCGAGCGGCTCGCGGCCCGGGCGCCGACCGCGGAGCTGATCGCCGCCCCGCGGTCCGTCGAACGACGGCCGGCGCGGTTGGCGTGGGAGCAGACGCTGCTCCCGGCCCTCGCCCGCCAGTGGCGCGCGGACGTCCTGCACTGTCCGCACTACACCGCGCCGGTCGCTGCAGGGGTGCCCGTCGTCGTCACGCTGCACGACGCGACGTTCTTCAGCCACCCCGAGGTGCACTCCGGGCTCAAGGGGCGGTTCTTCCGGGCGGCCACCCGGCGCGCGGTGCGGCGGGCCGCGGCGCTGGTGGTCCCGTCGGAGGCGACCGGGCGTGAGGTCCGCAGGTTCGCCGGTGGCAGCCCGGCGACGTTCCACGTGGCCTACCACGGCGTCGACCGCGAGGTCTTCCATCCGACGGGCGATGACGTGCAGGAGCGGGTGCGCGGTGCGCTCGGCCTGGGTGGTCGGCCCTACGTGGCCTTCCTCGGCACCCTGGAGCCGCGCAAGAACGTCCCCGCGCTCGTCCTCGGCTGGACCGCGGCGGTGCGTGATCGCGAGGACCCGCCGGCGCTCGTTCTCGCCGGTGGCCCCGGGTGGGACGATGCGGTCGAGCCGGCACTCGCAGCAGTGCCGCGGACGCTCGTCGCCCTCCGTGCCGGCTATCTTCCGCTCGATGACCTGGCCGGGTTCCTCGGTGGTGCCGAGGTCGTGGCCTATCCGAGCCTGGGAGAGGGGTTCGGGCTGCCCGTGCTCGAGGCGATGGCCTGCGGTGCGCCGGTGCTCACGAGCCGGGAGCTCTCGCTGCCGGAGGTGGGCGGCGACGCCGTCGAGTACGCGGGGACGTCACCGGAGGAGATCGCGGACGTGCTCGGCCGGCTGCTCGATGACGTCGCGCGCCGTCACGCCCTGGGCGAGGCTGCCGTCGAACGAGCCGCGCTGTTCACCTGGGAGGCCTCCGCCCGTGTCCACGCGGAGGCCTACCGGGCCGCGCAGCGGGCCGCCACGACGTGACTCAGAGGTCGGTCAGGACGCTCCGGGACGCCTCGGCCCACCGCTGCGCCCAGTCGCCGATGGGGGCGATCCCGATGGCGCGCAGCGCGTCGTGCCCCAGCACCGAGTACGCCGGGCGCGGCGCCGGTCTCACGTAGCTGGTGCTGGACGTGGGCAGCACCGCGACGTCGGGGCGCCCGGTGGCGGCGATGACGGCCTGGGCGAACCCGAACCACGAGGCCGCCCCTGAGGAGGTGCCGTGATAGGTGCCGGCCGGAGCGCCGGACTCCACGAGCCGCAGGACGAGTGCCGCGAGGTCGACGGTCCAGGTCGGCTGTCCGACCTGGTCGTCGACGACGGTCAGCTCGTCCCGCGTGGCGGCGAGCCGGGCCATCGTCTTGGGGAAGCACGGCCCGTGCGCGCCGTACAGCCACGCGGTCCGGACGATCAGGTGGTCCGGGTGCTCTGCACGGACCGCCCACTCACCGGCCGCCTTGGTGCGGCCGTAGGCGCTCGTGGGTGCCGAGGGTGCGTCCTCGGCGTAGGGCGTCGTCGCATCACCGGCGAACACGTAGTCGGTGGAGATCTGGACGAGGCGCGCCTCGGCTCGGTGTGCGGCACGTGCCAGCAGCGCGGGGCCCACGGCATTGACCGCGAACGCCTGGGGTTCGTGCGTCTCGGCGTCGTCGACAGCCGTCCACGCGGCGCAGTTGACCACGACGTCGTACGAGTGCGGTGCGACGACCGCGTCGACGGAGCCGGCGTCGGTGATGTCGACGGTCTCCCGGTCGACGCCTCGGACGGAGTGGCCTGCGGCGTGCAGAGCCGCCACGAGGTCCTGGCCGAGCATGCCGTTCGCACCTACGACGAGCCAACGCACGGGTGTCCTCCTCAGGGGTGGGATGGTTCAGCGCAGCGAGGCGACGTAGTCGGCGACCTCGTCGTAGCGGGGGAGCAGACCCGCTGCGGCCGCCTCCTCGATCGAGGGCGCGTCGCTGTCCTTGGGTGACAGGAGAGGGGTGAGCGGCCGCCCGTGCCGGTCGGTCGTCGGCCACGTGATACCAAGCTGCGGGTCCAGGGGGTCGACCCCGTGCTCACGCCCCGGTGCGTAGCCCGTCGAGCACAGGTACATCACGGTCGAGTCGTCGTCGAGGGACACGAAGGCGTGCCCGAGGCCCTCGGCGAGGTAGATCGCGCGCCGGTCGACGTCGTCGAGAAGGACGGTGTCCCAGGAGCCGAAGGTCGGGGAGCCCACGCGGATGTCCACGACGACGTCGAGGACGGCGCCGCGCGTGCACATGACGTACTTCGCCTGTCCGGGCGGGACGTCGGAGAAGTGGATCCCGCGGATCACACCTGCCGCCGACACCGAGCAGTTGACCTGCTGCAGGTCGAACCGGTGCCCGACCCGGTCGGCGAACGGCCCGGCCTGGAACGCCTCGTGGAAGGTGCCGCGGGAGTCTGCGTGCTGCACGGGTGTGATCTCCCAGGCCCCGGAGATCGCCAGTTCGCGGTAGGTCATGAGAGCCCTTTCGGATGGGGGTGGAGCGCGGCGCAGCTCGGGGCGGCCACGTGGTCTCGTGCGGTGGCCGTCCCCGTCGGCGTCCGGTCGGGCGGAGGAACGGGGGCCCCTCTCCCGGGGACGAGGCGACCGCTCATGGTGCGGGGTCGGTGCCCCCTGCCTCGGGTTCAGGCGCGTGGGCCCGGGGACGTTCGACCACCTTGTCGACGTCGTAGCGCAGCAGAGCGATCTCCTCGGCAAGGGTCCGGGTCTCCTCCTCGAGCCCGGACACCTCGACGGAGAGCTGGATGCAGACGAGCAGCAGGACGACGAAGGCGAGTGCGAAGAGGAGGTTCGCGGGCGTCTCGACGCCGACGAGGGCCGCCACCCAGAACGCCAGCCGGGGGAAGATGCCCAGCACGATGACCGCGAGCGCGAGGGCGATCCACACCGCCGCGTACTTCTCCCGGATGCGACGTGTCCGCATCAGGACGAAGAGCATCGCCAGGACGATGGCGGTCAGTGCGACTGCGAAGAGATAGCCGCTCATGCCCGGCTCTCGGAGGCGGCGCCCGCTGTGACCGGACGTGACAAGGCGATGAGCAGGGCGAGGGCGGCCCGGCCGAGGAACACGGCAGCCCTGAAGGGCCGGTGCGACGGCTGTCCGCCGGCACGCGGTCGCATCGAGACCCCGACCTGACCGACCCGCAACCCGGCGCGGGACGCGATGACGAGCGACTCGATGGTGTCTCCCAGGTACTCGGCGGGGTAGTCGGCGGCGAAGAGCGTGATCGCCGCACGGTTCGACGCCTTGAACCCGGAGGTGGTGTCGGTCAGCCTCGTCCGCGCGACACGCGAGAGCACCGACGACAGCAGGCGCATGGTCCACCTGCGCGGGCCGTGCACGTCGTAGTCGCCCACGCCTGCGAAGCGCGCGCCGATCATGATGTCGACCTTCTGACGGTCCATCGCCTCGAGCAGCGTGCCGATCTCCGCCGGGTCGTGCTGGCCGTCGGCGTCGACCTGGATCGCGATGTCGTAGCCGTGCCGCAGCGCGAACCGGTACCCGGCGCGCATCGCGCCGCCCACCCCCAGGTTGATCGGGAGATCGAGGACCGCGGCGCCGGCCGACCTGGCGACGTCACTGGTCGCGTCGGTGGAGCCGTCGTTGACGACGACGACGTCGGCGCCCGTCGCGGCCGCCAGGATCTCGGCGACCGTGGCGCCGACCGTCTGCTCCTCGTTCCACGCCGGCACGACGACAAGCACGCGCCTCGTAGAGTCGTTGGGCATGCGAGGCATCCTACCCAGGTCGTTCCCCGGGCCGACGACGGGTGCTGCGGGGCCCATGAGGGCGGCGCGGCCGCCGTCGCGGGACGGCTGACAAGGAGCCCGTGAGACGATTCCGCCTCGAGGTGAACGCCACGCGAGGAGTCTGAGTTGACCAGTCCGGCACCGGAGCGGCTGTGACGACGACCGACGGCGACGCGGTGATCAACCGCCGAGGCATCGCCTCGGTGGGGGTCGCCTCGATCGTGGCCGCCCTGGCGGGCTACCTCGTCCTCGTCATCGTCGCACGCACCGTGTCGCCGCAGGTCAACGCCGACTTCCTGGTCTTCTGGTCGTTGTTCTTCGGTGGCTACGGCCTGCTGGGTGGCCTTCAGCAGGAGGCCACTCGCGCCGTGGGCGCGCAGATGCTCGAGAGTCGGGAGCGCACCGGGCCGGAAGGTACCCGGGTGCTTCCGTGGTTCCTGCTCATCGGGCTGGTCACGGCGGCCCTGGCAGCACTGACCGCGCCCGCATGGTTTCCTCGACTGCTCGCCGGGCAGCCGGGCGCCATCGTCCTCATCCTCTGCGTCGCGACGGTTGTCCTGGCCGGGCACGTCACGCTGGGCGGTCTGCTCGCCGGGCGCAGGCTGTGGAACCTGTCGGCGGTGCTCACAGGTGGCGAGTCGGCGCTTCGGCTCGTCGCGGTCGCCGTCGTGGCGTTCTTCGGCGCGGGCGTGATCGGCCTCGAGGTCGCCACCGTGGTGTCCTCCGCCTTCTGGCTCGTCATGCTCGCCTGCTCACGATCCGTCCGCCGGGCTGCGGGCGCCCGGTCCGCTGACCGGCCCGCCCGGATGGTGGGTCGTGCGGGTCAGGCGATGCTCGCGGCTGCCGGCTCGGCCGCCCTCGTGGTCGGCTACCCGACGCTGATGCGCCTGAGCGCCACCACGTCCGAGTGGGCGTCGGCGGCACCGCTCGTGCTCGCGATCTCGCTGACCCGCGCACCGCTGCTCATGCCGCTCAGCGCCTACCAGGGCGTCGCCATCAGCTACTTCCTCGACCCTCGTCACGGGCGGTTCGCGGCGCTCGCGAAGATCGTGCTCGGCATCCTCGGGGTGGGATCGGTCGGGGCGGTCCTGGCGTGGTTCGTCGGACCGTGGCTCCTGGTGACGTTCTTCGGCCCGGGCTACCGGGAGTCCGGGATGCTGCTTGCGGCCCTGACGCTGGCGGCCGTCGCGCTCGCGGTGCTCACGATCACCGGCGCCTGCGTGCTTGCCCTCGGGATGCACCGGGCGTACGCGCTCGGGTGGGTGCTCGCGTTCGCGGTCTCGGCCGGTGCGCTCTTCGCGCCCCTGCCGCTCGCGGAACGTGCTGTCCTGTCCCTCGCGATCGGGCCTGCCATCGGGGCGTGCCTGCACGTGGTCTCCTTGGCCGTGACCCGCAGGCTCGAACCGACCCGGGGTTCGTGACCCGGACGGGCCCACGCCCGGCCGTCGCGGGACGCAGGGCTGGTAACCTCTAGCGCTGCATCGCTGACGAGACGCCCTCCCTGTCGGACAGGGCGATGGTCTCAGCACCGAGACAACGTCCTCATGAGGAGTCCAATGGCCGCGCGCGTCCCAGTGTCGAGGCCGGACCTCGGTGACCTGGAGCTGTCGAACGTCGAGCGCGCCGTCACCTCGTCGTGGATCTCCTCGTCCGGCGAGTTCCTCGAGCAGCTCGAGGAGAGGTTCCGGGCAGCCACCGGCACCGAGCACGCGATCCCGGTGTCGAACGGGACCGTCGCGCTGCACCTCGCGCTCGTCGCGTTGGGGATCGGCCCCGGAGACGAGGTCATCGTCCCGTCGCTGACCTACATCGCGACCGCCAACGCGGTCCACTACACGGGAGCCACCCCGGTCTTCGCCGATGTCACGGCATCCGACTGGGGTCTCGACCCCGCGCACGTCGAGTCCCTGGTGTCGCCGCGGACACGCGCGATCATCGCGGTGCACCTCTACGGGCACCCCGCGGACATGCCTGCCCTGAGGGCCGTCGCCGACCGGCACGGCCTCGCGCTGGTCGAGGACGCGGCCGAGGCGCCGTTCGCGACCTGCCACGGACAGCTCGCGGGCAGCCTCGGCGATGTCGCGACCTTCTCCTTCTACGGCAACAAGATCGTCTCCTCGGGGGAGGGCGGCGCGGTGACGACCAACGACGCAGCGCTCGCTGCCCGGATGCGTCTTCTCCGCGGGCAGGGGATGGACCCGAACCGTCGCTACTACTTCCCGGTCGTCGGCTTCAACTACCGGATGACGAACGTCGCGGCCGCGATCGCCTGCGCGCAGCTGGCACGGGCGGACGAGATGCTCGACGCGCGACGAGCCATCTATGCGCGCTACGACCGTGCGGTCGCCGAGCTGCCCGGTCTCGTCGCGCAGCCGCAGCAGCCGTGGGCGACGATCTCGCCCTGGCTCTACCCCCTGCTCGTGCCGGCAGGGGCGGGCGAACGTGATCGCCTGATCGACGCGCTGGCCGGGCACGGGGTCGAGACGCGTCCGTTCTTCATCCCGATCCACCGTCTTCCTCCCTACCTCGACGACTCGGGCCGACTCCTGGCCGATCTCCCGGTAACCGACCGGCTCTCGTCGGAGGGCTTCAACCTCCCCACGTCGAGCAGCCTCACCCCTGACGAGGTGGGGCAGGTCGTCGCCGCGCTCGCGGCTGTCGTCCAGGGCGGCTGACGTTGCTGCACGTCGCGATCGACGCGCGGCTGCCCTCGGGGCTCGCAGGTGGTGTCCGTCAGGTGGTGCTCGGGCTCGCTGCGGGCTTCGGGAGCGCCGACCTGCCGGTTCGGCGCACCTGGCTCGTCACTCGCGACCACGACTGGCTGACCGACATCCCGGCCGAGGACGGCGTCCTGGTGCTGACCTCCGCCTTCGAGGAGCTGTCCTTCGCGGCCGCGGAGCGCTACCCGAAGCTCGCCTCCCGTGCTCGTCCCTGGGTGGAGAGGGTCCGACGTCCGCCGCGCGCGCCCTACGACCAGCGCCTGCGGGAGCTGGGCGTCGACGTGGTGCACTTCACCTTCCAGGACGCGTTCGACACCGAGCTGCCCTACGTCTACCAACCCCACGATCTGCAGCACCGGCACTTCCCGCAGTACTTCAGTGCGGCGCAGATCCGTCACCGCGAGACGACCTGGCGCAGCACGGCGCTCTCGGCCGATGCGGTCTGCGTCGGTACGCAATGGGTGGCGCAGGACGTGGCCACGCAGTGGGAGGTCCAGCCCGAGCGGATCGCCGTTGTCCCGCTGGCACCGCTTCCCGAGATGTTCTCGGCGGCCGCCGCGGAGCCGTCCGGACGCGACCTGCTGCTCTACCCGGCCGCGTTCTGGCCGCACAAGAACCACCGGACCCTCGTCGAGGCGATCGCGCTCCTGCGAGACGGGGGTCTTCAGGTGCCGGTGGTCCTCTCGGGGGCTCCGACCGTCGAGTTCGACCAGATCCGGCGACGAGTGTCGGAGCTCGGTCTTGACGGGCTCGTGACGCTCCCCGGCTACGTGAGCCAGAGCGAGCTCGACGGCCTCTACGCCCGTGCCCGGGTCGTTGCGGTTCCCAGCCGGTTCGAGTCCGCGAGCTTCCCGGTCTGGGAGGCGATGCGTCGGGGCATCCCTGTGGTCGCGTCCGACGTGACGGCGCTGCCCAAGCAGCTGGGTGACGGGGGACTGCTCGCCGAGCCCGACGACACGGCAGCGTGGGCTGCGGCGATCCGACGACTGTGGACCGACGACGTGACCTGGCGCCGGTGCTCCGCCGCCGGTGCCGCCCGGGCGAGCGTCTACAGCTGGGCCAAGACCGCCGAGGCGTTCGCCAGCCTGTACGCCCACGTGGCGTCCGGTGGCTCGGGCCCCTGGTCGGACACCGTCTTCTCAGCTGCCGACCTGCTGTGACGGGAGTCCCCATGCCTGCAACCGCTCGGTCTGCGCCGGTCCCCGGCGACGTGCTGCTGGTTGTCGGTGACGGTGGACATGCGCATGAGGTGCAGGAGCTTGCCCGTCACCACCTCGGCTACCGCGGGGTGCTCCTCGTGTCCCGTGACGACGAGGCCGTGACGCTCGGCGCCCATGTCGGGCCGGCGGCACTCGGGATCGGGTATCCGCGCATCCGTCGTCTGGCGCACGAGAAGTGGGCCTCCCGTGCCGAGCTCGAGTGGCCGACCCTGAGGCACCCCAGCGCCGAGGTCGCCACGACCTCTCAGGTCGGTGACGGGTGCGTGCTCACCTATGGGAGCTACGTCTCGACGGACTCGGTCATCGGCTTCGGTGTCCTGCTGAACTGGAACTGCTCGGTCGGGCACGACACGACCGTCGGCGACTACTGCGTCATCAACCCCGGGGCGACGGTTGCCGGGCATGTGCAGCTCGGTCCGGGTGTGCTCGTGGGCACGGGCGCCAACGTCCTGGAAGGACGCACGGTGGGTGCCGGCGCCGTCGTCGGTGCGGGCGCCGTGGTGACCCATGACGTTCCCGCGGGGACGACCGTCGTCGGCGTGCCTGCTCGCCCCCTGGTCTAGGCCTTCGCAGGCGGGCTGACTCGCGGGGGACGCGCGCGGCGCCCGCGAGTCAGGAGCGCGCTTGTGCGCGATGCTCCAGGTACCAGTCCACGGTCGCCCCGATGCCAGCCTCGAGCGAGACCGAGGGCTCCCAGCCCAGCTCGCGCAGCCGGGTGACGTCGAGGAGCTTCCTCGGCGTGCCGTCGGGTCGTGTGGTGTCCCATGTCGTCTCTCCGGCGTAGCCGGCGGCCGCGGCGACGAGCGACGCGATGTGGCGGATCGAGTGGTCCTCGCCCGTGCCCACGTTGATCGTCGACGGGTCGTCGTAGTGCTCGAGCAGGAACGAGACGGCCGAGGCGAGGTCGTCGACGTGCAGGAACTCCCGCAGCGGTGAGCCGGAGCCCCAGTTGACGACCTCGGGCGCCCCCGACTCCGTCGCCTCGACGTACCGGCGGATGAGCGCGGGCAGCACGTGCGAGGTCTGTGCGGTGAAGTTGTCGCCGGGCCCGTACAGGTTGGTGGGCATGGCAGAGATCCAGTGCTTGCCGTACTCGCGGCGGACCGACTGCACCTGGATGATCCCGGCGATCTTGGCGATCGCGTAGGCCTCGTTGGTCTGCTCCAGGTGCCCGGTGAGGAGGTACTCCTCCTTGATCGGCTGCGGCGCGAGCCGCGGGTAGATGCACGACGAGCCGAGGAACAGGAGGCGGTCGACGCCGTGCTCGAGCGCGGCGTCCATCAGGTTCACCTGGATACGGAGGTTCTCCGAGAGGAACTCGGCGGGGTACGTGTCGTTGGCCAGGATCCCACCGACGCGGGCCGCCGCGACGACGACCGTCGTGGGCTGGATCTCGTCGAAGAGTCGACGCGTGGCGTCGCGGTCCCGCAGGTCGACCTCCTTGCTGGAGCGGCCGACGAGGTCGGTCCAGCCGTCCGCCTCCAGACGCCGCCAGATCGCGGAACCTGCCAGGCCCCGGTGTCCGGCGACGTACGTCGTGCTCGTCTTGTCAGCCAGCATGGCTCACCTCTCCTTGTACACCGAGCCGGCGTGCCCTCGACGACACGGTGACCGCAGCACGTTCCGCCGCCCACCGGACAGGAACCTCCCACAACGGTGCGAGCCGGGCCACCTGTCGAGGCAGGTGGCGGCGCTTCACCGCCTCGGACTCCGCGCTCGAGGCCCGTCGGTTCGCCACGGTCAGGGAGTCCGGGTGCCACCTGAACGCAGAGACGGACTGCCGGGTGGACACGTACCGTCCGGAGCGCCGGAGCCTGAGGAACATGTCGAGGTCCATGGCGTACTTGAGAGCGGGGTCGAACAGCCCCGCGGCGCGCATGGCGTCGAGCCGGATCATGGATCCGGGATGGGGGATCAGGTCGGGACCCCACGGGAGCAGCCACTGTGCGGCTCGCCCGGCACGGGAGGTGCCGATGGTGCGGCCTTCGGGGTCGATGTAGTCGCACCCGCCGTAGGCCACCACGACGTCGGGGGAGGACTCCATGAGGTCGAGGAGGCGCCTGAGCCCCGCCGGCCGGAAGAGGTCGTCGTCGCCGATCCAGGCGTAGTACGTCTCGTCCTGCGCTGACTCGATACCGGCGTTGATGGCGGCCGAGATGCCGGTCTTGGGATCGCTCACGACGGTTGCACCGAACCGCGCCGCGAGGGCACGGGCATCGGTCGCCGACTCGGGTGCGACGACGACGAGGCGCAGCGGCACCTCGGGACGCTGCGCCTCCACCGAGAGGAGGGTGAGCTCAAGCGTGTCGAGCCGATCACCCAGTGTCGGCAGCACGACGAGAACTGTGCCGGGGGTCAGCCCCATACGGGCGTGTCGATCCACGGGCTGCCGACGTGGTTCAGCGCCGCGACGTCGGCGTCGACCATGAGGCGCGCAAGGTCGGGGGCGTGCACCTTGGGCGTCCAGCCGAGCACGTCCCGGGCCTTGCTCGCGTCGCCGATGAGGGCGTCGACCTCGGTCGGGCGCAGGTAGCGCTCGTCGAACTTCACGTACTTCTCCCAGTCGAGCCCGACCCGCTCGAACGACGTGGCGAGGAAGTCGCGCACCGTGAACCGCGTGCCCGTGGCCACGACGTAGTCGGTGGGCTCGTCGTGCTGCAGCATGCGCCACATCGCCTCGACGTACTCCGGTGCGTAGCCCCAGTCGCGGACGGCGTCGAGGTTGCCCATGTAGAGCTCGTCCTGCTCACCTGCGGCGATGCGTGCGGCGGCGCGCGTGATCTTGCGCGTCACGAAGGTCTCGCCGCGTCGCGGCGACTCGTGGTTGAACAGGATCCCGTTGACCGCGAACATGCCGTAGCCCTCGCGGTAGTTCCGCGTGACCCAGTACGCGTAGACCTTCGCCGCGCCGTACGGCGACCGCGGCCAGAAGACGGTCTGCTCGTTCTGCGGAGGCGGTGTGGCCCCGAACATCTCCGAGCTCGACGCCTGGTAGTACTTGCAGTGGAGGCCGACCATGCGGATCGCCTCGAGAAGTCGGATCGCACCGAGCCCGGTCGAGTCCCCGGTGTACTCGGGCTCGTCGAACGAGACCCGGACGTGGGACTGGGCAGCGAGGTTGTACACCTCCTGCGGCTGGATCCTGTCGAGGAGCGTGACCAGACGCGAACCGTCCGACAGGTCGCCGTAGTGCAGGAAGAGCTTCGTCCCCTCGTCGTGGGCGTCACGATAGAGGTGGTCGATCCGGCTGGTGTTGAAGGTGGACGACCTGCGGATGAGGCCGTGCACCTCGTAGCCCTTCGCCAGCAGCAGCTCCGCGAGGTAGCTTCCGTCCTGCCCGGTCACGCCCGTGATGAACGCCCGTCGTCCCACGGAGTCTCCCAGAGCCGTCACTGCTGCCACCTTCCGATTCTCCCGCGGAGATCTCGAGCGGTGCGCCCAAGATCGTTGGCCCGGCGATCCTACCGGCTCATGCTCCGGGATCGGGACGACCTCGCCCTTCGGGGGGCTCGTGCGCGCTGCCCTGCTGCTCGGCGACGTCGTGGTCCACCATCAGGTTCACGAGGCCGGCGAAGTCGATCGTCGGCTCCCATCCGAGCACCTCGCGCGCCCGTGTGGCGTCACCCACGAGGACGTTCTTCTCGGGGGTCCGAGCGAACTCGGCATCCTCGACGACGTAGGGCGTCCAGTCGTGCACGCCGATGCGCGCGAACGCGACGTCGAGCAGGTCGCGGATCGAGTGGCTCACCCCTGTGGCGACGACGTAGTCGTCGGGCTCGTCCTGCTGGAGCATGAGCCACATCGCGTGCACGTAGTCGCCGGCGAAACCCCAGTCCCGCCTGGCGTCGAGGTTGCCGAGGTGGAGCGAGTCCTGAAGGCCGAGATGGATCCGCGCCACCCCGCGCGTCACCTTGCGCGTCACGAACTCGGGTCCGCGACGTGGCGACTCGTGGTTGAACAGGATCCCCGACGAGGCGTGCATGCCGTGCTTCTGCCGGTAGTTCACCGTCATCTGGTGCCCGAAGACCTTGGCGACCCCGTACGGCGAACGTGGCGCCAGGTACGTCGTCTCCCGCTGCGGCGACTCCTGCACACGACCGAACATCTCGGACGTGGAGGCCTGGAAGAAGCGGATGCGGCGCACGTCGCCCTCGCAGTGCATCCGGATCGCCTCGAGGAGGTTGAGCACGCCGACCGCCGTGACCTCGGTCGTGATGAGGGGGTTCTCCCAAGAGAACTGGACGAACGAGATCGCCCCGAGGTTGTACACCTCGTGGGGTTCGGAGACGGTGAGGGCGCGCATCAGGCTGGGCAGGTCCGTCAGGTCGCCGGTCAGCAGACGGACACCCGGGATGACCCGTCGCACCAGGTCGGCCTGGGGGTTGTGCTCTCCGTGCACCAGTCCGTGGACGTCGTACCCCTTGGCCAGGAGAAGCTCCGCCAGGTACATCCCGTCCTGCCCGGTGATCCCTGTGATCAGCGCTCTCTTCGGTGTCACTGTGTCCCTTCCTGCATCTCGGGCTCCATGACGCCGGCAGTGCGGATCGCGAGACCAGGGTGCTCCCGGCCGCCGAGCATCGACCGCGGAAGCCTACAGACCCCGCGAGGCGACCCCTCAGCGGGAGCGGTCGTCCTCGGCGTCGAGCAGACCGAGGAGGTACGACCCGTAACCCGACTTGACCAGCTTCTCCGCACGAGTGCGCAGCTCGTCGTCGGAGAGGAAGCCGCGGCGCCACGCGACCTCCTCGGGCGACCCGATCTTCAGGCCCTGTCGGGACTCGATCGTCCGCACGAAGTCCGACGCCTCGAGGAGCGAGTCGAAGGTTCCGGTGTCGAGCCAGGCCGTGCCCCGGGGCAGCACCTCGACGTGCAGCCGGCCCTGCTCGAGGTAGGTCCGGTTCACGTCCGTGATCTCGTACTCCCCACGGGCCGACGGCTTCAGGTCCCGCGCGATCGCCACGACGTCGTTGTCGTAGAAGTAGAGACCCGGCACGGCGTAGTTGCTCTTCGGCCTCGACGGCTTCTCCTCCAGGGAGAGTGCTCGCCCGTCGGCGTCGAACTCGACGACGCCGTAGGCGGTGGGGTCGGCGACGCGGTAGGCGAAGACCGCCGCCCCGTCGACACCGTGGAAGCGGCTCAGCTGTGAACCGAGCCGCGGGCCGTAGAAGATGTTGTCACCGAGGACCAGGGCGGCAGCGTCGCTCCCGATGAAGTCGGCGCCGAGCACGAAGGCCTGGGCCAGGCCGTTGGGCTCCTGCTGCTGCGTGTAGCTGATGGAGACGCCGAACTGGGAGCCGTCGCCCAGGAGCCGCTCGAACTGGGCGGCGTCGTGCGGCGTCGTGATGACGAGGATGTCGCGGATCCCCGCGGCGATCAGCGTCGACAACGGGTAGTAGACCATCGGCTTGTCGTAGACGGGGACGAGCTGCTTGCTGACGCCGAGGGTGATCGGGTGCAGGCGGGTTCCGGAGCCCCCGGCCAGGATGATTCCGCGCATGGGCAGCCAGTGTGGCCCATGGCGCGACCCCTGCGCCAAACCGCTCGCTACCATCGACCGGAAAACGACCACCCATCTCTGAGGTTTCCCGTGCTGAGGATCATGCAGGCGACCCAGGCATACGCCTGGGGCTCGTCGAACGCGCTGCAGGACGCGCTGGCGCTGACGCACGACGGCGTGCTCGCAGAGGCGTGGATGGGAGCGCACACGTCCGCTCCGTCCGCGGTGCAGGCGGTGGACGACGGGCCGGTGGACCTGCTGCAGTTCGTCGGCCGCAGCCCACGCGACGTGCTCGGCGTGGACGTCGTCAACCGGTTCGGGCCGCAGCTGCCGTACCTGCTCAAGGTCATCGCCGCGGAGCACCCGCTGTCCCTGCAGGTGCACCCGCACATCGAGGCCGCCCGTGCTGGCTACGCGGCCGAGGACGCGGCCGGTGTCCCGCTGGACTCGCCGCACCGCAACTACAAGGACCGCAACCACAAGCCGGAGCTCGTCTTCGCGCTCACGCAGTTCGAGGCGATGTGCGGGTTCCGAGCCCCCCGTCGGGCGGCGGAGATGTTCGCGGACCTCGACTGCCCGCTCGCCAAGGAGCTGCACGGGATCCTGGTGGAGAAGCCGTCGACCGAGGGGATCTGCGAGGCGTTCACCCGGCTGCTCGACCCGGCGACGCGGCCCGAGCCCGAGGAGGTGGCGCGGCTCGCCGACGCCGTCGCGGCGAGGTTGGCCGACGGGTCGCCGTCCCCCCGGACCGACCGCACGGTGCTGCTGCTGCAGCGGGAGTACCCGGGAGACCCGGGCGTGGTCACCTCGATGCTGCTGAACCCCGTGACGTTGCAGCCGGGGGAGGCGATGTTCGTGCCGGCCGGTGGGGTGCACGCCTATCTGCACGGTGTCGGCGTGGAGATCATGGCCAGCTCGGACAACGTGCTCCGCGCCGGTCTGACCCCCAAGCACGTGGACGTCCCAGAGCTGCTCCGCAACGTCGACTACGTCGCCGCCCCGCCGATCCGGATCGCACCCGAGGTGTTCCACGGCGCCACCAAGGTGTTCTACGCGCCCGTGGACGACTTCGAGCTGTCGGTGACCGATCTGGCCGACGACGACGAGCACCCGTTGCCCGGCCGCGGGCCGCGGATCCTGCTGGCGCTCGCTGGCGAGCTGACCGTGGCGACGTCGGGCGACGGGTCGCTCACCCTCACGACGGGGCAGGCGGCCTTTGTCCCGGCCAGCGACGGGCGGCTGACCGTGCGCGGTCGGGGGCGGCTGGTGCAGGCGGACGTTCCCTGACGTCGGGCTGCGCGGCCCGAGCGGCGTGCGCCTGCGGGTCGGACGAACCTCGCGCCGGAGGCTCGCCTACAGCAGGTCGACGGTCACGCGTTCCGCGGCGACCAGAGCCGCACGGCGGGCCGCGTCCGAGCGGA
Source organism: Cellulomonas citrea (assembly GCF_009829685.1). Classification (GTDB taxonomy): domain Bacteria; phylum Actinomycetota; class Actinomycetes; order Actinomycetales; family Cellulomonadaceae; genus Cellulomonas; species Cellulomonas citrea. The sequence continues at coordinate 48,794 of NZ_VWSD01000006.1, forward strand.
GGCCGGTGGCCGTCGTGTCGTCCAGCAGCACGACGGACCCGGCAGTCGTCAGGACTGCCAGCACCTGGGTGAGCGTGGTCTCGAGCCCGGCGCCCGTCAGCAGCACGCGCGCCCCGCTCGCGGTCGTCGTCCTCGCGGCGCCGGCCAATGCCGAGTGGGAGGTCGCCTGTCCGCCGGCGAGGAGAGCAGGCTGCTCGGGCTCGGTCTCGGGAACCCAGCCGAGGCGGTCCGAGTAGGTCATCACCGCGGCGGCCGCGTCGATCGCCCCGGCGGGGAGGACGCCGTCGAACCGGCGGGCGAGGGCGGCCAGCGTCACGGCCACCACCTCCTGGGCGCCCGGGTGCGCGGCGGGTCGGTCCGTCACGACGAGGTCGACCGGCCGAGCCTCGCGTCCCTGTCCGGTCGTCCCGGCACCGTCGTCGTCGGTCGTCATCGGGACCACGACGCACGCACCGACCCGCCAGACGGCAAGCGCCCAGACCGCGGAGCGCCAGTGCACCGGAAGGGCGACCAGCACGCGCGTCCCCGGCCCGGCGTCGAACTCCTCGACCAGCAGGTTCGCGGTCTTGGCGACCCAGTTGGCGAGGACCGCGCCGGACAGCTCGACCCGTTCGCCGTCGGCGCCGTACCACGTGATCCGGGGCCGTCCGGGGTCCGTGAGGACGGTCGCGAGCACCTGGGCACCGGGGTTCTCCTGCACCCGCACAGCGTAGGCTGGGTGCGATCCGGGTGAATTCGGACATCTAGCACACCCCGACTTGACGGTGCTGAACGACACGCGTGTAATTCACTCTGACGCGCTTCGCAGCGGCACGCGGTGCGGGCATCAGGGCCCGGGAGGCACACATGTGGGATCTGCTGGACGACGACGGGGCACGCCAGACCCCGGCCCCCAGCCCCCTTGCCGATGTCCTGTCGCTGTTCGACGAGCCGGACGCCGGGCCGATGTCCTGGCAGGAGCGCGCGCTGTGCGCCCAGACCGACCCGGAGGCGTTCTTCCCCGAGAAGGGCGGCTCCACCCGCGAGGCCAAGAAGGTCTGCACCGGGTGCGAGGTGCGTGCCGAGTGCCTCGACTACGCGCTGGCCAACGACGAGCGGTTCGGCATCTGGGGCGGCCTGTCCGAGCGGGAACGACGCAAGCTCAAGCGCCGGGTCGTCTGAGATGACGAGTGGTCTGAGGTCGTGATCGCTCGACCCGAACCCGGGTCGCAGGCGGCATGAGCACCGCGGACCTGCCGGACCTGCCTGTCACCTCCTCGGTGCCGGTGACTGCTCCCGTGACCGCCGTCGTCGTCACCGCGGGGTTGACGCCCTACCTGTCGCGGACCCTCGAGGCCCTCGCCGCCCAGACCCGCCGTCCGCTCCAGGTGCTGCTCGTCGACGTCGGCGGTCCGGCCGGAGTCGCCGACGAGCTCGACCGGGCGTTCGCGTCCGTGCCCGGGGTGCGGACCGCACGTGCGCACATCCCGGTGCGCACGTTCGGCGAGGCCGTCACGGACGGTCTGGACCGGCTGGCGGTCGGCGGGGGTGCACCGAGCCCGTGGGTGTGGCTGCTGCACGACGACAGCGCGCCCGCGCCCGAGGCGCTCGCCGAGCTCGTCCGCGCCGTCAACCAGGCGCCGTCCGTCGTCGTCGCCGGGGCCAAGCAGCGCACGTGGACCGATCCGGAGCGTCTGCTCGAGGTCGGGGTGCGCACCACCCGGTCAGGGCGGCGGGTCACCGACGTCGAGCCCGGTGAGCTCGACCAGGGGCAGCACGACGGGCGCACGGACGTGCTGGGCGTGGGGATCGCCGGTGCGCTCGTGCGCCGCGACGTCTGGGACGCCCTCGGCGGCACCGACCCGGCCCTGGGGATCTTCGGCGACGGGCTCGACCTGTCCCGGCGGGCGCGGCTGGCCGGGCACCGGGTGGTCGTGGTGCCCGGCGCCGTGGTGCGCCA
>NZ_VWSD01000070.1 GCF_009829685.1 Cellulomonas citrea
CTCGGCTCGACGGGGTGGCCGCAGTCCGCCGCGACGTTCGTCGTGCTGGACGACTCACCGGCACCCGGCGGCGCCTGGCAGGCGCGCTGGCCCGGGCTCACGATGGCGGCCGCGCACCGCACCCACACCCTGCCCGGGATGCCGCTGTCGGTGCCCGACGCCGATGCCCCCGCATCGAGCGCCGTCCCGGCCTACTTCGCCCAGTACGAGGACGCGTTCGCGCTGCACGTGCAGCGGCCGGTGCACGTGCAGCACGTGCGACGCGACGGTGACCGGTTCGCCGTCGCGTCCCGGCACGTGCAGCTGCCCGACGAGCAGGTCGTCTTCCGCACCCGCGCCGTCATCAGCGCCACCGGGTCCTGGGGCAAGCCGTTCTGGCCGACGTACCCGGGGCGTGAGTCGTTCCTGGGCCGCCAGCTGCACGCCCGCGACTACCGCACCCCCGACGAGCTGGCCGACGCCCCCGTGGTCGTGGTCGGGGGCGGGGCGTCCGCGGTGCACATCGTCGCCGAGCTGTCGGCCGTGACGGCGACCTGCTGGGTGACCCGTCGACCGCCGCAGGTCGACCCGCGGGACCGCACCGAGGCCGTCGAGGCCGCGCAGGCGGCGGGTGCCCTCGTCGCACGGCCCATGTTCGAGCGGATCGGGGCCCGCGGCGTGTGGTTCGCCCCCACCGAGGACGGCGCGCTGCTCCCGGGCTGGGTCGACGGGCCGCCGTTCGTCGCGGCCGGTGCGATCGTGTGGGCGACGGGGTTCCGTCCCGCGCTCGGCCACCTGGCCCCGCTGCACCTGCGCGTGGGCGGTGGCGCGCCCCTGCTCGACGGTGCCGCGGTGGCCGAGGAGCCGCGCCTCGTGCTCGTCGGCTCGGCCGCCGGGACCCTCCCGGAGGACGGTCCGTCGACCGCCGAGGCCGTCGCCGCACTGCTCGACCGGCTCGACTGAGCGGTCTCAGCCCGTCGGCATCCGGCCGTTGGCCCACACCAGGGCGTACGGCAGCGTGAACCGGGCCATCGTCCAGGTGTGCCCCACCCCCACGACCTCGTCGAGCACCACGTCGCCTCCGCGGTCGAGCAGGGTCTGGGCGGCCGCCCGCACGGCCTTGACCGCAGGCATCTGCGACCCGGCCGGCACGCCGATGAACACGTGCTGGTTCGGGTCCACCGTCATGGTGGCGGCGTAGGTCGACACGTCGTGGGTGAGCCACTGGGCATGCGTGGCGAGCATGGCCGTCCCGCCGCTGCCCGGGCTGGGGTACGGGTCCAGTGCCAGGACCGTGCCCCACAGGTCGGGGTGCCGCAGGCCCTGGTCGAGCGCGCAGAAGCCGCCCGAGGAGAAGCCGCCCAGCACCCGGTGCGCGGAGTCGGTCGCGGTGGCGAACCGCGCGTCGACCCACGGCACGAGCACGGTGGTGAGGAAGGTCTCGACCTTCGAGCCGCCGGTGGTCGAGTCCAGGCACTCGGTGTCCCGGTCGCTCGGGCCGGTCCCGTTGACATCGGCGCTCACGACGATCATCGGACGCACGAGCCCGGCCTTGATGAGCACATCCATCGCGTGCGGCACGTCACCGGCGGCGAACCAGTCGCCGGAGGCACCGGGACTGCCGTGCACCAGGTACACCACCGGGTACCGGGTCGACCCGGCCGGGTCGTAGCCGGGAGGGGTGTACACCCAGGTGACCGCGTCGGTCGGCATCGCCAACGAGTCGGGGGCCGGTACCGAGAACGCCTGCGCGGCGCCCTGTCCCGGACCTGCGGGCACGGGCTTCGCCGTGCCGTGCGAGAGCCGGGGTGCGGGTGCCAGCCCCCAGCCGGACAGGGTCGTCTGCAGCGACTGCACGTTGGGGATGTAGCCCGCGACGGCGTTGGCGGTCACGGCCAGTGCGAGCACGGTCGCGAGGCCGGCTCCCCACCCCCAGGGCCACGACCTGCGCCGACGGCGGCGCCGGAGCACCGCCACGACGATGAGCGCCACCGCGAGGGCGCCGAGCGCGGCGGCCGTCCAGCCCGAGCTGATGAGGTCGCCGCCCCGGGCCAGCTCACGCAGCAGGGACCGGCCGATCGTGACATCGGGTCCCGGGACGGCGCTGTGCATCGGGCCATCCTGCCCTCCGCACCTGAGCGCTGCCCAATGCCGGGTCACGGCCGCGGAGGGTCCACACTTGTGGGTCGTGAGCACAGTGGCCCCCCGGACGGCACACACCGCGCTGGCCGCCCAGCGGACCCGGCTGCGGGTGCGCGCCGTCGCCTCCCGCGTGGTCCTCGTGATCGCGGTGCTCACCGCGCTCTCGGCGTTCCGGCCCCGGCTGTGGCGGTCGTGGGGGTTCTTGCGCGAGGTGCTGCCCGGGCTGGTGCCGACCACCGCGCGCTCCTCGCTGCTCGTGGTCGCGATCGCCCTGCTGCTCGCCTCCCGGGGGTTGCGCCGCGGCAGCAGGCTGGCCCACCTCGCGAGCGTCCTGGTGCTCACGGTCTCGGCGCTGCTGCACTTCGTGGAGGGCCGGCACTCCCTGGTGGCCGGGATCGTCACGGCGGTGGGTGCGGTGTGGCTGGGCGCGTGGAGCTCGGCCTTCCCGGTGCTGCCGCAACGCCGCGCGGTGCGCCGGGCGGGGTTGCTGGCCGTGACCGGGGTGCTCGTGCTGCTCGTGCTCGTCGGGCTGTTCTCGGTGCTCACCCTGCACGACCCGCACCCGGCCGCCGACCTGCGGATCCGGCACATCGCGCGCCTCGTGGAGCTCGGTCTGTCGATGGGCTTCCTCGTGGCGCTGGGATGGAGCCTGGTCGCGCCGTGGCGCCCGGCCCGGCTCGGCGCACGCGACCAGCACCTCGAGCGCGAACGTGCGCGGGCCGTCGTCGACCGGTACGGCGGCGGCACGCTCGACTACTTCGCGCTGCGTGACGACAAGTCGTGGTTCTTCGTCGGGCAGTCGGTGGTGGCGCACTCGGTGCGGGCCGGGGTGTGCCTGGTCTCGCCGGACCCGATCGGGCCGGTCGAGGAGCGTGAGCAGACCTGGGTGGAGTTCCTCGGCTACGCGCACGAGTTCGGCTGGTCGGTCGCGGTCATCGGCGCCTCGGCGTCGTGGCTGCCGGTGTACGAGGCGAGCGGGCTGCGCAGCGTCTATCTGGGCGACGAGGCGATCGTCGACTGCCCCTCGTTCTCGTTGGCCGGTGGTGAGCGCAAGTCGTTGCGGCAGGCGGTCAACCGGGTCGCCAAGGGTGGCTGGACGACGACGTTCGTGGACCCGCTCGAGCTCGACGAGGACGGCCGGGCCCAGATCGCGGCGATGTCCGGCGAGTCCCGGCACGGTGAGGGGGAACGCGGCTTCTCGATGACCCTGTCCCGGATGTTCGACCCCGACGACGCCGGTCTGCTGCTCGCGGTCACCCGATCACCCGAGGGCCGGGTCGACGCGTTCTGCCAGTTCACCCCGGCTGCGGAGATCGACGGCTGGTCGTTGGACGTGATGCGGCGTCGGATGGACGTGGACGACCTGCCCAACGGCCTCATCGACTTCACCATCGCGCGCACCATCGACGAGGTGGTCCGCCGCGGCCAGCACGGGCTGGGGCTGAACTTCGCGGTGATGCGCGAGGTGCTCGAGAACCACCCGGCCACGCGGTTCGACGCGCTCGTGCGCCCGCTGTTGCAGCGGGTCTCGGCCACCACCCAGATGTCCAGCCTGGCGACGTTCAACTCCAAGTACGGGCCCGGCTGGGTGCCGCGGTTCGTCGTGCTGGACGCCGCCGAGTTCGTCGCGACCCAGGCGCTCGTGATGGCGGACGCCGAGGGCGTCACCGAGATCCCGCTGATCGGCCGGTTCCTGGCTCGTTCGCCGCGACCGGGCAGCTGAGGGGCGCCCCGGGTCGACCGAGGCGCGCCCCGCGTCGCTACGACGCGCCGTCGAGCGGGAACCGGACGTGCCGGGTCTGGTAGAGCCGCAGGGCCAGCGCCAGCCGGAGCCGGCCGGCCGGTGCGCCGACGTCGAAGCCCAGCTCGTCCACGACCTGCGCGACCCGGGCTTGCACGGTGGAGTGGTGCAGGCCGAGGACGTGCGCGGCCCCGCGGTGCGAGTCGGCGACGGTCAGCGCATCCAGCGTCTCCAGGCCCCACGGCTCGCGCAGCAGGGTGCCGACGTGGGCGACGTCCACCGGTTCGGCCTCGGCGGCCTCGGAGGCGGCCAGCATCGGGCCGAGCACCCCGAGCTGCTCCCAGTCGACCACAGGCCACAGCGGGGTGGCCATCCGCACCGCGAGAAGGGCCTCCTGCCAGGACGTCGGCACGCCCCGCAGCGGGACTGCGGAGCCCACGCCACCGAGGCTGGGGCGGGTCGGCGACCGCGCCTCGATCACCCCGACGAGCACCGTGCCGACGGCCGAGTCGACGAGGGTCGAGCGCATCCCGGCCGGGGCCGGCACGTCCGGCGGTGCGGCGACGACGCGCAGCGCGCGGTCGGTCGGCAACCGCAGCCTGCGGGCGGCCTTGCGCCGGACGTCGTCCGTCGAGGTGGTCGAGAGCAGGATCTCCAGCGCACCCGCGTCGTCGAGGTCCATCGGGCTGACCCGTTCGAGCGTCAGGCGCAACCCGGCGGCCAGACGCTCGAGCGTCAGCGAGTCGTTCGCGTTGGGCTCACCCTCGCGCTCGATCCACACGACGGCGCCGGACCCGTCGTCGAACTCCAGGTGCGGCCAGTCGCCGACCGAGGTCAGGTCCTGCACCGGCGGCAGCACGTGGCCGGCCGAGTCGACCCTGATCCACAGCTGGTGCAGCGGGTGCCCGAAGCCCGCGGGCCAGCCCGACAGCACGGCCGCCCCGCGGACGAACGGTTCGAGCCCGGCCCGTTGGCTGAGCAACGTGTCGAAGAACGTGATGATCTTCAAGGCGGCCGAGGCGCCCTCGTCCAGCGCGCTCAGCCGCTGCAGCAGCTCCTTCACGAGCCGCTACCTGTCACCCGCAGGCGGGTGGCAGGTGACGTGAGCGGTCGAACCACCTCGGACCTCCGTCAGCCTCGACCCGAGAACCCCAGGGCCCGATCGAGCCAGTTGCGCACTGCGTCACGTTCGCCACGGGCCAGTGCGGTGTGCTCGAGCATCTGGAACCCGTGGAACGCGCCCGACCAGACGTGCAGCTCTGCCTGTCCGCCGGCCGCCCAGATCCCGGCAGCATAGGTCACGCACTCGTCCCTGAACACCTCGGCGCTGCCGGCCTCGATGAACACCGGCGGCAGTCCGTCGAACCGCGTGGTGCGTGCCGGCGAGGCGTAGGCGGGCACGTCGGCCGTGCCGTAGAGAGGACCGAGCAGCGAGCGCCAGCCGAGCTCGTTCTCCGTCGCGTTCCACAGCCCGGTCGGGAACTGGCGGGTCGAGACGGTGTCGTTCCGGTCGTCGAGCATCGGGGCCAGCAGGAGCTGGCCGCCGACCCGCGGCCCTCTGCGGTCGCGAGCCATGAGCGCGACGGCGGCCGCGAGCCCACCGCCGGCGCTGATCCCCGCCAGCAGGGCCGTGTCGAGGTTGAGGCCGAGCCGGCCTGCGTGCTCGTCCAGCCAGCACAGCCCCGCATAGCAGTCCTCCTGCGGGATCGGGTACCGGTGCTCGGGTGCGAGCCGGTACTCGAGGGTGGCGACCACGGCGTTGTACCGCTCGATCCACTCCAGGAACGAGTCGGCCCCGCTCCAGCGGTTGCCGAGGATCATGCCGCCACCGTGCAGGTAGTAGATGAGCGGGCTGGTCGGGATGCGGTCGCGACGGTGCACGAGGCTCATCGTCAGCTCGGCACCGTCCGGGGTGCGGACGGTCTCGTCGGTGCGCACCAGGCCCAGCTCGTCGATCCGGGCGACCATCAGCTCGGCGGCGGCCGCGTCCTCGGCGCGCTTGGCGGGGATGTCGTCGGCCGTGATCGGCGACGGCTGCACCACCTGGAGGGCGAGCGCGGCCGCGCTCTCGGAGTCGATCGGAGGCGCCGGCAGCGGCGCGACGTGCTGTGTCATCCCTTGACCGATCCTTGCAGGAGAGCAGCGACGAACTGCTTCTGGAAGACCACGAACACGACGATCGTGGGCAGCATGACGAGCAGAGCAGCGGCGGACATCAGCACGATGTCCTGGCCGTACTGCCCCTGGAAGGCACCGAGGGCACCGGCGACGGTCCGCTTGAGCGGGTCGTCCATCATGACCAGGGCGATGATGAACTGGTTCCAGGTCCACAGGCTGAAGAGCACCGCGAGGGTCGACAGCGCGGGACGGGCCAGCGGCAGGTGGACCCGGCGGAGCATCGCCCACGACCCGGCTCCGTCGAGCGCGGCCGCCTCGTTGAGCTCGTTCGGGACCCCGGCGAAGTGTGCCCGCATCCAGATGACACCGAACGGCATGTAGAGGGCGATGAGCGGCAGCGCGATGGCCGGTCGGGTGTTGAGCAGCCCGTAGGTGCGCATCATGTAGTAGAGAGGCCAGATCAGGCCCTCGAACGGGATCGTCAGGCCGATCAGCAGCAGGCCCATGGCGATGACGCCGCCCGGAACCCGCAGCACGGCCAGGCCGTAGGCCGCCAGGGTCGCGACGACGAGCGCCGCCGGGACGACCATGACGACGAGCAGGGCGCTCGACGTCATGAGCTGGGGCAGCTGGGCGGTCCGGAACGCCGTGACGAAGTTCTCCCAGTGCATCGGGTTCGGGACCGTCAGCCCGGTGGGGGAGCTGCCGGCCGGCTGGAGCGCGGCGCTGAGCATCCCGACGAACGGCAGCAGGGTGAACAGGACGAGCAGCGTGAGGATGATCCGTCCCGCCCACCGCTCCCGCGCCGAGATCCGACGGCCGTTCATGACCTGCCTCGCACGAGTCGCTGGACGGGGATGACCACGACGAGCACGAGGGCCATGAGCACGACGCCCATCGCCGCACCGGCGCCCACCCGGGCCTGGTTGAAGGAGAGCTGGTAGACGTCCACGCCCGGCACCATGGTGGCCCGCCCGGGCCCGCCCAGGGTCATGACGTAGACGACGTCGAAGCTGGCCAGCGCCCCGATGAGCGTGATGGTGACCGCCACCGCGAGCTCGTTGCGCACACCCGGGAGGGTGACGGCGAAGAACTCCTGGACCGCGCCGGCGCCGTCGACCCGGGCCGCGTCGTAGAGGGACGGGTCGATCTTGCCCATACCGGTGCTCAGCAGCATCGTGCACAGCCCGAGCGTCACCCAGGTCCCGACCACGCCGACCGCGGGCAGCGCCCAGGTGAAGTCGGCGAGCCACGGCCGGGTGACGGACCCGAGCCCGACGGCGCGCAGCAGCTGGTTGATGGCGCCGTCCTCGGCGTACAGCCACTTCCAGGCGATGGCGGCACCCACCAGCGGCACCACTTGGGGCAGGAACAGGATTGTCTGCGCCGCCCGGCTCCAGCGTGACGCCATCGACCGGGTGAGGGTCGCGGCGACCAGCCCGATGCCGATCGAGAGCACGGTGTAGAAGAAGATCAGCTTGAAGGAGTTGAGCAGCGCGCCCAGCCGGCTCGGGTCGGAGAAGACCTGCGCGTAGTTGCGCAGACCGACCCACTTCGCCACGCCGATCCCGTTCCAGTCGAAGAACGAGTACTGCACGGACAGACCCAGTGGTTGCAGCACGAACCAGCCGTACAGGGCCATCGCAGGGAGCACGTACAGCCAGCCCACCCAGCGGTGGCGGTGGCGACGGGCGCGGGCCCCGCGGCCGCGGGGAACGACATCCCCGCGGCCGACGGTGCCCTCGATGGTGCTCGTCATCGACCGAGCTCGGTCACGTACGCCTTCTGCACGCCGGAGACCAGGTCCTGCGGCGTCATCCGCTGGGTGAGCAGCAGCTGCAGGTCCGGGCCGAGCGTCGAGGTGAGGATGCCGGGCGTCGCGTTCCCGAGGAAGTCGATCGCGCCGTCCTCCTGCGCCAGCCGGGTGGCCGCCGCGACGGTGTCGACCGCCAGGGTGCCGGCCTTGGGGGACGGGGCCGGCAGGTCGGCCGGCCCGCCCGGGGAGGACCCGGTGATGTCCAGCACGATCTGCCGGGCCTTGGCGTCGGTGTGCACCCAGTTGAAGAAGTAGGCGGCCACGTCCTTGTGCTTCGCGGTCGCGGGGACGACGTAGGTCGCCGGTGCCGCCATCGCCACGTGCTTGCTCGTCGCGGTCTGACCCGGGAACAGGAAGAACCCGTAGCCGCCGGGGCTCGCCTGGTCGAAGGCGCTGGCCGACCAGTCGCCGTTGATCATGAAGACGCCCTGCCCCTGGGCGAACCGCCCGACGGAGGTGGCGTAGTCGATCGCGTTGACGTCGTCGGGGAAGTAGCCCTTGGACGCCCAGTCCTGGATGGTCGTCGCCGCCTGGACCGAGGAGTCGAGCTGGTAGGTCGCGCCGGCGTCGTCGTAGATCCAGCTCTTGAGCTTGTCCAGCCCGTCGAACTGGTTCTGCACGGCCTGCAGCGGGAACGCCCCGTTGAAGTCCTGGTTGCCGACCATGATCGGCACCTGGCCGGCGGCCTTGGCCTGAGCGAGGTCGGCCTCGAAGTCGGCGAGGGTGGTCGGCACCGAGGTGATCCCGGCCTTCGCGGCGAGCGCCTTGTTGTAGTAGACGCCGGTCACCGAGTAGCCGATGCCCAGCGCATACAACGACCCGCCTGCTCCGCGCGACCCGTCCGACTTCACCCGCACCTGGTTGAGGGTGCCCTGCGGCCAGGAGTCCCACCCGTAGGCCCCGGCGTACGGGTCGAGGTTGGTGAGGATCCCGTCCTGTGCCGCCTGCGAGACCGTCGGGTAGCGCATGAGGTCGGGCGCGTCCGGGCTGGAGATGATCTTGGTCGCGTTCTGCGCCAGGTTCGAGAACGTGTCGGACTGGAACGCGAACGTGACGTTCGGGTGCTCCTTGGTGAACTCGGCGGCGAGCGTCTTGAACGCCTCCTGGAAGTTCGTCTCCAGGTAGACGTCGAGGACCACGTCCCCGCTGGGCAGCTCCGTGCTCACCGCGGCGGTGGTGGTGGACGCGCTGCTCGCACCCGTACCGGGCGGCGAGCAGGCGGCGAGCGCGGCGACGCTCGCTGCGGTCAGGAGACCGATCGACGTGGCGCGGATCCCGCGCCGGCCTGTCGTGCTCATCACAGGCATGCCCTTCTTCGTTGAAGTCGAGATGCTGGGGTCAGCACCGCACGTCCACTGTGGCGGTTGGACGTCGGCGGCGACACCGCCATGAGGATGCGGGATCGCCGTACCTGACCGCCAGGTGGCGGTTGCCGTGCGGGTGCTGCGGCGGGTGCGATGGAGGGGTCGCCGAGGGGCGGCCATCGACACCGGTGCCGCGGGGCGCCGACGGAGGGACGTCAGTGAAGACCACCTACCTGCAGCCGACCGTCGGGGGCGTCGTTGTCCGCGGTTCGCTGCACCAGCCGGCCGAGGGCACGGGCGGCGACCTCGTCGTGCTCAACCACGGTTTCGGCTCCAACCGGATGGAGGGGCTGGGGCTGTTCGTGGCGCTGTCGCGTGAGCTGTGCGCTGCGGGGTTCCAGGTCGCCGCCTTCGACCGCCCGGGCCACGGGGAGAGCGACGGGGAGTTCGCCGACGTGACGATCGACCGGGAGATCGCGCACCTGCAGGCCCTGCTCGACTGGCTGTCCGACGAGTCGCCGATCACCTTCGACGCGCTGCACCTCGTGGGGATGAGCATGGGCTCGGTGGTGGCGGCTGCGGCCGCGGCGGCCAGCCCGGTGCCCGTCGCCTCGCTCACGCTGTGGTCGCCGGCTGCCGTGTTCGCCGACGAGCTGCGGGGCGGGACGGTGCAGGGCCTGCCGTTCGGTGACCTGATGGCCACGGGGTACGTGGACTTCCTCGGGCTGCAGATGTCGAAGGCGTACGTCGACGCGGCGGTGCGCTTCGACCCGTACGCAGCCGCGGCGGGCTACGAGGGCCCGGTGCGGATCCTGCACGGCTCGGCCGACCCGATCGTCCCGACCGTGTACGCCCAGCGCTATGCCGATCTGTACGGCGACCGGGCGCAGCTGACCGTCGTCGACGGTGCGGACCACGGCTGGACCTCGGTCCCGCGGCGGGTGACCGTGATCGGGCAGACCGTCCAGTTCCTGCTCGCCCACGCGTCCGGCCACGGCGCATGAGCAAGGCGGGCATGGCGAACGAGGTCCAGCTCATCACCTACGTCGACCGGCTCGGCGGCGACTTCGCGGGGCTGCGGAGGTTGCTCGGCGAGTACTTCCCGGGGGTCTTCGGCGGCGTGCACGCGCTGCCGTTCTTCACCCCGTTCGACGGCGCCGACGCGGGGTTCGACCCGGTCGACCACACGGTCGTCGACCCGCGGCTGGGCGACTGGGCGTCCGTGGCCGCTCTGGCCGACGAGGTGGACCTGACGGTCGACGTCATCGTCAACCACGTGTCCTCGCACTCGGCCCAGTTCCTCGACGTCGTGGCTGGCGGGGACGGCTCGCGGTACGCCTCGATGTTCCTGACGCTGGGGTCGGTGTTCCCGGCCGGCGCGACCGAGGATGCGCTGGCGCAGATCTACCGGCCGCGTCCGGGGCTGCCGTTCACGCCGTACCGGCTCGGCGGCGAGCCCCGGCTGGTGTGGACCACCTTCACCGGCGAGCAGATCGACATCGACGTCCGCTCGCCAACGGGTCGTGAGTACCTGGTGTCGATCCTGGACACGTTGAGCCGCGCCGGTGTGACGATGATCCGGCTCGATGCGGTGGGCTACGCGATCAAGACGGCCGGGACGTCGTGCTTCATGACCCCCGAGACATTCGAGTTCATCGACGAGCTCACGGCGCTGGCCCACGCGCGCGACCTCGAGGTGCTGGTCGAGGTGCACTCGTTCTACCGGCGACAGGTGGAGATCGCGCACCGCGTCGACCGGGTGTACGACTTCGCCCTGCCGCCGCTCGTGCTGCACGCGGCCCACACCGGCGACCACGCACCGCTGCTGCGCTGGCTCGACGTGCGCCCCGGCAACGCCGTGACCGTGCTGGACACCCACGACGGGATCGGGATCATCGACGTCGGGCCCGATCCGGCCACGGGGGAGCCCGGGCTGCTCGACGCCGCGCAGATCGACGCGCTGGTCGAGCACGTCCACGTCGCCTCGGCCGGGCAGAGCCGGGAGGCGACGGGCGCCGCGGCGTCCAACCTCGACCTCTACCAGGTCAACTGCACCTACCTCGACGCACTGGGCGGTGACGAGGCGCGCTACCTGGCGGCCCGGGCCGTGCAGCTGTTCTGCCCCGGGATCCCGCAGGTGTACTACGTCGGCGCGCTCGCCGGCCACAACGACATGGCGCTGCTGGCCGCGACCGGTGTGGGCCGGGACATCAACCGGCACCGGTACACCGGCGACGAGGTGCGGGTGCAGGCGGCGAGCCCCGCCGTGGTGGCGCTGGCCGAGCTGTGCCGGTTCCGCAACCGGTTCCCGGCCTTCTCCGGTACGTTCGCCGCAGCGCCGGCGGGCGCGGGTCTGGGCCTCACCTGGACCGACGGTGCCCACCGAGCGGAGCTGGTCGCGGACCTGGCCGCCGGGACGGCGTCGCTCAGATGGTCCGACGGTGACCGGACCTGGCGCACCGACGACCTGCTGGCCGACCCGCCGCGGTCGTGACCGCGCCCGCACCTCGCCCTTCGCCCCTCGCCGTGCCGGCCCACCGCGCCGGTGCGCTGCCCCTCGTTGCCCCTCGCCGTCTGCTCTGGAGGACCCCACCATGCCCCGCTTCGACCTGCCCCTGGAGGATCTGCGCAGCTACGCACCGCAGGTTCGTGAACCGCGGGACTTCGACGTCTTCTGGACCGGCGGGGTGGCGCAGGCCAGGGCGCTCGGGGGAGCGCCGCAGGTCCGTCGCCTCGACTCCCCGCTCACCGGCGTCGCGGTGCACGAGCTGACCTTCCCGGGGTTCGCCGGGGACTCGGTCCTGGGCTGGTACCTGCGCCCGGCCGGCACCGACGCACCGCTGGCGACGATCGTCGAGTTCGTCGGCTACGGCGCCGGGCGGGGGCTGCCGCACGAGCGGCTCGCATGGCCCGTCGCGGGGTACGCCTACGTCGTGATGGACACCCGGGGGCAGGGCTCCGCCTGGGGCGGCGGCGGGGTGACCGACGACCCGCACGGTGCCGGACCCGCGGTCCCGGGGTTCACCACCCGTGGTATCGAGGACCCCGCCGACTACTACTACCGGCGGGTGTTCATCGACGCGGTGCGCTGCGTCGACGCGGTCCGGCTGCTCGACGGGGTCGATCCCGCGCGTCTGGTGGTCACCGGGATCAGCCAGGGCGGCGGCATCGCCCTCGCTGTCGCCGGCCTGCGCGACGACCTGGCGGGCGCCCTGGTCGACGTGCCGTTCTGCTGCCACTTCGAGCGGGCGGTGGGGCTCACCGACGCTGACCCGTACGCCGAGATCGCCCGCTACCTCGCGGTGCACCGTGACCGGGTGGACCAGGTGTTCGACACGCTGTCGTACATGGACGGGGTGAGCTTCGCCGCCCGCGCCTCGGCGCCGGCCTTGTTCTCGACGGCGCTGCTCGACCCGATCTGCCCACCCTCGACCGTGTTCGCCGCGTACAACCGCTACGCGGGCCCCAAGGACATCACCGTCTACCCGTTCAACGACCACGAGGGCGGTGGGGTGGCCCGGTGGCCGGTGCAGGAGCGGTTCGTGCGGGCGCTGCTGGGGGGTTGACCGCCCCAGCAGCGCCCGACCACTAGGCCTTCGGCGCGGCCAGCCCTGCGGCGATGAGGTCCATGACCGAGGAGTCGGCCAACGTGGTCGCGTCGCCGACCACCCGGTGCTCGGCGACGTCCCGCAGCAGCCGTCGCATGATCTTGCCGGACCGGGTCTTGGGCAGCTCGGGCACGACGAGGATCTGCCGCGGCTTGGCGATCGGGCCGATGGCCTTGGCCACGTGCGCACGCAGCTGGGCCGCGACCTCGTCGGCCGGCAGCGCAGCCCCGGCGGCGTCACCGCGCAGGATGACGAACGCGACGACGGCCTGGCCGGTCGTCTCGTCGCTCGCGCCGACCACCGCCGCCTCGGCCACCCACTCGTGGCTGACCAGGGCGGACTCGATCTCGGTGGTGGACAGCCGGTGCCCCGACACGTTCATCACGTCGTCCACGCGGCCGAGCAGCCAGATGTCGCCGTCCTCGTCCTTCTTGGCGCCGTCACCGGCGAAGTAGATGCCCTTGAACCGCGACCAGTAGGTGTCGACGTACCGGTCGGGGTCGCCCCAGATGCCGCGCAGCATCGACGGCCAGGGCTCGGTGATGACGAGGTAGCCGCCCGAGCCGTTGGGCACCGAGTGCGTCTCGTCGTCGATGACGTCGGCGGCGATGCCCGGCAGCGGCACCTGGGCGGAGCCGGGCTTGGTGGTGGTCACCCCGGGCAGCGGGCTGATCATGATGGCGCCGGTCTCGGTCTGCCACCAGGTGTCGACGATCGGCGCCCGGTCCCCGCCGATGGTGCTGCGGTACCAGATCCAGGCCTCGGGGTTGATCGGCTCGCCGACCGAGCCCAGGACGCGCAGCGAGGACAGGTCGTGGGCCGCCGGCCACTGCTCGCCCCACTTCATGCAGGAGCGGATGGCGGTGGGGGCGGTGTAGAGGATCGAGACCTTGTACTTCTCGATGATCGACCACCAGCGCCCGCGGTCCGGGGTGTCCGGGGTGCCCTCGTAGATCACCTGGGTCGCGCCGTTGACCAGCGGGCCGTAGGCGACGTACGAGTGCCCGGTGATCCAGCCGACGTCGGCCGTGCACCAGTACACGTCCGTCTCCGGCTTGAGGTCGAAGACGTTGAGGTGGGTGAACGCGGCCTGGGTGAGGTAGCCGCCGGTGGTGTGCAGGATGCCCTTGGGCTTCCCGGTGGTGCCCGACGTGTAGAGGATGAACAGCGGGTGCTCGGCGTTCACCGGGACCGGCGTGTGCTGGTCGCTGGCGGTGTCCACGACGTCGTGCCACCACACGTCGCGGCCCTGCGTCCAGGCGGTGTCCTGGCCGGTGCGCCGCACGACGAGCACGTGGCCGACGGTCGTGGGGCCCTTGGCGAGCGCCTCGTCGACGGCGGGCTTGAGCGCGGCGGGTGCGCCGCGGCGGTAGCCGCCGTCGGCGGTGACGACGACCTTGGCCTCGGCGTCGAGGATGCGCGAGTACAGCGCCTCGGCGGAGAAGCCGCCGAAGACCACCGAGTGCGGTGCGCCGATGCGGGCGCAGGCCAGCATGGTGATGACGGCCTCGGGGATCATCGGCAGGTAGACGGCCACCCGGTCACCGGTGCCGACGCCGAGCGCGGTCAGCGCGTTGGCGGCGCGGGAGACCTCGCGCTGCAGATCGGCGTAGGTGAGGGTGCGGGTGTCGCCGGGCTCGCCCTCGAAGTGGATCGCGACCCGGTCACCGAGGCCGGCCTCGACGTGCCGGTCGACGGCGTTGTAGGCGGCGTTGAGCTCACCGTCGGCGAACCAGGTGGCGAACGGCGGGTTCGACCAGTCCAGACCCGTGCTGAACGGGGTGCTCCAGGTGAGCAGCGTGCGTGCCTGCTCGGCCCAGAAGGCCGGTCGGTCGGCGTTGGCCCAGGCGTACAGGTCGCTGGTCGCGTTGGCGTGGGCCGCCAGGTCGGGGGGCGGCGGGAACCTGCGCTCCTCCGACAGGAGGTTCTCCAGCCCCGGTTCGGGTGCGTGCTGCTGCTCGGTCACGGGCCACTCTCCGTACATCATCGTCGGTGCACGTGCTGCGTGGTCGGAGACTAGCCGGTTCGACCGGGACTTTCGGCCCAGACGGGGGACCGGTTTCGGGCGGCGAGCAAGGGAGCGCTCCCACGCAGCGGCGTCCCCTGAGCGGGTGACCCGGTGCGGTCAGCCGACCCGGTGACGCTCCCGGAACGCGCCCAGCCGCAGGCCACGGCGCCGGGTCGCGGCCGCTGCGAGCCCGGCCACGAGCAGCAGCAGCCCGGCGAGCAGCAACGTCCCCGAGGTACCTGCCACCACCGTCTGGGTGACGGTGGCGTGCCAGCCCTCGGGGTCGATGAGCAGCAGCGTCTGGCGCGCCGTGAACGTCGGCGCCACCAGGGCGGGGAGCCCGAGCAGGAGCAGCACGACACCTCCCGTCACGGGGACCGCGGCGGTCCAGGTGGCCAGCAGCACGACACAGGCCAGCAGCACCGCGCCGACCGCGACGAGAGCGATCCCGAGCATCTCGACGTCCCCGTCCCAGCCGTCGGCCTGCACCACGAGGATGCGCGACTGGCCCAGCAGCAGGGCGAGGGCTCCGACCGGCGCGAGCACGAGACCGACGAGCACGCCCAGCATGTGGGCCCAGATCCCGGCGGGTGCCGGGGGGTGCGGGTCGGGGAAGTCGAAACCGGGCTCTCCCGTGGGTGGCACGGGTGCCGGTGCGCCGGTCGGCAGCGGTGCGGCCCCACGGGGGTCGCCGAGGCCGGGGCCTGCGCCTGGGCCGTCGGCGCCCGCGGTGGCGTCGGCGCCGCTGCCGAGCTGCTGCACGTG
>NZ_VWSD01000071.1 GCF_009829685.1 Cellulomonas citrea
ACCCGCCGCAAGGCCGGGCTGGGCGACGTGCTCGCCGGCGCGGCCGGTGCCCTCGGGCTGGACGACGAGCAGGCCCAGCAGGCGCGGGTGCTGCTGGAGCTGCCGCACGTGCGGCGCATGGTGGTCGTGCTCGTCGACGGCCTCGGACGCAACAACCTGGCCGAGCGGTCCGGGCACGCACCGTTCCTGCGGGGTCTGCTCGCGGGCTCGCGCACGCTGCGCAGCACCTTCCCCTCGACCACGGCGACCGCGATGGCGACGTTCGGCACCGGTCTGCCGCCGGGTCGCACCGCGATGCTCGGCTACACGGTGCGCGTGCCCGCCACGGGCGCGCTGGGCAACCTGGTGTCCTGGACCCAGCTCCCCGAGCCGCAGGTGTGGCAGCCGGCGCCCACCTGGTTCGACCGGATGTCCGCAGCGGGGATCGCGGTCACGAGCGTCGGCCCGCAGCGTTTCGAGGGGTCGGGGCTGACCCGGGCGGCGCTGCACGGCGGTGGCTACCGACCCGCGGAGTCGTTGGTCGAACGCGTCGACGGGGTGCTCGACGTGCTCCGGGCGCCGGGTCTGGCGTACCTGTACTGGGGCGACGTCGACAAGGCCGGGCACCACCACGGCTGGGGCTCGCTGGAGTGGGGTGATGCGCTGGCGGCGGTCGACCATGAGCTGGCCCGGCTGGCCCGGGCGCTGCCGACGGGCACCCTGCTGCTCGTCACCGCCGACCACGGCATGGTCGACGTCGACCGGCGGGCGCGCTGGGACGTGGCGACCGAACCGGAGCTGCGCGCCCAGGTCGACCTGGTGGCCGGTGAGCCGCGGGCGATGCAGCTGCACCTGACGGCGGGCGCGGACCCGGTGCAGGTCGCCGACCGGTGGCGCGAGGTGCTCGGGAACCGGGCCGTCGTGCTCACCCGGGACGTGGCGATCGAGGCCGGGCTGCTCGGTCCGGTGGACGAGCGGGTGCGCCCGGTGGTCGGTGACGTCCTGGTGGCGATGGGCGGTCGGGCCACGGTGGTCGACTCCCGCACCCAGACCCCGGCCTCCCTCGAGCTGGTCGGCGTGCACGGTTCGCTCACCGACCAGGAGATGTCCATCCCCCTGCTGCTGGCGGGGGGCTAGAGGAGGTCCGATGGCCGAGCTCGTCTTCTTCTCCGGGCCGATGGACTGCGGCAAGTCCACGCTGGCCCTGCAGATGCACCACAACCATGCCGTGCGCGGCCGTGACGGCCTGCTGTTCACCCGGCTGGACCGCGCCGGTGTCGCCACCATCTCCTCCCGGCTCGGCCTGTCGCGGCGCGCGCTCGAGGTGGACGACACCACGGACTTCTGGTCGCTGGTCGTCGACCGGCGCACCCACGGGCACCCGGTGGACTACGTCATCGCCGACGAGGCCCAGTTCTTCACGGCGCTCCAGGTCGAGCAGCTCGCGCGGGTGGTGGACGAGCTCGACGTCGACGTCTTCACGTTCGGCATCACCTCGGACTTCCGGGCGCGGCTGTTCCCGGGCTCGGCGCGGCTGGTCGAGCTCGCCGACCGCGTCGAGGTGCTGCAGGTCCGTGCGCTGTGCTGGTGCGGGGCCCGTGCCACGCACAACGCTCGCACCCTCGACGGCCTCATGGTCACGCAGGGTGAGCAGGTGGTGGTCGGTGACGTCGAGGGCGGCGGCGGTGAGGTCGCCTACGAGGTGCTGTGCCGGCGCCACCACATGCGCCAGATGACCGCGGCCGTGGCCCGCGCCGTGCTGCCCGTCGACGGGCGCTGAGCCGCCGGGCTACTCCGGTCTGGCCCCGAAGACGATCTCGTCCCAGCTGGGCACCTTGGCGCGACCGCGCCGTCGGGTCCGTTCACCGGGCTCGGGCACGGCCTCGGCACCGTCGGCTGCCGGCGCCGGTGACGCGTCCGGCGTCGGGAGCACCGGCTGCGGACCGGCGAGGTCTGCACCGGCGGGTCCGAGCCCGGTACGCGCCGTAGGTGCGGCTGCATGCGGCAGCACGGGCGTCGGGAGCACCGTGGTGGGCAGCACCGGGCTCGCGGGCCGCTGCGGACCCGCGGGGACCGGCTCGGGAGGCGTCTTGCCGGTGGGCGGCTCGTCGTCGCGGCCGAGCAGGTGACCGAGGTCGAACGCCCGTTGCGGGCCGAACCCCTCGAACTCCTCACCGTCGTCGTCGACCTCGACGGGCTGGCGGCGGCCGCGGCGGCTGCCGAGCTCGTCGAGCAGCGCCGCGGTGGTGTCGGCGGGGTCGGACGGGACCGGCCCTGCCGTTCCGTCGCCGGGCAGCTCGGGCTGGGCGCGCAGGTCGAACACGACGTCGCGCACGGCCGACAGGTGCCGTCGGCCCACCGGCTCGTCGAGCTCGGTCTCGGACAGCCAGCGCGCCTCGTCCTCCTGGGCCGTGAGGCTGCGGCTGGACGGGTCGTAGCTCCAGCGCGCCTCGCGGTCCTGACCGCCGACGCCGAACCGGGCGAGCACCGTCCAGGGCCCGGACGAGCGGCGCGCGGCGTCCCAGGCGAGTGTCGCGACGTCGATGCCGCGCGCGGCGAGCCGGTCGGCGACCAGGTCACCGAGCGCGGGGGAGCCGGCCTCGTGGCCCACGCGGGCGGCCTTGGCCTGCTCCGCGATGAACTCGCGCTCGGCGAGCACGGGTCCCTCGTAGCGACGGACGGCCTCGACGTCCAGACCCGACTGCCGTGCCACCTCGGCGGCTGTGGCGCCGGCGCGGATCGCACTCTGGATCTCGCGCGGGCTCAGCGTGCCGGCCCGTTCGGCGCGCAGCTGTTCCAGCTGCGGCCGGTCCCGGCGCACGGCTGCGCGCAACGGCTCGTCGATCCGCAGCCGGAAACGCTGACCGTCGGATGCGAGCAGGACGAGGTGCTCTCCGTCGTCGTGCAGACCCACCAGCTCGAGCTCTCCCATGGCACCTCCCACCACAGGGTGCCATCGCCGGGGCCGGTTGGCGCGCACCTGCGCCGGTGAGCCGGTCACCGGGTCGGGCAGGATGGTGGCGTGCCGACATCGAACCCGCTGCCCCCCGCCCAGATCGACGAGCTGCGCGAGGTGGCCGAGCGCGTGGCCCGGCGCGCCGGTGACCTGGTCCGGGACGGCCGGCCGGACCGCGTCGAGGTTGCCGCGACGAAGACCAGCCCGCAGGACGTCGTCACCGCGATGGACCTGGCCTCCGAGAAGCTGCTGCGCGAGCTGCTGGCGGTGGAGCGCCCGGGTGACGGGGTGCTGGGCGAGGAGGGCGGCTTCACCCAGGGCAGCACGGGCATCACGTGGGTGGTGGACCCGATCGACGGCACCGTCAACTACCTGTACGGCCTGGCCAACTACTCGGTCATGGTGGCCGCGGTGGTGACCCCGGACGGCGGCGAGCCGGACCCGGCGACGTGGACGGTGCTGGCCGGCTGCGTGCACGCGCCCGGCGACGGCCGCACGTTCACCGCGGGGCTCGGCGCCGGCGCCTGGTTCGGTGACCGCCGGCTTCGTATCGACGAGCCCGGTCCGCTCGACCTGTGCCTGGTCGGCACCGGCTTCGGCTACCGCCGGCAGGCCCGCGAGCTGCAGGGGGCGGTGCTCGCCGAGCTGCTGCCGCAGGTGCGTGACATCCGGCGGCTCGGCTCGGCCGGGCTCGACCTGTGCACGCTGGCCTCGGGTGGGCTCGACCTGTTCTTCGAACGGGGGCTGCGGCCGTGGGACCTGGCCGCGCCCAGCCTCGTCGTCACCGAGGCGGGTGGGGTGATCACCGGGCTGCGCGGCCGGCCGGCCGGCGAGGTCATGACGGTGGCGGGCCACCGTGCGCGGGTCGGCGAGCTGCAGGGGATCCTCGAGCGCACCGGGGCGGACGCACCGCTGGAGGGGTGACGTCCGTGCGGGCCGGGTGCCGCCGATGCGCGGCGCGCCGACCTCACGGTTCGCCCTCCGGGTCTGCATGGTGCAGAATCCGTGCGGCCGTGCGGGGACAGGCCATTCGCGGCACGGAACAAATCTGGTCCCTCGCGCATTGATGCCGCGTACAGAACGACCCGACCACGGAGAGTGACGCCACAGATGGCTACCGACTACGACGCGCCTCGCAAGACCGAGGAGGAGCTGTCCGAGGACAGCCTCCAGGAGCTGCAGGCCAGGCGTTCCGACAAGAACTCGGGCGTGGTCGACGAGGACGAGACCGAGGCCGCGGAAGGCTTCGAGCTCCCCGGTGCCGACCTCTCGGGTGAGGAGCTGTCCGTCCGGGTGCTGCCGCGCCAGGCGGACGAGTTCACCTGCTCGCACTGCTTCCTGGTGCACCACCGCAGCCAGCTCGCCTACGAGCGCAACGGCCAGCCCGTCTGCTCGGAGTGCGCTGCCTGACCGAACGAGCCTGACCGCGGCCGGTGACCCCTCGGGTCGCCGGCCGTCGTCGTTCTGGGCCGGCGGGCCGCGCACAGGCACCCGCACGCCGGCACCTGCACGCGGCCGGTCGCCAGGCCGCAACCCTCGTCACCAGGTGCGCGCCGAGCCGGGGCTAGGGGGCCGGTGCGGCCTCGGGTGCCGCACCCGCGCGTTCCAGGACCGCCACGAGCGCCGCGGGACGGCGGGTCGAGACGATCCAGTACGGGGTCGGGTCGGCGGGGTCGCGCAGCTCCACCCGCACGGCGGTCCGCACCCAGGATCGCAGGCACGCGTAGGACCTCGCATCGAGCGCCGGTCCCAGCTCCACCGCGAGCTCCTGGGGGCTCAACGCACGCGGCGCGGCGAGCAGCGCGATCGGCACCTGGGCCCGGCCGGCCCGCAGCACCCCGTCGGCCACCCGGACGCGCGCCGTGGTCGCGACGACCACGACGATGGTCACGAGCAGCGAGACGACGGCGACGACGAGGCCCAGCCGGGGGCTGATCGGTGCGGGGACGGCGCCGAGGCTGAGGGCCGCGAGCGCCACCCCGAACCAGCCCACAGGGCCGAACCAGAGTCGCTCGTCATGGTCGGGCGCGGAGGTCACGGGGCCAGCATCGCATCGACGGCCCGAGCTCGGTGCGACGGGCCGGTAGGGTCGGGCGCCGTGGACGACGTCGAGGTGCTGCTGGTGCGGTTGGACCCGGGGCTCCCGGTCCCGGGCTACGCCAAGGAGGGCGACGCGGGGGCCGACCTCATGACCCGGGTCGACGTGGTCCTGGCACCCGGTGAGCGGGTCACCGTGCCCACCGGCGTGGCGATCGCGCTGCCGCCCGGTCACGCGGCGTTCGTGCACCCGCGCTCGGGCCTGGCCGCGCGGCACGGGCTCACGGTCGTCAACGCACCAGGGACGGTCGACTCGGGGTACCGCGGCGAGATCCTGGTGACGCTGCTCAACACCGACACCGCGGCCGAGCTGCGGCTGGCCCGTGGCGACCGCATCGCCCAGCTCGTGGTCCAGCGGGTCGAGCGGGCGAGCTTCGTCGAGGTCGCCGAGCTGCCCGGCTCGGAGCGCGGTGCGGGCGGCTTCGGCTCGTCGGGCGGCTGGGGCACCGCATGAGCGGATCGTCGCCGCGCGCGGACTACCCTGAGCAGCGACGGCGCGCACCGGCGCGCCCGGACGGGAGTGCGTAGGTGGCGCTGTTCCGCCGCGGCACGAAGGACGCCGCACATGACGAGGTCGAGGTCGACCCCAGCGACCAGGAGCTCGGGACCGAGGACGTCCCTGAGCCCGAGCCGGACGACGTGACCGACGACGAGCCCGGCGAGCCGACCGGCCCGTGGGACGCCTCGCAGGTGCCCCCGGGGGACGGCCGGCTGGACCTCGGGGGGATGCGGCTCGCGGTCGCGCCCGGTGCCAAGGTGCACATGGAGACCAAGGGCCAGGTGGTGACGCTGGTCCGCGTCGAGCTCGACGGCTCCGAGCTGCAGCTGGCACCGTTCGCCGCGCCGCGTTCGGAGGGCATCTGGGACGAGATCCGGGAGGAGATCGCCCAGCAGGTGACCTCCGACGGGGGCACCGTCGACGACCTGCCCGGTCCCTTCGGCCGGGAGCTGTTGGCACGTGTCGTCGTGCGCACGGCCGAGGGGCGGACCGGGCAGCGCGTGGTCCGGTTCATCGGCGCCGACGGTCCGCGCTGGTTCCTGCGCGGTGTCATCACCGGTCGGGCCACGACCGACGCCGAGGCCGCCGCCGCGGTCGAGCAGTTCTTCGCGGGCACCGTCGTGGTGCGCGGCACGGAGGCCATGCCGCCCCGTGAGCCGCTGGCGTTGCAGCTGCCCGGGCAGGTGGGGCCGGCACCGGTGCCTGAGCCGGCACCGGTGGACCCGTTCGCCCGTGGCCCCGAGATCACGGAGATCCGATGACGACGATGCGTGAGCGCGCCCGCGCGCTGCTCGCCTCGCGGGCCGAGGTCGAGGCAGCCGAGGAGCGTCAGGACGCGCAGGCGACCGGGTGCATCCCGGTCGGTCAGGTGCCGGACCGCAGCCGCGCGATCGTCTCGGGTGTGCTGCGTTCGGTGACCCTGCGCCCGCGCGACGGCGTGCCGGCGCTCGAGGCGGAGCTGTACGACGGCAGCGGCACGCTCGACGTGGTCTGGCTCGGCAGACGGGAGATCTCCGGGATCGTCCCCGGGCGTCGGCTCAAGGTCGAGGGCCTGGTGTGCAAGGTCGGTGGCCGTCGGGTCGTGTTCAACCCCCGCTACCAGCTGCGCCCGCGTCCCGGTGAGTGACCCGCAGCCGCCGACGGGTGTGCGCGCCCTGGCCGGCGAGCAGTTCTCGTTGACGCAGGCCGTCGGCGGGGTCCGCGGCCTCGTCGAGTCGATCGCGCCGGGTCTGCTCTTCGTGGTCGTCTACCTGGTGGCCGGTCAGCGGCTCGTGCCCGCCGTGGTGGCCGCGGGCGCGGCGTCGCTCGTGGCGGTGGTCGCGCGGCTCGTGCAGCGCACGCCGCTCACCCAGGCGCTGTCCGGGGTGCTCGGGGTCGGGATCGGGGTGGTCTGGGCGCTGGCGTCCGGACGCGCCGAGAACTACTTCGCGTGGGGCCTGTGGACCAACGTCGCCTACCTGGTCGCCACCGCGGCGTCGATCGCCGTGGGCTGGCCCGTGGTCGGTGTGCTCATCGGCTTGTTCGACGCGGACGGTCCGCTGTCCGGCGGGCCCTGGTCCTCGGTCGGTGCGTTCCGTGCCGATCCGGGGCGGCGTCGTCGAGCAGTCTGGGCCACCTGGCTGTGGGTCGCGGTGTTCGCCGTCCGGCTCGCCGTGCAGGTGCCGCTCTACCTGGCCGCGCAGGTGGCCTGGTTGGGCACCGCGAAGCTCGTCATGGGGGTCCCGCTGTTCGCCCTCGTGCTGTGGCTCAGCTGGGTTCTTGTCCGGCCAGCACCTGCTCCAGAGCCTGCTCGTCCGCATCCCGGCCCGTGACGAACAGCAGCTCGTCGCGCCCCTCGAGGGTGTCGTCCGGGCTGGGTGCCAGCGGCCGGGCGTCACGCACGATGCAGGCGAGCACCGTGTCCGCCGGCCACACGACCTGACCGACGAGCCGCCCGACCAGCGGGGAGTCGTCCGGCAGCGTCACCTCGCGGATGTCCGCCTTCGACTGGTGGAAGGTGAAGATCTTCACCAGGTCGCCGACCGCGACGGCCTCCTCGACCATCGCGGTCATGATGCGCGGGGTGGAGACGGCGACGTTGACCCCCCAGGCCTCGTCGAACATCCACTCGTTCTTCGGGTTGTTCACCCGGGCGACGGTGCGGGGGACGCCGAACTCGGTCTTGGCCAGCAGCGAGATGACGAGGTTGGCCTTGTCGTCACCGGTCGCGGCGACCATGACGTCGCACTCGTCGGCCCGGATCTGGCGCAGCGTCGGCAGCTCGCACGCGTCGGCGAGCACCCACTCGGCGTCGGCGACCTGGGCGACCCGCATGGCCGAGGGCTGCCGGTCGACGACCGTGACCTCGTGGCCGTGCAGCAGCAGCTCGCGTGCGATGGACCGACCGACCGAGCCGGCCCCGGCGATGATGACCCTCATGAGCTCACCGGCGGGAGTCCGGTGAGGACCCGTTCGACGGCGGGGGTGTCCTCCACCCGCAGCAGCACATGGACCACGTCGTTCTCCTGCAGGACGGTGGACGAGGTCGGCAGCACGCCGTCCCCGTACCGGGTGAGGTAGGCGACCCGCGCGCCGGAGGCGTCCTCGAGATGGCGTACGGGCAGTCCGACCCAGGCTGGGTTGACGTCGACCTGGGCGAGCGCGATCTGCCCGGAGGCGTCGTGGAACTCGTCGGTGGCCCCCATCGGGAGCAGCCGGCGCAGCACCTGGTCGGTGGTCCAGCGCACGGTCGCCACGGTGGGGATGCCGAGCCGCTGGTAGACCTCGGCGCGGTGCGGGTCGTAGATGCGCGCCACCACGTTGTCCACGCCGAACGTCTCGCGGACCACGCGGGCGGCCAGGATGTTCGAGTTGTCCCCGTCGGCGACCGCGGCGAAGCCGTACGCGTCGTCGATACCGGCGCTGGTGAGGGTGTCGCGGTCGAACCCGAGGCCGGTCACCTTGTTGCCCTCGAAGTCCGGTGGCAGCCGACGGAACGCCTCGGCGTTCTGGTCGACGACCGCCACCGAGTGGCCCCGCTCCTCGAGGGAGAGGGCAAGTGCGGCGCCGACGCGTCCGCAGCCCATGATGACGAAGTGCACGAGCGGTGAGGCTACCTCCTTCCCGGTCGGGACGGATGCCGGGAGCCGGGCGCGCGGCGCGGCTCTACCATCAGTCCTCGTGTCCGACCTCGCTGATGCCGCCAAGCGCCTGCTGCTGGGGCGACCCGTTCGCAGCGACCGGATGGGGCACACGCTGCTGCCCAAGCGCATCGCGCTGCCGGTGTTCGCCTCCGACGCGCTCTCGTCGGTCGCGTACGCCCCTGACGAGATCCTGCTCACCCTGGCCGCGGCCGGGCTCGCGGCCACGACGCTGTCGCCGTGGGTGGGTCTGGCGGTGGTCGTGGTCATGGCCACGGTCATCGCCTCGTACCGGCAGAACGTGCACGCCTACCCCTCCGGCGGCGGCGACTACGAGGTCGCGACCGTCAACCTCGGCCCGCGCGCCGGCCTCACGGTGGCCTCGGCCCTGCTCGTCGACTACGTGCTCACGGTGGCCGTGTCGGTCTCGGCCGGTGCGCGCTACGCCTCGGCCGCGATCCCGGAGCTGCGCGGGCACGAGGTTCAGCTCGGTCTGGTGATCGTCGTCGTGCTCATGCTGCTCAACCTGCGCGGCGTGCGGGAGTCGGGGACCGCGTTCGCGGTGCCGGTCTACCTCTACATGGCCACGATCGGTATCACCGCAGGTGTCGGCCTGGTGCGCTGGGCCACGGGCACGCTGCCGCAGGCCGTGTCGTCGGACCTCGCCCTGGCGCCGACGCCGGCTTTCGAGAGCGGGCTGGCGGGGGCGGCCGGCGCGTTCCTCGTGCTGCGCGCGTTCGCCTCGGGTTCCACCGCGCTCACCGGTGTGGAGGCGATCAGCAACGGGGTCCCGGCCTTCAAGAAGCCGAAGAGCAAGAACGCCGCGACCACGCTGCTGCTGCTCGGGCTGATCAGCTCCACGCTCGTGCTGTCGATCCTGTTCCTGGCCCGCCAGGCCGGGGTGCACTACGTCGAGGACCCGGCCACCCAGCTGCTGCGCGACGGTGTGCCGGTGGGCTCGAGCTACGTCCAGGCGCCGGTCATCAGCCAGCTGTCCGAGGCGATCTTCTCCGGCTTCCCGTTCGCCTTCCACCTGGTGGCCGCGGTGACCGGGCTCATCCTGGTGCTCGCGGCCAACACGGCGTTCAACGGTTTCCCGGTGCTCGGCTCGATCCTGGCCCGTGACGGCTGGATGCCGCGTCAGCTGCACACCCGCGGCGACCGCCTCGCCCTGTCGAACGGGATCGTCACGCTGGCCGGTGGCGCCGCGGTGCTCATCTGGGCCTTCGATGCCGACGTGACGCTGCTCATCCCGCTGTACACCGTCGGGGTGTTCGTCTCGTTCTCGCTGTCCCAGCTCGGCATGCTGCGGCACTGGGGGCGGCACCTGCGCACCGAGCCGGACCCGGCCGTCCGGTCCCGGATGAAGCGGTCCCGGGTCATCAACGCGGTGGGCTTCGCGATGACGGCCACCGTGCTGGTCGTCGTCATCGTCACCAAGTTCCTGCTCGGTGCGTGGATCGCGATCCTGGCGATGGTCGCGGTGTTCACCCTGATGAACGGGATCCACCGGCACTACGACCGGGTGCGCCAGGAGCTGGCGCTCGACGCCGACGCGCCCTCGGCCCGCGCGCTGCCCTCCCGCGTGCACGCGATCGTGCTGGTCTCGCACCTGCACCGCCCGACGATGCGGGCGCTGGCCTATGCGCGTGCTTCGCGGCCGTCCGTCCTCGAGGCCGTCACCGTGGGTGTGGACGCCGAGGACGTGGTCGCGCTGCGCGAGCAGTGGGAGTCCATGGACCTGCCGGTCCCGCTGCGCGTGCTCGACTCCCCGTTCCGCGAGATCACCCGCCCGGTGCTCACCTATGTCCGCTCCATCCGCAGGGAGAGCCCCCGTGACCTCGTCGTCGTGTACGTCCCGGAGTACGTCGTCGGGCACTGGTGGGAGGCGCTGCTGCACAACCAGAGCGCGATCCGGCTCAAGAGCAGGCTGCTGTTCATGCGCGGCGTGATCGTCGCCTCGGTGCCGTGGCAGCTCGACTCGTCGGCGCGCACCCGCTCGGTGGCCGAGAAGCTGGACTCCGCCCCGGTCGCCGGTGACACCCGCCGGGGGCCGGCACCGACCACCGCAGAGCCCGCGGAGGGTGACAAGTGAGCGACGAGACGCTGGTCGAGCTGACCGTCGGGCCGGTCGCGCACGGCGGCCACTGCGTCGCCCGCCTGGACGGCCGGGTCGTCTTCGTCCGGCACACCCTGCCCGGGGAGCGGGTCCGGGCCAGGCTGACCCATGCCGCCCCGGACGCCTCCTTCTGGCGTGCCGACGCGGTCGAGGTGCTCGACGCATCGCCGGACCGGGTCCCGTCGGTCTGGCCGGCCGCGGGGCCGGGCGGCGTCGGCGGGGGAGAGCTGTCGCACGTGGCCCCCGCGGCCCAGCAGCGCTGGAAGGCGGCCGTGCTCGCCGAGCAGCTGCGCCGGCTCGCGCACGACGAGCGCGAGGTGACGGTGCTGCCCGCACCGGGTGACGTCGAACGGGGCGGCCTGGCCTGGCGCACGCGGGTCGACCTCGTCACCGACGACCTCGGACGTGCCGGGATGCAGGTGTGGCACAGCCACGAGGTGCGCCCGCTCGACTCGATGCCCCTGGCCACCCAGGAGATCGCGGACCTCGACCTGTTCGGTCGCACCTGGCCGGCCGGCGCCCGGATCGAGGTGGCCGCCCCGCTCGGGGGCGACCGGCCGGTGGTGCTGGTCGACGGTGAGCCGTGGGACCTCGTGCACCACCGGGTCGACCGGCGCCCGACGGCACCGCGTGCGGTGCGCGAGACGGTCGGTCCGCACACCTATCGCGTGGCGGCCGACGGGTTCTGGCAGGCGCACCGCAGCGCGCCGGCGGTGCTCGTCGAGCGGGTCCTCGCTGGTGTGGGCGACATCGCGGGGGCGACGGTCGCCGACCTGTACTCCGGGGCGGGCCTCTTCACGGTGCCGTTGGCGCAGGCCGTCGGTGCCGACGGGAGCGTGGTGGCCGTGGAGGGCGACGCACGGGCGGTGCGCGACGCCCGGCGCAACGTGCACGACGCGCCGCAGGTGACGCTCGTGCACGGCGATGTCGCACGAACGCTGGCGACGAGCGAGCAGATCGTGCACGCCGACGTCGTGGTGCTGGACCCGCCGCGCACCGGGGCCGGACGTGCCGTGGTGGACCAGGTGCTGGCGCTGGCCCCCGAGCGGGTGGTCTACGTGGCGTGCGACCCGGCGGCCCTGGCCCGTGACCTGGCGCTGCTGGCCGCCGGTGGGCTGGTCACCGAGCAGGTGGACGGTCTGGACCTGTTCCCCATGACGCACCACCTCGAGGCGGTCGCGGTGCTGGGGCGCGCGCACCGCTGAGCCCGAGGTCGGGCTGCGGTCCGGCAGCCCTCGCGCCGGTGCGGGTGCGCGCCTACCGTGGGAGGCGTCCACACGACGTCGGGCCAGGGAGGCAGACATGACCACGGACCGGACGAGCAGGCTGGCAGCGGCCAAGCGAGCGGTGGCCGCCGAGCTCGGCAAGCAGGGCACCCCGGACTACGACCCGCGCTCGCACGAGCGGCTGATCGAGGCTGAGCGCAAGGCCGCCGAGGAGGCGCACGGGTCCGCACCGCAGCGCTGAGCCGCAGGTCGGCGCGGGTGCGCGCACCCGCGCCGACAGCTGCGCGCGCCGCGGGGGAGTTCGGCCTCCGCGAGGGGTGCCAAGTGATATCTTGATGTCGAGATAACACCCCGGTGCGAAGGAGAACCCCAGGTGAGCAACCTCGACAGCTTCGGGTCGCGCGGCACGCTTCAGGTCGGCGGCACCGACTACGAGGTGTACCGGCTCGCGGCCGTCCCCGGCCTCGCGCGACTGCCCTACAGCCTCAAGGTGCTGGCGGAGAACCTGCTGCGCACGGAGGACGGCCTCAACATCACGGCCGACCACGTGCGTGCACTCGCCGCCTGGGACCCGGACGCCCAGCCGGACACTGAGATCCAGTTCACCCCGGCCCGGGTGATCATGCAGGACTTCACCGGCGTGCCCTGCGTCGTGGACCTGGCGACCATGCGCGAGGCCGTCGTCGACCTCGGCGGCGACCCGTCCCAGATCAACCCGCTCTCGCCCGCCGAGATGGTGATCGACCACTCGGTGCAGATCGACGTGGCGGGCCGCGCGGACGCGTTCGAGCGCAACGTGGAGCTGGAGTACCAGCGCAACCGTGAGCGCTACCAGTTCCTGCGCTGGGGCCAGACCGCGTTCGACGACTTCAAGGTCGTCCCGCCGGGCACCGGCATCGTGCACCAGGTCAACATCGAGTACCTCGCGCGGGTCGTCATGACCCGTGAGGTCGACGGTGTGCTGCGGGCCTACCCCGACACCTGCGTCGGCACCGACTCGCACACCACGATGGTCAACGGCCTGGGCGTGCTGGGCTGGGGCGTCGGCGGCATCGAGGCCGAGGCGGCCATGCTCGGCCAGCCGGTGTCGATGCTCATCCCGCGGGTGGTCGGGTTCAAGCTCACCGGGGCCATCCCGGCCGGGGTCACCGCCACCGACGTGGTGCTCACGATCACCCAGATGCTGCGCAAGCACGGTGTGGTCGGCAAGTTCGTCGAGTTCTACGGCGCGGGCGTCGCGGCGGTGCCGCTGGCCAACCGTGCCACCATCGGCAACATGAGCCCGGAGTTCGGCTCGACCTGCGCGATCTTCCCGATCGATGCAGGCACGCTCGACTACCTGCGCCTCACGGGGCGCTCGGACGAGCAGGTCGCCCTGGTCGAGGCGTACGCCCGGGAGCAGGGGCTGTGGCTCGACCCCACGACCGACGGGTACGTCGAGCCGGTGTACTCCGAGTACCTCGAGCTGGACCTGTCGACCGTCGTGCCGTCGATCGCCGGGCCGAAGCGTCCGCAGGACCGCATCGAGCTGTCCCGGGCCAAGGAGCAGTTCGCCCGCGACCTGCCCACCTACGCCCCGACGCTCAACGGTGTCGACGAGTCGGAGAAGGAGTCCTTCCCGGCGTCCGACTCGCCGGCCGTGGGCCCGGCCCACCCGGTGCGGTTCGAGGTGACCGACAGCGTCGGACGCAGCTTCGAGCTGTTCCACGGCGCGGTGGCGATCGCCTCGATCACGTCGTGCACCAACACGTCGAACCCCTCGGTGATGCTCGCGGCGGGTCTGCTGGCCAAGAAGGCCGTCGAGAAGGGCCTGTCGGCCAAGCCGTGGGTGAAGACCTCGATGGCCCCCGGGTCCCAGGTCGTCACCAACTACTACGAGAAGGCCGGCCTGTGGCCGTACCTGGAGAAGCTCGGCTTCCACCTGGTCGGCTACGGCTGCGCGACGTGCATCGGCAACTCCGGCCCGCTCGACGAGAAGGTCTCGGCCGCCGTCGCCGAGCACGACCTGGCGATCGCCGCGGTGCTGTCCGGCAACCGCAACTTCGAGGGCCGGATCAACCCGGACGTGAAGATGAACTACCTGGCCAGCCCGCCGCTGGTGATCGCCTACTCGCTGGCCGGCACGATGGACTTCGACTTCGCGACCGAGCCGCTCGGCCGCGACGACGCGGGTCAGCCGGTGTTCCTGGCGGACATCTGGCCGTCGCCCGAGGAGGTCCAGGCCACGATCGACTCGTCGATCGACCGGGCCATGTTCACCCACGACTACGCCGACGTGTTCGCCGGCGACGAGCGGTGGCGGGCGCTGGCGACCCCGCAGGGCGCGACCTTCGCGTGGGACGACGACTCGACGTACGTGCGCAAGCCCCCGTACTTCGACGGCATGCCGGCCACCCCGGCCCCGGTGCAGGACATCACGGGTGCGCGGGCGCTGGCGGTGCTCGGTGACTCGGTGACCACCGACCACATCAGCCCCGCCGGGTCGATCAAGGCGGACAGCCCGGCCGGGCGCTACCTGGCCGAGCACGGCATCGACCGCAAGGACTTCAACTCCTACGGCTCGCGTCGCGGGAACCACGAGGTGATGATCCGGGGCACCTTCGCCAACATCCGGCTGCGCAACCAGCTGGTGCCGGGGGTGGAGGGCGGGTACACCGTCAACTTCCTCACGGGTGAGCAGACGAGCATCTACGACGCCTCGGTGGCCTACCAGGCCGCCGGTGTGCCGCTCGTCGTGCTCGGCGGCAAGGAGTACGGCTCCGGCTCCTCGCGCGACTGGGCCGCCAAGGGCACCTCGCTGCTCGGCGTCCGGGTGGTCATCACCGAGTCGTTCGAGCGGATCCACCGCTCGAACCTCATCGGGATGGGCGTGCTGCCGCTGCAGTTCCCCGCCGGGCAGAACGCCCAGTCGCTGGGGCTGGACGGCACCGAGATGTTCGACGTCTCCGGGATCACCGCGCTCAACGAGGGCAGCACGCCCCGCACGGTGCAGGTGAGCGCGACGAAGGCCGACGGCACGGTCGTCACGTTCGACGCGGTCGTGCGCATCGACACCCCTGGTGAGGCCGACTACTACCGCAACGGCGGCATCCTGCAGTACGTGCTGCGCTCGCTCGTCGCCTGAGAAGAGCACCCGCGGGGCGCCGCGACCCGGTCAAGTCACCGGGTCGCGGCGCCCCGCGGCGCATCCACCCACCGATGCGGCACCGACGCGCACCGGGGCGCACGGCCCCGGACCGCTACCGGGTGGCCAGCGGCGGGAGCGTCGCGCGCAGCTGGGCCAGCCCGACGAGCCCGGCGTACTCCTGGGCGGGCGCGGTGGGCGCCGCCGTGCCGCGCACCATCCGTTCGCGCAGGAAGGCCAGCTCGGAGGCGAGCGCCTGGAACCGGCGCATCCGGCGGGCCCCGTCAGGCCCGGCGACCCG
>NZ_VWSD01000072.1 GCF_009829685.1 Cellulomonas citrea
AGCGGGCTGCGAGCGCGCGGGTCGCGCCCCGCGCGGCACCGTCGCGCACCTGCGGGTCCGGTGAGCGTGTGGCTGCGACGCCGAAGGCCCACAGCGCACGCCCCCACTGGTCGTCGGCGGACGGCACGTCGAGCCACACCCCTGTGGTGGACCGGCGGTTGTGCATGAGGCCGTCGTCCTGCTGCGCGTCCAGCAGGAACCGCAGGTACGTGCCCGACATCGCGACGACCTCGGGTGCGGGGTCGGGCTGGCGGGCGGTGACGACGAGGGCGCGCGCGACGTCGTCGACGCACATGCCGTGCTCGAGGCGCGGCGTGGTCCCCAGGGCGTGCTCGAAGAGCCCGGTCGCGGTGGTGAGGCGTGCCAGGTGCGCGAACGAGCCGCTCACAGGGCGACCGCCTGCACGTCGACGCCGGTCAGCGTGCCGGTGCGGGGACTGGCGGAGGCGCCGGCGGGAGTGCCGGCGATGCTGCGGGCGCTGGTGAGGGTGCCGGCCAGTGCGAGGTACCGGGCGGCCACGGCGGGCCACAGCAGCTCGGCGGCCAGGCTCCGGGAGGTGGCGGCCATCGAGGCGGCGACCCCGCGCGAGGTGAGCACGGTCTGCAGCGCGTCGGCGATCGCACCGGGGTCACGCTGCGGGACGAGCAGACCGGCACCGCCGGACAGCAGCTCGGTGGCGTGCGGGAAGCTCGTGGAGACCACGGGCTTGCCGGCGGCGACGGCCTCCGTGAGGACCCCGGAGGTCACCTGCTCGACCGAGTCGTAGGGCAGCAGCACGACGTCGGCGCGGCGGACCACCTCGTCCAGGTCGGACCGGGACAGGTACCGCCCGTCGAACCGGACCGAGTCGGCCAGGCCGAGGTCCCGGGTCATCGCCAGCAGGCGGTCGCGGTAGGCCTCACCCTCGTGCTCGGCGACCTTCGGGTGCGTCTGCCCGACCACCTGGTAGGTCGGCAGCGCGATCCGGTCGCGCAGCTCGGCGAGGGCCAGCAGCGCCCACTCGATGCCCTTGCCCGGGGACAGCAGACCCCAGGTGAGCACGGTGGCGCGGGCACCCGGCAGCCCGGTGCCGCCCGTCGTGGCCCGCGCCACGGCCCGGCCGGAGGCCCGCCAGGTCGCCGGCGTGACGAGCGCCTTGACCGCGGACGCGACGACGGTGGGCTCGGCCGCACCGTGCGGGATCACGACGACGCGCGCCGGGTCGAAGGCCCAGCCGGCGAGCAGCCGGTCGCGGGCCGTGCGGGTCATGGTGACGACGACGTCGGAGCGGTCGAGCACGCCGGCGAGCACGCGGTGCTCGTTGGCCGACGGCTGGGTGAGCACGGTGTGCAGCACCGTGAGCAGCGGGACCCGCAGCCGGCGCACGACCTCGAGCACATCCTGCCCGTCGGGTCCGCCGAAGATCCCGTACTCGTGCTGCAGCACGGCCACGTCGAACCCGTCGAGCACCTGCGCGACCCGGGCGGCGTCCTGCGGCCGGGAGGTGACCCACTCGGCGACGACCGGGGCCGGCGAGACCTGCGGGCTGTCGACGAGGCGCACGACCCCGATCTGCGCGCCGTCGGCGGCGAGCTGGCCGGCGAGCGCCTGGCAGAACGTCGCGATGCCGCACTGGGTGGGCGGGTAGGTGGACAGGAACCCGAGCCGGACGGCCATGGAGGCTTCCTTCAGGTGGCGATCTCGCAGCGTGGGTGCTGCCGTGCGCGAAGGAAGGTGGCGGCGTCGCGGTGAGGCCCGACGTCGGCGCCAGGACCCGACCCGGGGGCCGGCGACCACGGACCTGCTGCCCCCGCGCCGCTCGTCACGTCACGCCCATCTGCCTCGTGCGCAGATGCGGCGCACGGGAAATGTAAAGCCCAGGTCATCGTCGATTTGTCTTATGACCATACCAGGGTGAAGGAAACGTAGGGCGGGGCGTACGCTCGGCCCAACAGATGCGGAGGTGCCCCGATGCGGGTCGCCGTGCTCGCCTCGATCGCCCATCGCGTCCCGCCCCGTGACTACGGACCGTGGGAGCAGGTCGCCGCCACCCTCACCGAGGGCCTCGTCGCCCGCGGGCACGAGGTCACCCTGTTCGCCACCGCCGACTCGCTCACCAGCGCCCGGCTGCACACCCAGGTCCCCGCCGGCTACGAGGAGGACCCCTCCGTCGACGCCAAGGTCGCCGAGGCGCTGCACATCGCCGCGGCCTTCGAGCGCGCCGGGCAGTTCGACGTCATCTCCAACCAGTTCGACTTCCTGCCGCTGGTGTTCAGCCGGCTGGTCGACACGCCCGTCGTCACCACGATCCACGGGTTCTCCTCGTCGCGGATCGTGCCGGTCTACCGGGCCTACGACGACGTCGCGCACTACGTGGCGATCAGCGACGCCGACCGCCACCAGGACCTGCACTACGCCGCGACGATCCACCACGGCATCGACGTCGCACGCTTCTCCCCCGGCACCGGCGCCGGCGGCTACCTCCTCTTCCTCGGCCGCATCCACCCGGACAAGGGCACCGCCACCGCGATCGAGGTGGCCCGCCGTGCCGGGCTGCCGCTCGTGATCGCCGGGGTCGTGCACGACACGGCCTACTTCCACAGCCAGGTCGAGCCGTACGTCGACGGGCACGCGGTGCGCTACCTCGGCTCCGTCGGACCGGCCGACCGCGACCGGCTGCTCGGTGGCGCGCTCGCGCTGCTGCACCTCATCGACTTCGACGAGCCGTTCGGCCTGTCCGTCGCCGAGTCCCTGATCACGGGCACCCCCGTGATCGCCTACCGGCGCGGGTCCATGCCCGAGCTGGTGCGCCCCGGGCTCGGCGGCTTCCTCGTGGACGACGTCGAGCAGGCCGTCGGCGCGGTCGCAGCCGTCCGGGGTCTCGACCGCGCCGTCTGCCGGGCCGACGGGCTCGCCCGGTTCTCGGCCGACCGGATGGTGGCCGACTACGAGCGGCTGTTCGCCCAGGTCGTGGCCGGCGAGGTCCCGCCGGTGCCGACGGCCGTCAGCTCGACGGGATGACGAGCACCCACGGCGAGCCACCGGCCACCGCCGTGCCCGGCTGCTGCCCCTGGGTCCACCACTTGGCCTCGTACGGCACCAGGCCGAGCTGCACCCGGGTGCCGGCGACGTACGCCTGCTGCGGGTTCCACTGCGGGTAGCTGCCGGCCGGCAGGGTGGGCAGCGGCGACGGGGTGTCCCCCGGCATGACCGGTCCCAGCAGGGTCCACGGCGAGTCCAGCGGGTTGGCGACGGCGGTGTCCGGCGCGACGCCCGAGGTCCAGTAGCGCGCCTGGTACACGTTGTGCCGCCACACCACCTTGGTGCCCCCCGGGTACGTGCCGAGCGGGTCCCAGATCGGGTACGGGCTGTGCGCCGGGTCGTCGACGGCCGAGGTCGGCGCGCTCGTCGGGACGGGCGCGGCGGTGGGCGTCCCGCTCGCCGAGGCCGTCGAGCTCAGCACGGGCGCCGGCAGGTCCGAGGACAACGTGTCCGCGAACGAGACGCCCCGCTGGTCGACCCCGCTGCACGTGCTCTGCACCACCGTGGTCACCGAGGGCAGCGGCGGGGCGCACGTGGCGTCCCGGTTGAGCGACCACATCGACACCAGGCCGACACCGTGGTCACGCGCGTACTGGTTGACCTGCGCAGCATCGGTGAGCGTGAACTGCTCGGACTTCTCGTCGCTCTGGCCGATCATCGGCGTGAGGCCGACCTTCGCCCACGACTGCGCCTGCCCCAGCGACCGGCCGGCCTTGCCGAACAGGCTCACGACCTGCGTGTGCACCGCATCGGCGGCCTTCTCCACGACCGGGTAGAGCGGCGCGGCGGCCGAGGTGGCCACGCCGAAGTCCATCGTCATGGCGTTGACCCCGGCGACGTCGACCCCCGCCGCGAGCATCGCCGTGACGGCCTGCTCGCCCGGTGCGGTCAGCCCGGTCTGCCCGGCGGGCAGCGTGAGCCACACCGCGAGCGGCCGGCCGGCCTTGTCGACCTGCTGCTGCACCGTGGCCACGGCCGCCGCGCGGCGCGCCATGCCCGCGGAGTCCTGCAGCGCAGCACCCTCCAGGTCCAGGTCGATGCTCGTGAGGTCGTACCGGTCCACCACGGACCGGTAGGCGGTCGCCAGCCGGTCGGGGTCGGTGCACACGGTCGCCAGCTCGCTGTTCGCCTGGCCGCCGAAGGAGACCCGGACGTCCCCGCCGGTGCTGCGCAGCTGGGTGATCCGCCGGTCCAGGTCGATCGAGGAGGCGGCCCCGTCGAGCGTGTAGTACCCGCCCCAGCTCGGGGTGCACGTCTGCGCCGGGTCGGCCACGACGAAGGCGAGCGTCACGTGCGACTGCGCCGGACCGGCCGGCGTCTCGAAGGCGTACGACGGCCACGCGGTGACGTCGACGTACGGGCTGAAGGCCGAGGGGCCCGGGGTCACGGCGGCGGCGACGAGCCCGCGGACGGCCCGCACACCCACCCCGGCCACTGCGGCGACGCACACGAGCACGATGAGCACGCGCAGCGGGGAGACCCGGGTGCGCGGTCGCGGCTCAGCGGAGGTGGCGGACATCACTGCTCCTGAGGCGGTCGGGTCGAGGGGTGCGCACGCACCGTGCGGGGCGGGCCATGGCACTCACCCGCGCTGGCGGGCACGGGTGTCGCCCCGCCGCACCGGCGGCACGGTCGAGACGGCGACCCGGGTCGAGGCCTCGGACGCGGTGTGGTCGGGGCCGTAGTAGAGGACGTCCTGCCAGTCCGGCTCGGCGGGCCGGGCGGCGGCCGCGCGGGCACGACGCGACCTGCGCGGGGCGGCGGGGACCCGGATCCAGTGCAGCATCCCCACCCAGATGTCCACCAGCGAGTTGCGGAACCCCATGAACGCGACGATCGCGTAGCTGGTGAGCACCCCGTTGAACCCGGCGAACACCGCATGGCTCCAGCGCCCGGCCGTGAGGTCACCGGCGAGCGTGTAGAACGAGAAGAGCGCGATGGCGTAGGCCGCGAGCACGTACAGCGCGGGGGCGGCCGTGCGGTCGGCGACCTTGGGCGTGCGGGCGAAGGCGATCTTGGAGTTCGAGGCCGCCTGCTGCAACGACGTGAGCGTGCCGGCCAGGTTCACCGGGAGCAGCACGAGGTTGAAGGCGTAGACCCGGAAGACGTCGGTGCGCTTGTAGCCCAGCCGGTGGAAGTCGTGCGCCATGGCCAGGAAGTACGGGATGGCCGCGGCCACGATGATCGGGCTGAGCAGCCGGTCGTCGAAGGGGAACACCAGCAGGAACAGCAGCCCGAAGCTGGCCCACGCGATCGACATCATGTAGTTGAGCCGCAGCGCGACCGTGGACCGGCGCAGCCGCCGGCCGGCCTTGCGCTCCTGACGGGCGAACCGCCAGAACTTCGGCGCGATGATGAGCCCGCCGTTGGCCCACCGGGCGCGCTGCACGACGAGCGAGCCGAAGTCCGGCGGCGTCGCCGAGTAGCTGAGGCGTTCGGGGTAGTTGTCGAGCGACCAGCCGTGCGCAATGAGGTCGATGCTGGACTCGGTGTCCTCGATGACGGTGCGGTCCTGGACGTACCGGCGCACCTCCTCCCCACCGACGTAGGAGGTCTCGACGATGTCGTCGAGCGCGATCTTGCGGATCACCGCGTTCGCGCCGACCCAGAACGTCGCGTCGTAGTAGGTGAGGCCCTGGTGCACGACGTGCTGGATGTCGGTGGTGGCCGCGGCGATCCGCTCGAGGCGTGTGGCGGCCCCGCGGAACCCCGAGTAGGGGGTCTGGGCGACCGCGATCCGCTCGTTGCCCGGCTGCTCGAGGTGGAAGACGAGGCGCAGGCAGTACTCGCGCAGCAGCACGCTGTCGGCGTCGAGCGTGAGCAGGTAGTCGCTGTCGGGCACGAGGTGCGCGTCCGGCCCGTCGCCGTCGCGCAGCACCCGGCCGACCTCGGTGTCGATCGAACGGACCGTGCGCCCCATGAGCGCGATGTAGGCGTTGAGGTTCATCGCCTTGTTCGCGTCGTGCGGCAGGTTGAGGTAGGCCTTGCGCTCGAACGAGGTGACGTCGGCCTCGAAGGTCCACACGAGGCGGCGGCACAGCTGGGCCAGGCGCGCGGCGGGCACGGGTGCCGCATGGTCGAGCGCGGCGAACAGGGCCCCGGCGGTCACCTCGAAGTCGCCGGCGAGGGCGCCGAGCACCTCGTCCGCCACGAAGTCGTCGGCGTTGGACGCGCGCACGTGCCGCCGCTGCTGGTCGCGCAGCCAGGTCGCGGCCCAGCGGAAGTCGAGCGCGAGCGCCCGCACCTGCTCCGGGGTGCTGGCCCCACCGGCGAGCTCGGCCGCCTCGTGGTCGACGAGCGAGGCGCTGAACCGCTCGTGGGGCGCGGCCAGCAGCCGGGTCAGCTCGTCCGGCAGCGCGCGGCAGCCGGCCAGGTCGGCGACGGCCGCCGGGTCGGTGGGGTTCGGCGGGTCGTCGAGCAGCAGCACGATGCGCAGCCCGGGGTACTCCTGCAAGGCGGCCGAGAGCAGCGTGGAGCGGACCACCTCGGGGTCCTCGCGGTACGAGGGCACGAGCACCGTGAGCGACGGCCGGGTGTCGGCCATGAACGAGTCGATCTCGGCCCGCGGCACGCGCACATGTGTCCGGGACCGGAACAGCGCACCCTGCCGGGCCAGCAGGTAGAGGAACGAGGACAGGATGAGGAAGGCCATGAGGATGACGTAGAGCACGGTCTGCCCGACGTACCGGCTGTCCTGCAGGCCCTTGTCGATGAGCTGCGCCACCACGGTGAACGCCAGGTAGGCGAGGTAGGTGACGACGGTCGCCACGAGCGCCAGACCGCCCATCCAGGTGGCCGAGACGCTCGCCCGCGGCGAGATCGGCGGCAGCGGCGGACGGGGGCGCTCGGCTCCCCACTGCCGACGCCGTCGCACCGGCGGAGGCGGGGTGCCGTCATGCGTGGCGCCGGCCATGGTGTTGTCGGCGACGGTGTCGTCGGCCGCGTCGCGCCGGTCGACGGTCATCGCGGCGCACCCGCCGTCCGGGGCCGGGCGAAGGGGCGCCGACCTGCCGGTCCGGCCGCCGGACGCGCGGCGCGCATGCTGGCAGGGTGCGGTGACGGTTCGGCCATGTGGGGGACATCGGCAGGTGCGGTGCAGATCTTCAGCATCGTGTGGTCCGGATCACGTCGCGGTGGCATGGCCCGGGCAGCCCGCCGAGCTCCGCCCGGTTTCGGGCGGGTAAAACCTACGTCTCGTCCGGCGCCATGACGATGCCCTGTCCAGGGGCGCGGCTACCGTGAGCGCGACCGGGCCGCCGTCCGCCAGGTCGAGGCGGCGACGGGCACCGTCACCGCCGGCACCACGACCCGGCACCGCCCGCCCCGGAGGAACCCCCGTGACCTGGACCATGCCCGCCGAGGGCGACCCGCACACGCGGACCTGGATGGCCTGGCCGTCGGGGTCGTACACGCTCGGCGACACCCCCGGTGAGGCCGACGAGGCCCGCGCCACCTGGGCCGCCGTCGCGCACGCCGTCGCCGAGCTCGAACCGGTGACGATGATCGTCCCGCCGCACGAGCGCGCCGCGGCCACCCGCCTGCTCTCCGGACAGGTGGACCAGGTCGTCGCACCGCTGGACGACGCCTGGTACCGCGACACCGGGCCGACGTTCGTGCTCGACGGCGACCGGCTCGGCGCCGTGGACTGGGTGTTCAACGGCTGGGGCGCCCAGGACTGGGCGCGCTGGGACCTCGACCAGGACGCGGCCCGCGTGGCGATCGAGGGCAGCGGTGCGGTGACCGTGAGCTCCCCACTGGTCAACGAGGGTGGCGGCATCCACACCGACGGCCGGGGCACGGTGCTGGCGACCCGCACGGTGCAGCTCGACCCGCACCGCAACCCCGGCTGGACCGCCGAGCAGGTCGAGGCCGAGCTGGCCCGGACCCTCGGCGCACGCAAGGTCGTCTGGCTGCCGCGCGGCCTGGCGCGCGACTCGCAGCGGTACGGCACCCGCGGGCACGTCGACATCGTCGCCACGTTCGCCGAACCCGGTGTGGTGCTGGTGCACGACCAGCGCGACCCAGCCCACCCGGACCACGAGCTCAGCGCGCAGATCACCCGGCTGCTGTCCGAGCAGACCGACGCCGACGGCCGCGCGCTGCGGGTGGTCCCGGTGCCCGCCCCGGCCACCGTGCGCGACGGGTCCGGCTGGGTCGACTACTCCTCCATCAACCACCTCGTGGTCAACGGCGGGGTCGTGGCCTGCACGTTCGACGACCCGAACGACGCCGAGGCGCTCGACGTGCTCGCCGCGGCGTACCCGGGCCGACGCGTGGTCACGGTGGACGCCCGGCCGCTGTTCGCCCGCGGCGGTGGCGTGCACTGCATCACCCAGCAGCAACCCGCCGTCCCCGGCGTCTGACCCGTCCGGCCCACCCGTCCCGTCCCACCTCTCCCGCCCCACCCGTCCGCTCGACCCGTCCCGCCCGCTCCCCGACCTCAGGAGCCCGCCCCGTGCAGCTGCTCGTCGCCCCCGCCCTCCCCTCACCCGCCCGGGTGCAGGAACCCACCAGCGCCCCGCTCACCGTCGGCGCCGTGCAGACCTGCTGGCACCCCGACCCGGACGAGCACCTCGCCGTGCTCACCGACGGTGTCGAGCAGGCCGCCGCGGCCGGTGCCCAGGTCGTGTTCCTGTCCGAGCTCACGCTCTCGCGCTACCTCGCCGACACCCGCCCGGTCGGCGATCCGGCGGCGACCGCCGAACCGCTGCAGACCGGGCCGACGTACCGGTTCGCCGCGCAGACGGCCCGGCGCACCGGGGTGTACGTGCACGCCTCGCTCTACGAGCAGGCGGAGGCCGCCGACGGTCTGGGCTACAACACCGCGATCCTCGTGGCCCCGGACGGACGGCTCGTGGCCCGGGTGCGCAAGACGCACATCCCGGTGACGGCCGGCTACTACGAGGACCTGTACTTCCGTCCCGGCCCGGCGCAGGACGCCTACCCCGTGCACGCCCTCGACCTGCCCGGGGCCCCGCGGCTGGGGCTGCCGACCTGCTGGGACCAGTGGTTCCCCGAGGTGGCCCGCGCCTACCGGCTCGGCGGCGCCCAGCTGCTCGCCTACCCCACCGCGATCGGCTCCGAGCCGGACCACCCGGCCTTCGACACCCAGCCGCTGTGGCAGCACGTCATCGTCTCGCACGCGATCACCAACGCCGTGTTCGTCGTGGCCCCCAACCGGTGGGGCGACGAGGGGCTCGTCACGTTCTACGGCTCGTCGTTCATCGCCGACCCGTACGGCCGGGTGCTGGTGCAGGCGCCGCGCGAGGGCGACGCGGTGCTCGTCGCGACCCTCGACCTCGCGCAGGGCGACGACTGGCAGACCCTGTTCCCGTTCCTGCGGACCCGCCGGCCCGACACCTACGGCGCGCTCGTCGCCCCGACCGGCCCGGGCCAGGGCAGGTAGGCGGCACCTCGACCACGTCGAGCAGACCCGCCCGCCGCCTGCCCCGTCACAGACCGGGACCAACTCCTTCGACATGCGGCCCCGCGGCCGAAGAGAAGGACGAAAGTCCTCCTTGTTGTCCCACGACCCCTCCTGCGAGGCACCCACCACCATGCCGCCCCCCACCCGCACGCCCGACGCCGACCCGTCGCTCGACGAGGCGGACGACGCGCTGCTGGCCGCGGTGCTCGGCCCGGGCGCCCTGTACTCGGTCGCCCAGCCGATCCTGCGCCTGTCGGACGCGAGAGTCGTCGGCTACGAGCTGCTCGCGCGGTGCGACGACGTGCCCGGGGCGCCGCCGCACTGGTTGGCCGCCGCCGACCGGGCCGGTCGCCGGGCCGAGCTCGAGCTGGCGTGCGTGGCCGCGGCCGCCCGGCTGGGCGCCCCGCCGGGCGGTGCGCTCGTCTTCGTCAACGTCGGGCCGGACGTGGTGGGCACGGCGCAGTTCGCGCAGGCGGCCCGCGCCCTGCCGCGGCACGCCCTGGAGATCACCGAGGACGCCGCGGTCGACGACTACGACCGGTTGCGCTCGGTGCTGGCCGGGCTGCGGGCCACCGGGTCGCTCATCGCCATCGACGACGCCGGGTCGGGGTACGCCTCGATGTCGCACGTCCTCAACCTCACGCCCTCGTTCGTCAAGATCGACATGTCGGTGGTGCGCGGGGTGCACACCGACCCCGGCCGGCAGGCGCTCGTGCGCGCGATGCGGGCCTTCGCCTCGGCGATCGGCGCCGTCACGGTGGCCGAGGGCGTCGAGACCACCCAGGACCTGCAGACCGTCCGCGACCTGGGGGTCGAGCTCGCCCAGGGCTACGTCATCGCCCGACCCGGCTCGCCGTGGCCGCAGGTGCGCCCCGAGGCCCGGCGGGTGCTGCTGCCCGACGCCGAGCCGACCCACGCGCACACGCTCGTCGAGCTGGCGTCCGCGCTGGGCGCCTGCACCACGCGAGCCGAGGCGTGCGACGAGGTCGGGGCCTTCCTCGCGACGCTGCCCGGGACCATGCCGTCGATCTACCTGGAGCGCGGCGGCGTGCTGCGCTGCTGCTCGCGGCGCGGTCAGTGGCTGGTGCTCGACGGGCTGCACCCCGGGTCCGGGCTCACCGGGACCGCGTTCTCGACCGACACCGAGCTGCTGGTCCCCGACGTCACGGCCGACCCCCGGTACCGGATGGCGATCCCCGGGGTCCGCGCCGAGCTGGCCGTGCCGATCCGGGTCGACGGGCGCACGGTCGGCGTCTGCAACGTCGAGACGGTCACCTCGCTGCCGGCCCAGCGCTGCGCGGTGGTCCGCGAGGCGGTGCGGCTGCTGGAGGAGCGACTGTCGACCCTCACGGTGGCCGGCCACGACCAGGACACGTCCCTGGACGGGCTGGCCCACGCCGTCACCAGCCTCATGGCGGCGCGCACGATCGAGGACCTCGTCCGCCGCACCGGTCCGGTCGTCGCGCAGGTGAGCGGGATGGACAGCAGCTGCCTGTGGTCGGCGGGCCCGGACGGCTGGACGCTGACCGCCCACGACGGGCCGTCCGGCGCCGCGCTGGCCACCCTCGGATCCGCCCAGGTCGCGGCGCTGGCCGACCTGGTCGAGGGGATCGCCTCGTGCTCCAGCGGCGGGAACGAGATGTCGCTCACCGCGCTGCCCTGGGGTGCCGTGCCGGACGGGGTCCGGGCTGCGCTCGTGCTGCCGCTGCGCGGCCCCGGTGGCAGCACGCACGACCTGCTGCTGCTCACCTCGACGACGGCCGTGCCGCTGGGCACCCGGACGGCGATCTCCGCCGAGACGTGCTGCGCGGTCACCGCCGGCCGCCTCGCCGACCTGCGGCCGCCGCGTCGGTGGGTGCCGCGGTCCGGCGGTGCGTCCGGCATGCTGCCGGCCCCGTCGGGCGAGCGGGACGCCCCGACGCCGGCGACGGTGGTCCCGTGAACGCGGGGGCGGTCCCGTGAACGGGCCGGTGGCGCGGTGAGCGCGGGGGCCGGCCGGGTGAGCGCAGGGACGGTGCGGTGAGCGCGGGGGCCGGTCCGGCGGGCGGCCACGGCCGCGAGCTGCGACCGCTGTGGCGCGCCTCGGGCGCGCTGGCGCTCGTCGTGCTCGGGCAGCTGGTGTGGCAGCGCACCCAGGCCGGCCCCGCCGCGCTGCTCACGGCCGCCGTCGACGTGCTCCAGGTGGTCATGGCGGGCGCCGCCGCCTGGGCCTGCCTGCGCCGGTCGCGACTGGTGGCCACCCACCCCCTGCACGACGACCCCGCACGGAACCGGT
Source organism: Cellulomonas citrea (assembly GCF_009829685.1). GTDB lineage: Bacteria > Actinomycetota > Actinomycetes > Actinomycetales > Cellulomonadaceae > Cellulomonas > Cellulomonas citrea. The sequence goes on from NZ_VWSD01000072.1 coordinate 11,724, forward strand.
ACGAGCTGCTCGCCTGGCGGCTCGTGGGCGCCGGAGCCGCGAGCTGGGGGCTGGGACAGGTGGTGTGGACCTGGGACGAGGTGGTCCTCGGGCTGTCGGTGCCGTTCCCGTCCCTGGCCGACGTCGGCTACCTCGGGTTCCCGGTGCTCGCCGGGATCGGTGCCGGTCTGCTGGCCCGCGCCCGTGTGCGGTTCGACTCGGGGCTGCGCGCGATGCTCGACGGCCTGCTGGTGAGCGGTGCGCTGCTCATGATCTCCTGGCAGACCGTGCTGGCGAGCGTCGTCCAGGGTGCCGACCGCGGCCTGCCGCTCGCGGTCTCGCTCGCCTACCCCATCGGCGACCTGGCGATCCTCGCCCTGGTCGTCCTGCTCATCGGCCGCACGCCGAGCGACGTGGCGCTGCGGCTGCTGGCCGCCGGGCTGTCCACCCTGGCGATCGCCGACAGCGCCTTCGTCTGGCTCACCGCCTCCGGCCGGTTCGCCACGGGCGGCGTCGTGGACGCGACGTGGGTCACCGCCTTCGGGCTCGTCGGGCTCATCGCCTGGGCACCGCCGGCGACCTGCTCCGACTCCCCGGACCACGGCCCCGGCAGGTTCGCCCTCCTGCTGCCGTCCGTACCGCTGCTCATCGGGCTGGGGTCGGTGGTCGTCGACCTGTGGCGCGGGGAGCCGATCGGCCGGCTGCTCACCGTGACCGTCACGGTGCTCGTGCTCGCGCTCGTCGTCCGACAGAGCCTGAGCGCCGTGGAGAACGCGACACTCGTGCGCCGGCTGCGGGTGCAGGAGGCGCGGCTGCGCCGGCTCGCGTACGACGATGCGCTCACCGGGGTGGCCAACCGCGGCCGGTTCACCGAGGAGCTGCTGCGCCGGGCGCAGGAGGCGTCCGCCCTCGGCAGGCCGTTGACCGTGGCCTACATCGACCTCAACGGGTTCAAGGCCGTCAACGACCGGCTCGGCCACGTCGCCGGCGACGTGCTGCTGCGCACCTTCGCCGGACGGCTGCGGGACGCGGTCGACAGCGGCGACCTGGTGGCGCGGCTCGGTGGCGACGAGTTCGCCCTGCTGATCGGCCCGGACCGCACCCCCGACCCGCCGGCGGTGCGCCGCCTCGTGCTGGACACCCTGCGACTGCCGTTCGTGCTCGACGGTGAGCCGACGCCCGTGACCGCGGCCGTCGGCGTGGTCCAGGAGCAGGTGCGAGGCACGGACGAGCAGACCGCGGACGACCTGCTGCGGGCGGCCGACGCGCGGATGTACGAGGACAAGGTGCGGCTGCGCTCGTCCGCCGCCGGTCCGGGGCACCGGACGGCAGGTGAGGTCGACCTATACTCGGCCAGCGCAGGTGGCCTTCTGCCCCCGCACGGACGAAGGATCGGTAGGGGTTCGTCGAGGTGATGCGGATCGCGATCGTCTGCCTGCACACGTCACCGGCGGACGACCCCGGGGCCGGTGACGCCGGTGGCATGAACGTCGTGGTGCTGCACCAGGCGGAGGCGCTCGCCGCGCTCGGGCACCAGGTCGACGTGTTCACCCGCCGCTCGTCGCCCGACGCCCCGAGCCGTCGTCGGCTCGCCCCCGGCCTCGACCTCGTCGCGCTCGACGCCGGCCCGGCGCACCCGGTGCCCAAGGGCGACCACGAGGGCTTCATCGACGAGTTCCGCGACCGGCTCGCGGCCTTCGGCCCCTACGACGTCGTGCACTCCCACCACTGGTTCTCCGGGATGGCCGCGCTGCCGCTGGCGCGCGACTGGCACGCCCCGCACGTGCAGAGCTTCCACTCCATCGCGGCCGACCCGTCCACCCCGCTGTCCGAGGGCGAGCGGCCGGAGTCCCCCGGTCGGATGGCCGGTGAGACGTTCCTGGCCCGCGAGTCCGATGCGGTGGTGGCGATCAGCCAGGCCGAGGCCCGCACCGTCGTCGAGCGCCTGGGCGGGCCGGCCGACCGGGTCGTCGTGGTGCCGCCCGGGGTCGACCCGGTGATGTTCCACCCCGCCGGACCGGGCTCCGGCCGCTCGTCGTCGATCCTGGTCGCCGCGCGGCTGCAGCCCCTCAAGGGGATCGACCTGGCGATCGAGGCGGTCGCGGCGCTCGACGCCCGACTCACCGAGCGGTTCGGCACCCGGGCGCAGCGCCCCGAGCTCGTCGTGTCCGGTGCCGCATCGGCCGACTTCGACGGCTACCTCGACGAGCTCTCCGCCCAGGCCGCCGCCCTCGGGATCGCCGACCGGGTGCGGTTCCTCGGCCCGCAGTCGCGCACCAGCCTCGCCGCGCTCATGCGCGGCTCGCGTCTGGTGCTCGTGCCGTCCCACTCCGAGACGTACGGGCTGGTCGCGCTCGAGGCGGCCGCGAGCGGTGTGCCGGTCGTCGCTGCGGACTCCGGCGGCCTGCGCGAGGCGGTGGTCGACGGCACGACGGGCCTGGTCGTCGAGGGCCGCGACCCGCAGGTGTGGGCCGAGGCGATGCTCGAGGTGTTCACCGACGACGGGCTCGCCGCGCGCCTGGGTGCCGGCGCCCGCGAGCGCGCACTGAGCCTGGA
>NZ_VWSD01000073.1 GCF_009829685.1 Cellulomonas citrea
CCCGCACCCGGTGCCGGCGGGGCGTACCCCATCCCGCCGGGCTGCCCGGGGACCGGCCCGGCCGCGGTGCGCAGCGCGAGCGAGTGCAGCTGACCCCCGGTCTCCATCTGCTGCAGCGCGGTGAGCACCCGCACCCGCTCGGCCTCGTCGGCCGGGCGCCCCGTCGCGTGCAGGTACGCCAGCACGCCCAGGTCACGCAGGTAGCTGTCCGGATCGTGGTAGGCACCCGAACCACCGCCCAGCCCGGCGCCGGCCAGCGCCGTGTCCGCCTTGGCAGCCAGGTCCGTGGCCGCCGCCTTCGCCTTGTCGAGGAAACCCATCGCCGTCCGTCCTCTCACCGCTGGTACCGCGTCGTCCAGGTTCGTGGGGATGCCCTTGTTCAGCCTACGCACAGCCCGCGCAGGGCGTTAGGGTCGGCGCGACAGCGGCCCGACGGTGCGGCCGCGCCGGACCCGAGGACCTGCGATGACGCTGCACGGTGCACTGTTCACTGACTTCAAGGAGAACGCGTCGGCCGACCAGTTCTCCCTCCAGGGCAAGAAGATGCTCAAGGTCCAGATGGGCTACGGCCCGGTCTGGTGCCGCGCCGGCTCGATGGTCGGCTACCAGGGCGACGTCCGCTTCGAGAAGAAGGGGTCCGGCCTCAACAAGATGCTCAAGCAGGCCGTCACCGGTGAGGGCGTCGACCTCATGCTCGCCACCGGGCAGGGCGAGCTGTTCCTCGGCGAGCTCGCGCACGACGTGCAGGTGATCTACCTCGAGAACGACATGATCTCGGTCAACGGCGCGAGCGTGCTGGCGTTCTCGTCCTCCATCGAGTGGGACATCCACCGCCTGCAGGCACGCGGCGGGATGATGACCGGCGGGATGTACAACGTCTCGCTGCGCGGCACCGGCTACGTCGCCGTGGTCACCGACGGCGAGCCTGTCGCGCTCGACGTCGCCTCGGCGCCGACCTTCGGCGACCCGCAGGCCGTCGTGCTCTGGACCGCCGGCGTCTCCATGGACCTGCGGGTGGACACCGGCGGGCTCGGCTCGATGCTGCGCGGCGGCTCGGGCGAGACGTTCCAGATGGCGTTCGGCGGGCAGGGCTACGTGCTCATCCAGCCGAGCGAGTCGGTGGTGAGCGGCGGGACGCAGTCGTCCGGCAGCAGCTCGGGCGGCGGGCTGCTCGGCGGGCTGCTCGGCTGAACCCGGTGCGGGGCCGGCAGCGTCGCCGGCCCCGCACGTCGGCCTGAGTCGCCCTGCGCCCTACCGCTCGTGCGCGGCGACCAACCGGTCGTCGTCGCCGCCGAGCAGCCGGCGGTCGTCGAGCCCGTCGTGCACCGTCTCGACGACGGGCCACAGCTCGACGAAGGTGACCTCGTGCCGGGCCAGCGGCAGCCGCAGCTCCACCCGGCCACCGGCCGCCCGCAGCCGGGTGTGCTCGACCGACGGCGCCTCGTAGCGCCGCAGCACGTCGAGCTGACGGGCGTCGGGCGACATCGGCCGGCCCAGCTCGCGCCACACGGCGAACGCGTTCCCGTCGTCCTCGGTGACCCGCTCGCGCAGCACAGCCACACCCGAGCCGTCCGGCACCGGGGCGCCGCCCACCTGCAGCGGCACCGACAGCGTCACGTCGTGCCGCTCCGGCGCGGGTGCACCGTCCGAGCCGCCCACGGGCTGCCAGGCCAGCACGCTCACCCGGCCCGACGGGTCGACGCAGACCAGGTGGTCCGCGCCGCGCGCCAGCACCTGCGCCCCCATCCGGGCCATGAACGCGTACAGGTGGTAGGTCGGCTTGGCGATCTGGCCGTGCGTGAGCAGGCCGAACCCGCCGTGGAACAGCGACGTCGGGATGTTCGTCTCCTCGAAGACGTCGCAGAACGTCCAGTAGGAGAACGAGTCCACCAGGTCGCCCCCGGCGGCGACCACCGGTGCCAGGTAGGCCGCGTGGTAGGCCGTGTCGTGGATCGGGTTGTCCGGCCGGTACGAGGTGTTGAACTCGGTGATGTGCACCGGCAGCCCGGCGAGCGCCGTCCCGGCCAGGTGCCGGCGCGGGGCGGCGAACTGGTCGAGCAGATCGGCCGGCGGGCGCAGCCGCTGGTAGGTGCCGAACGGGTAGGGCTGCGGCTCGTGCGAGGAGTAGGCGTGCCGGCTCACGAAGTCGACCGGCACGTCCCGGCTCGTCACGTAGTCCAGGTAGGGCGCCCACCACTCGTCGGCGCCGGGGGAGATCGCCGGGCCGCCCACCTGCAACGACGCGTCCACGTCCTTGACGGCCCGCGCGGTCGCCTCGTACAGCCGGAAGTACGCCTGCTGGTCGGCGTGCTCCCAGAAGATGTCGAGGTTGGGCTCGTTCCACACCTCGATCGGCCAGCGGCGCACCTCGTCGATCCCGTACCGGTCGATCTCGTGCCGCAGCAGCGCCTGCACCAGGTCCGTCCAGGCGGTGAGGTCCGCCGGCGGGGTCACGTTGGCCTTCCACCAGAACACCGTCTGGCTGCCCGACGCGAGCTGGGACGGCATGAACCCGAGCTCGAGGAACGGCCGGATGCCCAGCTCCAGCAGGCTGTCGTGCACCTGGTCGACGTAGCCGAAGGAGTACCGCCGGTGCGTCCGGCCGGCCACCTCGTCGGTGCGCAGCACCCCCATGTCGTCGCTCAGCAGCCCGTGCCCGCGCAGGTGCGTGAAGCCGATCTCACGCTGCACCCGGGCCAGCGAGCGCTGGTAGTCCGCGCGCAGCGCCAGGTTGAGCCGCCCGGTGCCGACGCACGTCCGCCAGGCCGTCGACAGCGGCCCGACCGGCTCGGACGGGACCTGGACGGGCGCCATCAGGACGCCTCGACCACCGCGTACGAGTGCGGCGGCAACGTGAACCGGCAGCCCGTGGCCGTGGCCACGACCTCCAGCGGCGCCGGCGCGACCTGCTCCGGGTGCTCGGCGCTGTTGAACGCCCGCACCGACCCGGGGGCCAGCACACGCCCGCTCAACCGGGTCGGGGCCGCACCGCGCAGCTCCAGCTCCACCTCGACGGACCGCTCGAGGTCGGTGTTGGTGAGCGAGACGTGGCAGCTGCCGCCGGCGACGCTGGCCGACGCCGAGACGGTGGGCAGCTCGCCCGACGGCCCGTCGTGCACGGCCTGCGGGGCGCGCACGTGCAGCGGCACCCGCACGGCGTCCTGGTGCACCTTGCTCATCTCGAACACGTGGAACGTCGGGGTGCGCACCAGGGCCCCGGTCTCCGGGTCGGTGAGCAGCATCGCCTGCAGCACGTTGACCGTCTGGGCGATGTTCGCCATGGTGAGCCGCTCGGCCAGGCGGTGGAACACGTCCAGGTGCAAGGACGCCACGAGGGCGTCGCGCATCGTGTTCTGCTGGTACAGGAAGCCCGGGTTGGTGCCCGGCTCCACGTCCCACCAGGTGCCCCACTCGTCGAGCACCAGCCCGACGCGCCGCTGCGGGTCGTAGCGGTCCATGACGGCGACGTGCTGGCGCAGCAGCGGCTCGATGTGCTGGGCCGCGGCGATGGTGCGCCAGTAGCCCTCGTCGTCGAACACGGTGGCGCTGCCCTTGTCCGTCCAGGTGCCGCCGATCGTGTAGTAGTGCACCGAGATGGCCTCGAACGGCAGCGCCGGGAACGGGCCGCGGCCCAGCTCGTCGACCGCGCGCATGAGCGCCTCGGTCCACGCCACGTCGTCCTCGGAGGCGCCGGCCGCGATCCGGTAGAGCACGTTGCCGTTGTGGTCCTTGCAGTACAGCGCGTACTGCCGGGCCAGGTCGGCGTAGGTCTGCGCGCGCATCCGCCCGCCGCCGCCCCACGGCTCGTTGCCCAGCCCCCAGAACGGCACCCGCCACGGCTGCTCGCGGCCGTTCGCCCGGCGCAGCTCGACCATCGGCGAGCTGCCCTCGCGGGTGAGGTACTCGACCCACTCGCTCATCTCGCGCACGGTGCCGGTGCCCACGTTGCCGTTGACGTACGGCTCGGCGCCCAGCAGGTCGCACAGCTCCATGAACTCGTGCGAGCCGAAGTGGTTGTTCTCCTCGACGTTGCCCCAGTTGGTGTTGACCATCGAGGGCCGCTGCTCGCGCGGGCCGACGCCGTCACGCCAGTGGTACTCGTCGGCGAAGCAGCCGCCGGGCCAGCGCAGGTTCGGCACCGCCAGCTCGCGCAGCGCCTCGACGACGTCGCGCCGGATGCCGCCGATGTGCGGGACGTCGGAGTCCTCCCCCACCCAGAACCCGCCGTAGATGCACCGGCCGAGGTGCTCGGCGAAGTGCCCGTACAGGTGGCGGCTGATGACCGGACCGGGGATGTCGGCGTTGACGATGACAGTGGCCTGGACCGGCGACACCGGGTGCTCCTTCGACGACGGGGTGGGGGCGGACGGGACGGTCACGCGCGGTCGGCGACCTGGGTGCGCAGCACCTGGCTGGTGGCCAGGCGAGCGTCGGTGATGCGCACCGGGTGCGCCGGCCCGACCACCGTGGTCGAGGCGGTGGCCTCCTGGGCGTCGCAGGACGGGCCGACCCACAGGTCGAACCGACCCGGTTCGACGATGCGCACCAGGTCCCGGTCCGTGAGCGCCAGCCGGGTGGTCGGCACCTCGAACCGCACGACGACCTGCTCACCGGCCGCCAGCTGGACGCGGCGGTAGGCCAGCAGCTGGGCGACCGGACGGGTCACGCTCGCGTAGACGTCCCGGCCGTAGAGCTGGACGACGTCGGCCGCGTCCCGCTCGCCGGTGTTGCGGACACTCACCTGCACGGAGAAGGCGCCGTCGGCCGCGACCTGCGGCTCGACGACGAGGTCGGTGTGCTCGAACGTCGTGTACGACAGGCCGTGCCCGAACGGCAGCACCGGCGTGCTGTCCGTCGCGGTGACCTCCGAGGGGCCCCCCAGGATGGGGTGCAGGTAGGAGTACGGCTGCGCACCGGCAGCCCGCGGCATGCTCACCGGGAGCCGACCGGACGGTGCGACCCGGCCGGACAGCAGCCCGGCCAGCGCCGTGCCGCCCTCCTCACCGGGGAAGAACGCCTGGAGCACAGCCGCAGGTGCGGACGGCCCCTCGACGGCCCAGTCCACGGCGTACGGCCGGCCGGTGGTCATCACCATGACCACCGGGGTGCCGGTCGCCACGACCGCCTCGACCAGCTCGCGCTGCACGCCCGGCAGCGTGAGGGTCTGCGTGTCGTTGCCCTCGCCCACGGTGCCGCGGCCGAACAGACCGGCCTGGTCGCCCACGACGACGACGGCCACATCGGCCTGCGCCGCGAGCGCGACGGCGGCCTCGAACCCGCTGCGGTCGTCCCCCTCGACGTCGCACCCGGCGAGGTGGTCCACCCGGGCACCTGGCAGCTCGGCGCGCAGCGCCGCCAGCACCGTCGGGATCTCGAAGCCCATCGGCACGTCCGGGTGGTGCACCAGCACGTGGTTGACGAACGAGTAGCAGCCCATGAGCGCCTCGGCCCGGTCCGCGTTCGGTCCGAGCACGGCGATCCGGCCCGGTGCGGTGCCGTCGGCCTGCACCAGCGGCAGCACACCGTCGTTGGTGAGCAGCACCACCGACTCCTGCGCGAGGGCGCGGGCCGCGGCGCGGTGCGCCGGTGAGTCGAGGTCGATCGCGGTGGGCGGGTCCTCCTCGAAGGTCGCGTCGAGCAGCCCGAGCTCCTCCTTCTGCGCGAGCGCGCGCAGCACGGCCCGGTCGACGTAGACCTCGTCGAGCCGGCCGGAGCGCACCGCGGCCGCGAGCGGCTCGAGGTAGGTGTCCCCCGTGGGCAGCTCGATGTCGATCCCGGCGATGAGCGCGAGCGCCGCCGCCTCCCCCTTGTCGGCCGCCACCGCGTGCATGACGTGCAGGAACGCGACCGCGAAGTAGTCCGCGACGACGACGCCGTCGAAGCCCCAGCGCTCGCGCAGCAGCTGCGTGAGGTAGGTCGGGTCGGAGGCCATCGGCACCCCGTCGATCTCGACGTAGGCGTTCATCACCGAGCGCACTCCACCGTCGAGCACCGCCATCTCGAACGGCGGCAGCAGCACGTCGGACAGCTCGCGCGGGCCGGCGCTCACGGGGGCGTGGTTGCGCCCGGCGTGCGAGCCGGAGTAGCCGACGAAGTGCTTGAGAGTCGCGTGCACCCCGGCGCCCTGCAGCCCGCGCACGTACGCGGTGCCCACCGTGCCGACCAGGTAGGGGTCCTCGCCGATGCACTCGTCGACCCGGCCCCAGCGCGGGTCGCGGATCACGTCGAGCACCGGTGCGAGGCCCTGGTGCACCCCGAGCTGGCGCATCGAGTCGCCGATGAGCCCACCCATCTGCTCGACCAGCTCCGGGTCGAACGCCGCCCCCCAGGCCAGCGGGGTCGGGAAGGTCGCGGCCTGCCAGGCCGCCAGACCGGTGAGGCACTCCTCGTGCACGAGCGCCGGGATGCCGAGCCGGGTCTGCGTGCGCAGCCGGCGCTGGGCGTCCCACAGCCATGCGGCACGTTCGACCGGGTCCACCGGCCGGGTGCCGTACACCCGGGTGAGGTGGCCGATCCCGTGCTCGGTGGCCTCCTCGTAGCGGCCCGAGGTGGCCATCTCGCCCTGCATGGGCGCGACGACCTCCCCGCCCTGGTCCACCCAGAACCCGACAAGCTGGGCGAGCTTCTCCTCCAGGGTCATCTGGGCGTGCAGCGCACGCACTCGTGCGGACACCTGGGGCATGGCTGGTACGGCGGCGGTCACAGACCTGTCTCCTTCGAACGGGACAGCACGAGGCGGTCGGGCGCCGCGCCGGTGGGGCGCGGCGCCCGGGGCGGCCCGGGATCAGCCCTTGACGGCTCCGGTCAGCCCGCCGACGATGCGTCGCTCGAACAGGCTGAAGAACACGAGGGCGGGGATCATGGACAGCGAGGTGAAGGCGAGCACCTTGGCGGTGTCGACCGAGTACTGCGACGCGAACGCCTGCACGCCGAGCGGCAGGGTGAACGAGCCCTCGTTGTTGAGGATGAACAGCGGCAGCAGGTAGCTGTTCCAGCTCGCGATGAACGCGAGGATGCCGACGGTGATGACACCCGGGACCGACAGCGGCAGCACCATCCGCCAGAAGAAGCCGAGCCGGCTGCAGCCGTCGATGGCCGCCGCCTCCTCGATCTCGTCGGGGATGGCCCGCAGGAACGGCACGAGGATGATGACCGTGGTCGGCAGCGCGAACGCGATCTGCGGCAGGATCACGCCGGCCAGGCTGTTCATCAGCCCGAGCGACTTGACCATGAGGTAGAGCGGTGTGATCGCGACCGTCATCGGGAACATCAGCCCCGCGGCGAACAGCGAGTACATCGCGCCACGGCCACGGAACCGGTACCGGGCCAGCACGTAGCTGGCACCCAGCCCGAGCGCCACCACACCGGCCGTCGTGACCAGCGCCGCGAACGCGGAGTTGCCCACCTCCTGCCAGAAGGTCGAGCCCGAGAGCACGTCGGCGTAGTTGCCCAGGTTCCACGGGTTCGGCAGACCGGACGGGTCCGTCGTGATCTGCGAGTTCGTCCGGAAGCCGCCCAGGATGATGTAGACGACCGGCGCGAGCATGACCGCGACCAGCACGAGGGCCAGGAAGTAGACGACGGGGCTGCCCCAGGTGCGCCCACCGGAGGCCCGCTGCACGCGGGCACGGGCCTTGGTGCCCGTTGTCGTGGCGCTCATTTGGCACTCCCGGTCAGCGCACCGTCGGTGTCACGGCGCAGGACGAAGCGCTGGTAGACCAGCGCGATGACGAGCGAGATGAGGAACAGGACGACTGCGACCGCGTTGCCGTAGCCGTAGTTCCCCGCGTTGCGGCCGTTCGTGACCATGTAGGTGGCCATCGTCGAGGTGCCCGCGGTCGAGGACACGTACTGGCCCCAGATGATGTAGACGAGGTCGAACAGCTGCAGCGAGCCGATGATCGACAGGAACGCCCAGATGCGGACCGTCGGGCCGAGCAGCGGCAGCGTGATCCGCCGCTGGACCTGCCAGTAGGACGCACCGTCGATGGCGGCGGCCTCGGACAGCTCCTCGGGGATGCCCTGCAGCCCGGCGAGGAACAGGATCACGGCGAACCCGACGTACTTCCAGGTGATGATGATCATGAGCGACCACATCGCGATGGACGGGTCGGACAACCAGTCCTGGGTGAGCCCGCCGAGCCCCCAGCTGCGCAGCAGCGCGTTGACCGCACCGTTGCTGGCGAGCATGAGGCTCCACCCGGTGCCGACGATGACCTCGGAGATCACGTACGGCACGAAGATGAGCACCCGGATGAGCGACTGGCCGCGCATCTTGCGGTTGAGCAGCAGGGCCAGGGCGATGGCGACCGGTCCCTGCATCACCAGGGACAGCACCAGGATGATCCCGTTGTGCGCGAGCGCCTCGTGGAAGCTCGGGTCCTGCAGGATCGTCACGTAGTTGCGCAGCCCGACGAAGTCCGTCGGCCGGCCGTAGCCCTTCCAACGGAAGAAGCCGTAGTAGCCCGCCATCACCACCGGGAAGATGACGAAGGCGACGAAGACGAGGATGGCGGGTCCGGAGAGGGCTGCGATCTCGAGCCGCGCCCGCCAGCCGATGCCACGGCTGCGGGGCGACCCGACCGGGGGCAGTGCAGCGGTCGCGCTGCCCCCGGTCGGCATGAGACGCGCAGACGAGCTCCCGGACGGGTGCCCGTGTGCGGTGTCGCTCATGGGTGCTCGTTACCCCTTGGCCGCGGCGGCGTTGGCTGCCTTGACGATGCCGGCGGCGTCGCCCTTGCCGGCGAGCAGGTCGACGACGGCCAGGTTGAGCGCGTTGCCGACGTTCTGCCCGTAGACCGTGTCGAGCCACTGCGAGACGTACGGCGCGTTGTTGTAGGCCTTGAGGACGGCCTGCAGGTAGGGCTCGGTGACGGCCTTCTGCGCCTCGGTGTTGACGACCGGGGCCTTGTACGCCTTGTAGTAGTTGGTCTGGATCTCGGTGGTCGCGAGGTAGTTGAGGAACTCGGTGCAGGCCGCCTTGGGCGCCTTGGCCGAGCAGGAGTAGCCGTCGACACCGGCCATCATCGCGGCCGGGTCACCCGCGCCACCGCTCACGGCGGGGAAGGGGAACCAGTCGAGGTCGGCCAGCGGCTTGGCGTCCGGCGTCAGGGACGCGATCACGCCCGGGTCCCAGGCACCCATGAGCTCCATGGAGGCCTGGTGGTTGGCGAGCAGACCGGCCGAGGAACCGGCGCCCTGCTGCGCGGAGGTGGTGAGGAAGCCGTCGTTGAACGGCGTGGTCCCGGCGAAGGTCGCGAGGTCCTCACCGGCCTTGGTCCAGCACGGGTCGTCGAACTTCTGCGTGGAAGCGGCCTTGGCCAGCGTGTCCGCGCTGCACTCGCGCAGGGCGAAGAAGTAGTACCAGTGCGCGGCCGGCCAGGCGTCCTTGGCACCGAGGGCGATCGGCGCGATCCCGGCCGCCTTGAGCTTGGTGACCGCGGCGTCCAGGTCGCTCATCGTCGTGGGGAGCGTGGTGATGCCCGCCTTGGCGAACAGGTCCTTGGAGTACCAGAAGCCACCGGGGAGGGCGGCGTTCGGCATCGCGTAGATCTTGCCGTCCTGCTCCTCGGCCTTGAACGAGCCCTCGGGGATGAGCGCCTTGGTGGCGTCGGTCACCGAGTCGGTGATGTCCATGAGCTGACCGGCCTCGACCATCGCGGCCATCTTGCCGCCGCCGCGCTGCAGGAAGATGTCCGGCGCGTCACCGGAGTTGAGCGCGGTCTGGAGCTTGCCGTCCAGGTCCTCGTTCTGGATCGCCTGGATGTTGATGGTGATCTCGGGGTGCAGCTTCTGGAACGAGGCGGCGGTGTCGACCCAGAACTGCTTGCCGTCACCGGTCGTCGAGTTGTGCCACAGCGTCATCGTGACGGGGCCACCGCTGCTGGCGCCGCCAGAGCTGTCGCTGCCACCACCACATGCGGTGAGTCCCGCGGCTCCCAGGAGGAGGGCGGTCGACACCGCCACGGCCTTTGCGATCTTCATGTGATCTGTCCTCTTCGTTGAGCGAATCAGAGTGCAGGTCGTCCGGGCCCCGGGTGGGGTACGGGCGGCTGCGATCGGCACGCGCCTGTCTCGCGCGGCCTGTGGTGCCGGGTCAGGTCGGTCCCCTCCACCTGCGGCCCCGGAGGGCCCCGGCTGGACGCCCCACCCGCTGGCTCTCACCGGGTGCGGCGCCGTCTGGCGTCATCGTCGAACTCCTCGTCGTCGTCGACTGGGAACAGAACGGGACTCTTGCAGCGGCGACACAGGACTGTCAAACGTTATCGATACCGTTTTCCAAACTGTAATGTGAGCGCATGGCCCGCCGCGTGACGATCACCGATGTCGCCCAGGCGGCCGGTGTCTCCGTGGCGACCGTCTCCAAGGTGATCAACGGCCGCTACGGCGTCTCCACCGCCACCTCCGCCCATGTGCTCGGGGTCGTCGACAAGCTCGGTTTCGAGTCAAGCCTGGTCGCCCGCAGCCTGCGGTCCACCCGGACCCACGTCCTAGGGATCCTGGTCGCCGAGTTCGAACCGTTCAGCGCCGAGATCCTCAAGGGCGCCGGCGCCGGGCTGGAGGACTCCGACTACGAGCTGCTCGCCTACACCGGCGCCAAGCACAGCGGCGGCACCGGCTGGGAGCGGCGCTACCTGTCCCGGCTGTCCGGGACGCTCATCGACGGCGCCATCCTCGTCACCCCGACGGTCGTCGACATCGGGGCCCAGGTGCCGCTCGTGGCCATCGACCCGCACGCCGGCCCGGGCGACCTGCCCAGCATCGAGTCGGACAACCTCGCCGGCGGGCTGCTGGCCACCCGGCACCTCATCGAGCTCGGCCACCGCCGGATCGCCTTCCTCGCCGGCCGGCCGGACCTGGAGTCGTCCCGGCTGCGCGAGGCCGGGTACCGCCAGGCGCTCGTCGAGGCCGGGCTGCCCGTCGAGGACGCCCTGGTCCGGTCGGGTGACTACCTGCGCGAGACCGCCTACCGGCCGGCGCTCGACCTGCTGTCCCGGCCCGACCGCCCGACCGCCGTGTTCGCCGGCAACGACCTGTCCGCCATCGGCGTGATGGACGCGGCCGCCCAGCTCGGTCTGGACGTGCCCGGCGACCTGTCGGTGATCGGTTTCGACGACATCCCCGAGGCCGCCCAGACCACCCCACCGCTGAGCACCGTGCGCCAGCCCATCCAGGAGATGGGTGCCACCGCCGTCCGGATGCTCATCGCGCTGCTCAGCGGGGTGGCACCCGAGCCGAGCCACGTGCGGCTGCCCACGGCCCTCGTGCTGCGCGCCAGCACCGCACCCCCGCGCTGAGGCGGCCCGCGGCTTCGGACGTCCCAGGGATCGCCCCTAGGCTCGTCCCATGAGCGACGAAGGACTGCGTCTGGCCCAGGACAAGATGCGCGCCGCGGCTGTCGACCCGACCGCGATCGACGTGTTCTCGCACTACTACCGCGCACTCGAGGGCGGTGCCACCGGCCTCATCCTCGAGGACTCGATCACCCCGCTGCTCGACCCGCCGCGGCTGGACGCGGTCGAGGTGAGCGACGAGGCCGCACGCGAGGCCCTCGGCGCCACCGTCGTCCTCAAGCTCAACGGCGGCCTGGGCACCTCGATGGGGATGGACAAGGCCAAGTCGCTGCTGCCGGTGCGCGACGGGCGGACCTTCCTCGACCTCATCGTCGGCCAGGTGCTCACCGCCCGGGAGCGGTACGGCGCCCGGCTGCCGCTCGTGCTCATGAACTCCTTCCGCACCCGCGACGACTCCCTCGCCGCGCTCGCCGGCTACCCGCAGCTCGCGGTGGACGGCCTGCCGCTGGACTTCCTGCAGAACTCCGAGCCCAAGCTGCGCGCCGACGACCTCACCCCGGTGAGCTGGCCCGCGGACCCGTCGCTCGAGTGGTGCCCGCCCGGCCACGGCGACATCTACACCGCGCTGCTCGGCTCCGGGCTGCTCGACCGGCTGCTCGACGCCGGGTTCCGCTACGCCAGCGTGTCGAACTCCGACAACCTCGGCGCGGCGCCGGACCCGCGGATCGCCGGCTGGTTCGCCGCCTCCGGTGCGCCGTACGCGGCCGAGCTGTGCCGCCGCACCGCCGCCGACCGCAAGGGCGGGCACCTGGCCGTCCGCAAGGCCGACGGCCGGCTCATCCTGCGTGACACCGCCCAGACGGCGCCGGACGAGATGCACTACTTCACCGACACCGACCACCACCCGTACTTCCACACCAACAACCTGTGGTGGGACCTGCGCCGGCTCAAGGCCGCCCTGGTCGAGCGCGGTGCGGTGCTCGGCCTGCCGCTCATCAAGAACCTCAAGACGGTCGACCCCACCGACTCCTCCTCACCGCAGGTGGTCCAGGTCGAGACGGCCATGGGTGCCGCGATCGAGGTGTTCGAAGGGGCGACCGCGATCGTCGTCGAGCGTGGCCGGTTCCTGCCGGTGAAGACCACGAACGACCTGCTGCTGCTGCGCTCGGACGCCTACGACCTGGCCGACGACGGCACGTTGCGGCTCGTGGGCGAGCAGGCGCCGCTCGTCGACCTGGCACCGGCGCACTACAAGACCGTGAGCAGGTTCGACGCGCGGTTCCCGGCGGGGGCGCCGTCGTTGCGCGGTGCCGGTTCGCTCACGGTGGCCGGCGACTGGACCTTCGGGTCCGGTGTCGTCGTCACGGGTGACGTGACCCTGCCCGACGAGGGCGGCCCGCGCACCGTCGCGGCGGGGACCACGCTCGGGGCCTAAACGCGGCGGGCTCGCGGCGGGCTCGCGGCGGGCTCTCAGCGGGTTCTCATCGCCGGCGCGGGACCCTGGACGTCTCGACGTCGAGAGGACCTGATGAGCGCCCCGATCACCCCGACCTTCAGCTCGCTCGCGCTGCTGGAGATGCCCCGCCCCGACTTCGTCGAGGTGATGGCCGTCCCGCTGCCGCCCGGGGCGTCGAACGACCCGGCGTGGTGGGCGCGCGCCATCTTCGGCGGCCCGCAGCCCGCCGCCGTCGAGGCGCTCATGCGGCTGCGGCAGGCGGTCGTCCCGCTGCTGGGGCTGCGGCCGAGCCCGCCGGACACGTTCGCCGTGCGCGAGGTGGTCGGGCAGGAGGCGCTCATGGTGGCCCACGAGGCGCACCTGGACTTCCGCTGCGCCGTCGGGGTGGACCCGACCTCCCGGCTGCTGCGGGTCACCACGGTGGTGCGGCTGCACGGGTGGCGGGGCCGGGTCTACTTCGCCCCGGTGCGGCTGCTGCACCCCTCGATCGAGCGCGCGATGATCCGGGCGGCCCTGCGGCGGTCGCGGACCGCACGACCCGCGGAGCCCGAACCCTCCGGGGCGTCCGAGGCCCCCGGGGCGTCCGGCACGGGCGGACGCACCCCTGCTGTCGTGTCGGATTCTCGCTAGCCCCAGCGCCTCGCACGGGTGAGGATCGACCCGTGGACGAGACAGCCTGCCGGGCCGCGGTGCGCAGCCGCGACGCGCGCTTCGACGGCCGGTTCATCCATGCGGTGACCTCGACCGGCATCTACTGCCGCCCGTCCTGCCCCGCACGCACCCCTGCCGACGCCCACATGCGGTTCTACCCGACGGCCGCCGCTGCGCAGGCCGCCGGATACCGGGCCTGCAAACGGTGCCGGCCCGACGCGAGCCCCGGATCCCCCGAGTGGGACGTGCGCCGCGACACCGTGGCCCGGGCCATGCGGCTCATCGCCGACGGGCTCGTCGACCGGGACGGCGTGCCCGGGCTGGCCGGCGCGGTCGGCTACTCGCAACGCCAGCTCGAACGGCTCGTGCAGGCCGAGCTGGGCGCCGGACCGCTCGCGCTCGCGCTGGCCCGCCGCGCCCAGAACGCCCGCACGCTCGTCGAGTCCACCGACCTGCCGATGGCGCAGATCGCCTTCGCCGCGGGCTACGGCTCGATCCGCGCCTTCAACGATGCCCTGCGCACGGTCTACGCGAGCACGCCGAGCGAGCTGCGCGCGGCGGCGCGGCGGGCACCCGGACCGCCCGGGGTGATCGAGCTGCGGCTGACCTACCGGCAGCCCTTGGAGGTCTCGAACCTGCTGGGGCACCTGGTCGCCACCGCGGTCCCCGGGGTCGAGGAGTGGCGCGACGGCGCCTACCGCTCGACCGTCCGGCTGCCGCACGGCTGGGGGATCGTCGCCGTCCGCCCGCCGCACGACGGCGCGTTCACGGTGCGGCTGCGGCTGCAGGACACGCGCGACCTGCCCGCCGCGGTGGCCCGCACCCGCCGGATGCTCGACCTGG
>NZ_VWSD01000074.1 GCF_009829685.1 Cellulomonas citrea
TCGACCGCCCAGGTCATCAGCTACGAGCTGGCCATGGGGCTGTCGCTGGTGAGCGTCTTCGTGCTGGCCGGGTCGATGTCGACCTCGCAGATCGTCGAGTCGCAGAGCAGCTTCTGGTACGCCGTCGAGCCGCTGCCGGAACCGTTCGATCCGGACCTGTCGCTCGCGCTCCTTGCGGGTGCGCCGGTGCCCGAGCAACCACAGCGAGGGTGCGACGAACCCCGCCCGCACCAGCACGACGAGGGTCGCGACCAGCACGCCGAGCCCGAGCGCCACGAGCGGGGAGCCGTGGCTGAGCTGCACGTCGGCGAGCAGCGCCGAGGCCTCCAGCCCCATGAGCAGGAACACCCCGCCCTCGAGCACCAGCTCGACCGTGCGCCACACGGCGGCCTCGGAGAGCCGGTCCGCCGCCGACAGGTCCCGGGCCGAGCCGTAGCCGGTGACCAGGCCCGCCGTCACCGCGGCGACCAGCCCCGAGGCGCCGAGGTGCTCGGTGGGCAGGAACGCCACGAAGGGTGCGACCACGGAGACCGCGACGCTCGCGGCCGGCTGCGCCAGGTGTCGGCGCACGAGCAGGTTGAGCCGCCCCACGACCCAGCCGATGACGACGGCCGCCACGACGGCCCACACGAAGCGTGCCGCGACCCCGCCGAGCGAGACCGCGGCGGCGGTGGCGGCGATGGCCGAGCGCAGCAGCACGAGGGCCGAGGCGTCGTTGAGCATCGCCTCGCCCTCGAGCACCGTGGCGACCCGGGGGGACAGCCCGGCGCGCCGGCCGATGGACGTGGCGACGGCGTCGGTGGGGCTGACCACCGCGCCGATCGCGATCCCGGTCGCGAGCCCCACCCCCGGCACCAGCGCGGTGAGCAGCAGCCCGACGAGCAGCGCCGAGACCAGCACGAGCAGCACCGACAGCCCCGAGATGAACCGCAGGTCGCGCCGGAAGTCCATGGTGGGCAGGGTGATCGCCGAGGAGTACAGCAGCAGCGGCAGCACGATCTCGAGCACGATCGCCGGCTGCACCACGACGTCGGGCACGAACGGCAGCAGCCCCACCCCGATGCCGACGACGACGAGCAGCAGCGGACCCGGCAGCCGGAGCCGGGGGGCGACGGAGGTCACGGCGACGACGGCGAGCACGGCCAGCACGACCGGTCCGAGCAGCTCCATCGCACCAGGCTAGGGGGAGCCGTCCGGTGCCCCGCCGGACGCGGTGCCGCACCGCTCCCGCCGCGCGGGACGGCGCGGGGCGACCTACCGTCGAGACGGACCGCGGGCCGCGAGGCCCGACCACGAACTCCGGGAGTCACCCATGAGCACCACCAAGCCCCAGCTCGACGTCCGCGGCGAGGTCCTCACCGCCCGCCAGCACGGGGAGCACGGGGTGGTCGCCAGCGAGCGGCTCGCCCACCACCTGCAGGCGGTCCTCGTCGACCTCGTCGAGCTGGCGAACCAGGGCAAGCAGGCGCACTGGAACGTCGTCGGCCCCAGCTTCCGCGACACGCACCTGCACCTCGACGCGATCGTCGAGGCGGCTCGCGAGCACGCCGACGTGTTCGCCGAGCGGCTGCGCGCCCTGCACGCGCTGCCCGACGGGCGCAGCACGACCGTCGTCGCCTCGACCACGCTGCCGCAGTACCCCGACGGCGAGGTGTCGTCCGCCAAGACCGTCGACCTGGTGACGACGCGGATCGACGCCACGGTGGCGACGCTGCGCACGGTGCACGACGAGGTCGACGAGGACGACCCGACGTCCGCCGACCTCGTGCACGCCGCGATCGCCGACCTGGAGAAGCTGTCCTGGATGCTGGCCGCCGAGCTGCGCACGCCGCAGGGCTGACCGACCCCCGCCGGTCAGCGCAGCACGAGCGAGCCGACCGCCTTGTCCGAGAAGGCCTGCCGCTTGGCGTCCCACAGCGGCCACAGGAACCCGAGGAACAGCGGGAGCACGTTGAGGATGCCCGCGATCTCGCGGACGAACGCCAGCCACACCCCGAGCGGGCGCCCGGTCGACTCGCGCACCAGGCGGGTCCCGGTGACCACCCGACCGAGCGAGCGGCCGGTGCGCCCGGCGATCACGCACCGGTTGACGAACCAGATGAGCAGGCTGAGGACGTACCCCGGCAGCTCCAGCCGCATGGACTGCTCGTCGCTCAGCTGGGCCCCCGGGTGGGACAGGGCCCAGCTGAGCCCGATGGCGAACGAGAGCAGCGAGGTCGGGATGTTCACGACCAGGGTGTCCACGACATGGGCGAGCACCCGCCAGCCCCAGTGCGCGTACGTGGGCGCCGGCGCCCAGCCGGGGGCCGCGTACGCCGGGAAGCCGGCTCCGGGCTGACCGGACCAGACCGGGGAGAGCGAGAGCGGCGGCCCGCTCGGCGGCGGCTGGTTCTGCCATCCGGGGACCGGTGCGCCGACCGGCACCATCGGGCCCTGCGGCGCGCCGTAGACCGCAGTGGCGTAACCCGGAGCACCGGTCGGCGGTGCGGCGGTCGGCGGTGCGTACGGCCCGCCGCCCGGCGGGAGAGCGGTGCCAGGTCCGCCTGCGGAGCCGCCCTGCCCGGGCGGCGCCCCGAACGGGGAGGTCTGCGGTGAGCCGCCGAGAGGCGATGGCCCAGGCGGGGTGCCGAACCGGGATGCCTGCGGCGCGGCCCCGAACGGGGCGGGCCCCGGCGGCGTGCCGAACCGTGACGACGGATCGCTGTACGCCGATGCGACTGACAGCGGGTCGCGCATGGTCGGGAGCCCGGGCGTCGCCGGAGCGGTCCAGGCCGCCGGTGCGGCGGCGGGGGCCGCGGTCGTCGCGCCGCCGTCCTGAGGACCGAGCTGCTCGGGCGGCAGCGGCTGCGGCTGCCAGGAGAACGTCGGGCCGGTCGGCACCACCGCGGGCGCTGCCGCCGGGGGCGCCGCCTGCGTCGGGGCGACGACGACAGGTGGCGTGGCCACCGGGTCGACCGGCGCGGCGACGACGCCCGGGTCGTACGCGGGCGCTGCCGCCGGTGGTCCCGGCTTGGGACGGGTGTGTGCCGTCCATGCCCGCCCGTCGAAGTAGACGAGGACGCCGGGGCGGCCCGCCTGCTCGTACCAGCCTGGTGCGATGTGCGCCCCTGGATCCCCCATGTCGCCAGTATCGGCGGTGTCGGCGACAGGGATGAGGACTTGTGGACCGGGCCGATGTATCACCGCCCACCTGCCGTCCTCCTCGTCACTGTCGGCGGGGTGGGGGTGCCCGGTCGTTGCCGACGAGGAGAGCTGGGGCGTCGGTCGGCACCGCGTAGGGGTCGGTGCCGACACCGGACACCGGTCGCGTCGGACGGGGAGGGCCGTCGGATGCAGCACGGGACCGCCACGGCTCTCCTCGTCGGACCACTGCGCGGGTCGCGGGCCGAGGGCGCCGGTGCGGCCGCCGGGGTGACCTCGGACGGCCGGCGTTTCGGGCGCGCTACGCACCGACCCCGTCATGTCACGGCCATGTGAACTCTTGCGCCGAGGTCTGTGCAGATCGGGAATCACGAGGCACCCTGAGCGAACTGGGTCGATCGACCCAGTTCGCTCAGGCCCGCACGGGCCGCCGGCCGGGTCACCGGACGGCGCACCCGCCGCACCGACCGGAGGTCCCGTGAACCCCCGACCGCTCGCCCTCGTCACCGGAGCCAGTGCCGGCTTCGGTGCGCTGTTCGCCCGGCGCATCGCCGCGACCGGTGCCGACCTCGTGCTCACCGCCCGCCGCGAGGACAGGCTCACGGCGCTCGCCGACGAGCTCACCGCCGAGTTCGGCGTGACCGCCCAGGTGCTCACGGCCGACCTGGCCGAACCCGGCGCCCCGGCGGGGCTCGTCGCCGAGCTGGCCGAGCGCGGCCTGACGGTGCACGCCCTGGTCAACAACGCCGGCTTCGGCACCTTCGGCCGGTTCGAGGCCGAGGACCCGGCGCGGATCGCCGCCGAGATCGCCGTCAACGTCACCGCACCCACGCTGCTCACCCGGCTGCTGCTGCCGGACCTGCTCGCGGCCCCGGCCGGGTTCGTCGTCAACGTGACGAGCACGGCGGCCTACCAGCCGGGGCCCAACATCGCCGTCTACTCGGCCACCAAGGCCTACCTGCGCTCGTTCACCGAGGCCCTGTGGCAGGAGACCCGGACCAGTCGGCTGCGGGTGCTGGCCATCGCCCCCGGGCCGTCGTACACCGAGTTCTTCCAGGCCGCGGGCTCCGAGGGGTTCGCCGTCGGGCAGGTCGTCACCGCCGAGCAGGTGGTGGACCTCGCGATGCGCGAGCTGCGCCGCGGCGCCAAGCGACCCTCGGTGATCGTCGGGGCCCGCAACGCCGCCCAGGCGGCCGCGGCCAGGTTCGCACCGACCACCCTCACGCTGGCCGTCGCGGACAAGGCGCTCTCCACGCGGGGTGCCGAATGACCCGCATGCCCGTCGCCGAACGCCGCCAGGCGCTGGTCGACGCGACCATCCGGGTCATCGTGCGCGACGGCGTCGCGGCGGCCACCACCCGGGCCGTCGCCGCCGAGGCCCAGATGCCGCTGGCCAGCCTGCACTACGCGTTCGGCTCGAGGGACGCCCTGCTGCGGGCCGTCGCCGAGGAGGTCACCGGCGCCGAGCTGTCCGCCGCGCGGGACGGTCTGCTGCTGCTCGACGAGGGCGACGGCCAGACCCCGATCGCCGAGCTCATGCTCGTCGGGGTCGACCGGTTCGTCGACCTGCTCGTCGAGCACCCCGAACGTGAGCTCGCCCTCGCCGAGCTCACGGTGCACGCCCGCCGCACCGGCATGGACGACCTGCTCGACCACGTGCACACCGTCTACCAGAGCGCCGCCGAGGCGAACCTCGTGCACGCCGCTGCGCAGGCGCACGTGCGCTGGACGGTGCCGGTCGCCGAGGTCGCCGAACAGCTCGTCATGCTGCTCGACGGGCTCACCTGGTCCTGGATCGGGGGTCGCGACGAGGGCACCGCCCGGCGCAACGGCCGGTTCGCCGCCCAGGCGCTGGCCCGGCTCGCCGAACCTGTCGACCACCCCGCACGAGCCGCCGCCGACCCCCGCTAGTCCCGCACCCTCGCTGGTCCCGCACCTCCGCAGTCCCCGCACCCTCCCGCCCCACCCCTGCCCGACCGACCACCCCGGAGCCGCCCGATGCTCACCGACCTGGACCCACGCGCCGCCGCGTACGTCAACCTCAACGCGATCCTCGGCACCATCCCCGAGCTCGTCGCCCGGGTGCCGGAGGCCCGCGACATCGTCGCGCGCGACCCCCGCGCCACGAGCCTCGGGTTCGCGGTGCGCGGCGGGCCGCGCGCCGTGCTCGCCTTCAAGGACGGTCAGGTGCAGCTCGTGCCCGACCGCGCCGCGGCCACGATCGTGCTGCCGTTCGCCGGCCCGGACGCCTTCAACAAGGTGATCGCCGGGACGGCGCAGCCGGTACCGGTGAGCGGGTTCCACCGCATCGGCTTCCTGCTGCATGTGTTCGCCCCGCTCACCGAGCTGCTCACCCGGTACCTGCGGCCCAGCGAGGAGGACAGCGCCGATCCCGAGTTCGTCGCGACGAGCACGATCCTCACGCTCTACGTCGCGTGCGCCGCCGTCGCCCAGCTCGCCAACGAGGACCGGTCCGGCCGCTACTCGGCCGCCCACATGCCCGACGGCGACGTGGCGGTCGAGGCCGGTGACGACCTGGCCCTCACGCTGCGGGTGCGCGACCACCACATGACGTTCGTGCCGCAGGCCTCGCCCGACCCGCGGGCCGGGATGCGGTTCGAGTCGCTCGACCTGGCCGGGAAGGTCCTCTCGGGCCAGGCCAGCGCGATGGCCTGCGTCTGCGCGGGCACCCTCGCCATGCGCGGCACGCTGTCCATGGTGGACAACGTCAGCCGCATCCTCGACCGCGCCGGCCAGTACCTCGGAGAGTGACCATGTCCACCACCACCACCCCCACCGTGACCACCGTCGGCGGCACCGGCGCGCTCTACACCTACGAGGCCAGCCGGGCCGCGATGGACCGGGCGCTCGCGGTCGTCCCGTCGGGCATCTACGGCCACCAGGGCCCGTCCGAGGGCTGCTACGTGCCGGTCACGTCGTTCCCGCTGTTCTCGGCCCGGGCCGAGGGCACCCGGTTCTGGGACCTCGACGGCAACGAGTTCATCGACTACATGTGCGGCTACGGGCCCAACGTGCTGGGCTACCGCGACAAGGACGTGGACGCCGCCGCCGCCAAGCAGGCCTCGCTCGAGGACGTCGTCACCATCCCCTCGCGGACCATGGTCGACTTCGCCGAGAAGCTCGTGGACACCGTGGCCAGCGCCGACTGGGCGTTCTTCGCCAAGAACGGCGGGGACACCACGACGCTCGCGGTGATGACGGCCCGCGCCGCGACGCACCGCAAGAAGATCGTCTTCGTCTCCGGGTACTACCACGGGGTCGCGCCGTGGGCGCAGAAGCTCGACTACCCGGGGGTGCTCGAGGAGGACGTCGCGAACAACCTCGTGGTGCCGTGGAACGACGTGGCCGCCGTGGAGAAGGTGTTCAGCGAGAACCGCGGCGAGGTCGCGGCGTTCATCGCCCAGCCGTACATGCACGGCAACTTCGTGGACAACGAGCTGCCCGCCGCCGGCTACTGGCAGGGCATCCGGCGGCTGTGCGACCAGTACGGCGTCGTGCTCATCGTCGACGACGTGCGGGCCGGCTGGCGGCTCGACCTGGCCGGGTCGGACCACCACTACGGGTTCGAGGCCGACCTCATCTGCTTCTGCAAGGCCATCGCCAACGGGTACAACGTCTCAGCGTTGTGCGGCAAGGCGGCGCTCAAGGACGCGGTGTCCTCGCTCACCTACACCGGCTCCTACTGGATGAGCGCCGTGCCGTTCGCCGCCGGGATCGCGACGATCGACAAGCTCGCGAAGATCGACGGCCCGGCGCTGTTCGCCGACCTCGGCACCCGGCTCACGACGGGTCTGGTGTCGGCCGCCGCGGACCACGGCCTGCACCTCGTGGCCTCGGGCGAACCCGCGCTGTTCTACCTGCGCCTGGCCGACGACAGCTCGCTGCTGCTGCACCAGGAGTGGGTGGCCCAGATGATGCAGCGCGGGATCTTCCTCACCTCGCACCACAACCACTTCATCAACGCCTCGCTCACCTACGAGGACATCGCGCGTACGGTCGAGATCGCGCACGAGGCGTTCGGCGTGGTCAAGGCCGCGCACCCGGAGCTGGGCTGACATGGCGGGCGAGGCGCCCCTCGCGCGGCTGCGGATCGGCGTCGCCGCGACCTACGCGGCCCAGGGCTTCGGCTACGCGAGCGCGGTCACGGCGCTGCCGGGGATGAAGTCGAAGGTCGGCATCGACGACGCGACCGTGTCCCTCACCGTGTTGCTCGGCTGCGTCACGGCGGCGGGCGGCTCGATGCTCGCCGAGTGGGTCTCGACCCGCCGGTCCAGCCGGGTGGCGCTGCTGCTCGGGCTGAGCGTCCAGGTGATCGCGCTGCCGCTGCTCGCGCTCAGCCCGTCGATGGTGCTGTTCGTCGCGGCGTTCGGCATCTACGGGCTGGGCCTGGGCATGGTCGACGCGTCGAGCAACATCCAGGGCGTGCTCGTGCAGCACAAGGCGGGGCGGTCGGTGATGTCGACGTTCTTCGCCGCCTACACCGGTGCGGCCATCGCCGGGGCGCTCAGCATGTCCCAGCTCGCGCACCTGGGCTCGCAGACCGGTGCGGTCACCGGTCTGCTGGTCGCCGCAGTGGCCATCGCGGGGGCGGTCGCGCTGTCCCGCGGCTGGCTGGTGACCTCCGGGGCGGTGACGTTCGGCGCCGGGCACCCGGCACCGGCCAAGGCGCCGCTGCCCACCCGCGGCATCTGGCTGTTCGGGATGATGGTCGCGGTCGCGTTCGTCGCCGACTCGGCGGTCTCCACGTGGAGCACCGTCTACCTGCACGACACGCTGGCCGCCGGCGCGGTGCTCGCCCCGCTCGGGTACGCGGCCTACCAGGTGGCGATCCTGGCCACCCGGCTCGGCGGTGACCGGCTGGTGGCACGCACCGGCCGCGCACCCATGGTGGCGGTGAGCGTCGCGATCGGCATCGGCGGCCTCGTGCTCGTGGCCCTCACGCACAACGCCACGGGTGCCGTCGCGGGCTTCGCCCTCGTCGGGGTGGGGGTCGGCACGCTGGTGCCGCTCACCTTCTCGGCCGCCGGCGAGCTGGCACCGGCCCGGGTGGACGAGGTGATCTCGCGGATCAACCTCTTCAACTACGCCGGTGCGGTGCTCGGCGCCGTGACCCTCGGGCTGCTGTCCTCGGGTCCGGGGCTCGGCCCGGCGTTCATCCTGCCGGCCGTGCTGCTCGTGCCCGCGCTCGTGCTGGCCCGGCGCTTCGACCACCCGGCCGGGCGCGTCCGGGTGGTGCTCCCCGTCCCGGCGCCCGCCGTCGAGCCCCAGGCCTGACGGCGGCGCGTCGGTACGCTGCCCGCGTCGGAGCAGGACGAGCGCTGCGGGGGGCTGGTGCAGGACTCGGACGGCGCCGAGGTGCGCCGACGCTCGTTGCCGATCTGGTGGCAGGCGACGGCCGTGATCCTGGGCGTCGTCTCGGGCCTGCTCTCGATCGCCGCGCTCGTCTGGGACTTCCCGCTGTGGCTGGCGGTTGTCGCTCTCGGGGGTGTGGTGCTGGGTGGGCTGATGTCACTCCCGGTCGTCTACGTGAGCTACGGCAACAGCGGGCGTTCACGCGCCGCCAGCGTGTGGCGGGCCCTCACCGAACCGATCCGGTTCATGTTCCGCTGGATGGTCTGACCTTCTCGGTGGCGCGGCCCGAGGCCGTTGCCGGCCCGTCGGGCACGATGGGCCGATGACCGCTGCGCAGGACCCGCTGGTGGACCCGCTCGTCACCCGGCTGCGCGCCGCCGGGTGCGTGTTCGCCGAGGACGAGGCGGCGCTGCTGCGCGCCGAGGCGCCGGACGCCGAGGCGCTCGAAGCGTGGACGGCGCGCCGGGTCGCGGGCGAACCGCTCGAGCAGGTGGTCGGCTGGGCGCTGTTCGCCGGGCGTCGGCTCGTCGTGGCGCCGGGGGTCTTCGTGCCACGCACCCGCACGCTCGCGCTGGTCCGCCAGGCCACGCCGCTGCTGGCGCCCGGTGACGTGCTCGTGGACCTGTGCTGCGGCACCGGGGCGATCGGGGTGGCGCTCGCCGACGCGGTGCCGGGCATCGAGGTGCACGCCGTCGACATCGACCCGGAGGCCGTGGCCTGCGCCGCGCACAACCTGGGCCCCGCCGGTACGGCCTACGCCGGTGATCTCGACGCCCCGCTGCCGTCGCGGCTGCGCGGCCGGGTGGCCGTCGTCGTGGCCAACGCGCCCTACGTGCCGACCGACGCGATCGCGACCATGCCGCCCGAGGCCCGCGACCACGAGCGCCGCGCCGCGCTCGACGGCGGCCCGGACGGCACCGACCTGCAACGACGTGCGGCCCAGGCGGCCGCGCGCTGGTTGGCGCCCGGTGGCTGGTTCCTGGTGGAGACCTCCCGGCGCCAGGCGTCGGCCACCGCGACCCTCGTCGAGCAGGCTGGTCTGACCGCGCACGTGCACCACGACGACGAGGTCGACGGGACAGCTGTCCTCGGGCAGCGGTAGCCGCGCCCGCTCAGGGCCGGCCGTCCGCGTCCCGGCGCAGGGGAGGGCGCGCCCCCAGCCGAGCGGCGCCGAGCGCGAGGCGCGCGTCGTGCACGACGAGGTCCGGTTCGGCCCAGCCCGGCAGGGACGTGGTGGCGACGGTGAGCGTGCGCGGCCAGGGGATGCGCGAGAGCCGCCCGGTGAGTGTGCGCGGCGCCTGCGCGGCCTGGGCCATCCGCTGCCGCAGCGACTCGACCACCGCACCGACGCGCTCGTCGGGCAGGTCGGGCAGCACGCCGACGGTGAGCAGCTCACCGCTGCCGATCCGGCCGACCTGGCACCCGGTCGGGGCGAGCCGCACGAGCCCGGTGGCGATGTGCCGCAGCACCGCGTCCCCGGCCGCGTGACCGCCCGCCGCGTTGACGGCGTCGAGCTCCTCGACCCGGGTGAGGACCGCCACCACCCGGTTCGGCGTGCCGGTGACGGCTGCGCACCACTCGCGCAGCGTCCGCAGCAGGCGTGCGCGGGACAGCACCGACGTCACCGGGTCGTGCGAGGAGGCGTCGACAAGGGCGTCCACCACAGAGGCGACGAGGACGGCGGTGCTCACCAGCCCCCACGCGTCGCCGGCCACGACGACGTCCTCGCCGAGGAGCGCCTGCGGACGCGCCATGGCAAGGCCGGCGACGTGCACCACCGTCGACTCCGGGCCGACGACGAGCGGGTGCCAGTCGGCGGCCTCACGCACCGGGCGACGGGTGAGCACCGCCCTGCCGTACCCGAGCCGGCCGGTCATCACCTCGCCGAACCGCCGCCGGCTCAGCAGCCCGACGGCGGCCGGCGACCGCGGGTCGAGCACCACGAGCGCGCCGAGCGCCGGGTCGCGCAGCGCGACCTCGACCTCGGCCATCGGGAGCGTCGCCGCGACGGTGAGGGCCGGCCGGGCGAGGGTGCCGACCTCGACGGAGACCGGTTCGGCGGTCGCGGGCACGAGCGGGACGAGGTCCTGGGTGGGCACGTCCTCGCCGTCGGTCGATCAGGCACCACCGATGAGCGGTACCGCCGAACCGTCGGCTCGCGGACGTGCCCACGACACCCGCCGGCCACCCGGGACCGGTGTGACGGGTCAGGCCGGGCGCAGCCGCAGCACGACACGCTCACCCTTGCCGCGGCGCAACCGGTCGCCGAGCGCCGTGAACCGCGCGGTCAGCCCGTACTTGGCGACGAGCGCCGGGGCGGTGCTGGACCACGCCGTCGGCCCCGCGTCGATGGTCGCGAGGGCGGGCACCACCGGGGCGTCCGGGGCGACCCGGCCGCGCATGTCGCAGACCTGCACCGTCGCGCGCGGCGTGTGCCGCAGCCGCTTCACCTTGCCGGTGCCGTCGAGCGTCGTGACGGCCAGGCCGTCGCCGTCCCGCACGGCCCACACCGGGGTCTGCACCGGTTCACCCGTCCGGCGGAAGGTGGTGAGCAGCACGTACTTCGCGTCGGCCAGGTCGAGGAGCGTCGTCACCCCACCAGCCTGCCTGGTGCGAGGGCGGATGCCAACGCAGCCACCTCCGGTGGCACGGTGCCGGCCCCGGGGTAGCCGTGCAGGTGGCGCGCCCGGATGCGACGACGGCGCTAGCGTCGTCACCCATGAGCACCGTCGCCAGCTCCCGGCCTGAGCAGCAGGGCGTGGACCCCGCTGCGATCCGCGCACTCGTGCAGGCCTGGGAGGCCGCCGGGGTGCGGCCCAGCGGGTTGGTGATCGCCCGGCACGGGCACGTCGTGGCCCGCGCCGTGTGGTCGCCCTACGCCGACGGCGACCGGGTGCAGAAGTACTCGCTGTCCAAGACCTTCACGGCCTGCGCGGTGGGTCTGGCGGTCGACGAGGGCCTGCTGCGGGTGGGCGACCTGCTCGTCGACCTGTTCCCGGAGGTCGGCGAGGTCGGCCCGCGCGCGCGGACGCTCACCGTCGAGCACCTGCTGTCGATGGCCACCGGGCACCAGGAGGACACGCTGTCCCGGCTCGACGACTCCGACGTCGTCGGCTCGTTCCTGCACCTGGAGCCCGAGGCGGACCCCGGCACGCTGTTCACCTACAACAGCGGGGCCACGTTCGTGCTGTCGGCGGTGGTGCAGCAGGTGACCGGGCAGCCGTTGCACACCTACCTGCGGCCTCGGCTGCTCGACCCGCTGGGCGTCGGGCCCGTCGAGTGGCTCACCCGCGGCGGCTACGACCAGGGCTTCTCGGGTCTGCACGTCGACGTCGACGCGGTGGCCGCGCTGGGCCTCATGCTGCTGGGCCGCGGTGAGCTGGCGGGCCGGCGGGTGCTGCCGGCCGCCTGGGTGGACGCGGCGATGAGCGTGCACGTGGCCAACGCCACCGACCCGGCGACCGACGACGAGAACGACTGGGCGCAGGGCTACGGCTACCAGATGTGGCGCAGCCGGCACGGCTGGCGCGGCGACGGGGCGTTCGGCCAGCTCTGCCTCGTGCTGCCCGAGCAGGACCTCGTGCTGGCCGCGACCGCCCAGACCGATGCGATGCAGCCCGAGCTCGACGCCGTGTGGGAGCACCTGCTGCCCGGTCTGCACGACGGACCGCTGCCGGACGGTGAGGACCTCACCGACTTCCTCGCCGCGCGCACGCTGCCTGTCATCGCCTCGTCTGCCCCGGCGACCCCGGGTCGGCATGCGCTGACAGCCACCGGGTCGGCCGCGTCGCTCGCCCCGCACGGCACGCTCGTGGTGCGCGACGGGACGCTCGTCGCCGAGCAGCTCGACGGGGCCGTGCTCGTCACGCTCGGTGACGGGTCCTGGGTGCGCAGCAGCACCGTGCTGCCGGACGGCACCACGGTCGAGATCGCCGGGACCGGCGGCTGGACGGCTCCCGGGGTGCTCGACGCCGCCGTCGTGCTGCTGCACTCCCCGCACACCGTGCAGGTGCACGCCGACCTGGCCGCCCGGACGGCCGAGCTGTCCTGGACGACGGTGCCGCTGTGGCCGCTCACGCTGCGCCAGCCGAACGTCGAGACCGTGCTCACCCACTGACCTGCCGCGCTGCGGCGCCCGCCCTGCCCCGGTGCAGCGGCGGGCGTGGGGGGCCGCCGCTGCACCGGGTCGACGTCAGGCCTTGCCGGTCAGGGCGTCGGCCTTGAGGGAGGCGTACTCCTCGGGCGTGATGGCGCCGTCGTCGAGCAGCTTCTTGGCCAGCTCGATCTGGTGCGCCGGCGAGGTGCCCGCCACCTCGCGGATGTAGTCGTCGGTGTGCTGCTGGGCGGCGTGCATCGCCGCGACCTGCCGGTCGCCCATCCCCTTGCCGCGGGCGATGAGGTAGACGAGCGCCGTGAGCAGCGGGAACGCGATGAGGAAGAAGACCCAGACGGCCTTCGCGAACCCGCCCTGCTCCCGGTCCCGGAACAGGTCGGCGACGATCTGGAAGAGCACGACGAGGTAGGCGACGAAGAAGAAGATCTCGACGACCAGCCAGAACGACTGCCACAACGTGTCCACGGCACTGCCTCTCCACCTGGGTCCGGTGACGTCGAACGACGTCCTGAGTCCACGATGCCCCAGGTCACGCCGCACGGCATCCGCAGGCGCGCCGGGTCCGCCGGCCGGTCCGGCCACCGGGTGGATCCCGCGCCGGGGCCCGGACCGGTACGGTCGGGTGGCCGAGCGAGCGCAGCGGCACCAGGGGGAGGGGGCGCTTCCACGTGCGAGGTCTGGGGGGACGCCGCGCACCGCGTGCGGTGGCGGTCATGGCGGCGGTCGGGGTGCTGCTCGCGCTGGGCGCCTGCACGCACGAGGCGGATCCGAAGGATGCCGCGGCGACGCTCGCGAGCGCGCTGTCGTCCGGGCAGCTGGGCACCGTCGCCTGGGTGGACGGGACCGCGCCGGCCGATGAGCTGACGGCGCAGCGGACCGCAGCGCTCACCGGCCTGGGCGACACCCCGGCGCCGAAGGTCGAGGTCGGTGCGGTGGACCGGCACGACACGACCGCGACGGCCGAGCTGCACTGGAGCTGGGCGCTCGGCACACCCGCGATCGACTGGTCGTACTCGACCACTGCGACGCTCACCCTGGTGGACGGCGCGTGGCGGGTCGCGTGGTCGCCCGCGCTGCTCGCCCCCGGCCTGGCCGCCGGGGAGACGCTCGGCGCCACCCGGCTCGGTGCGACCCGCGGCCGGGTGCTCGGTGCCGACGACGCCGTGCTGGTCGAGCCCAGACCGGTGCTGCACGTCGGGATCGACAAGACGAAGATCGACGCGGGCGCCGTCGACGGTGCCGCCCGCGCGCTGGCCGCCGTCCTCGGGCTGGACGCCGACACGTACGCGGCCAAGGCGGTCGCCGCCGGTCCCAAGGCCTTCGTCGAGGCGATCGTGCTGCGGGCCCAGGACCCGGGGGTCGACCTGGGGAAGCTGCGCGAGATCGATGGCGTCCGCCTGGTCGACGGCGAGACCCCGCTGGCGCCGACCCGG
>NZ_VWSD01000075.1 GCF_009829685.1 Cellulomonas citrea
GGCGACGCCGAAGGCCGTTCAACCAACTCAACCAAGACCGGTCACGCCGCATGTACGACAGCGGTTCCTGTTGCTCCAGTAGATCGCTCTTCCCCATTCCAGCACTCCCAAGGAAACTTGAGTCAAGGGTGCTCGACCCGACCACGGCGACCCGCGTCGTCGTCGGCCCGCTGCTCACCGCACGCGGCTGGGCGGTGCTCGGGGCGGACGGGCCCGGTGCCGGGTCGCAGGAGGAGGAGTGATGAACGAGCAGCAGGAGACCGAGCCGGCGGACCCGCGTCCGACGCGACGCACGGTGCTCAAGGCGATCGGGATCGGCGGTGGCGCGGTGCTGCTCGCCGGGACGGGGGTGGTGGGCGTGCGGTCGGTGCGCAACGGCGTGTGGGACGTGGGCGAGGGCGACCCGTGGGCGCTGTGGCGCGGCTGGCAGGACGTGCCGGGCACGGCCGCGCTGGCCGCCGCCGGTGTGCTCGCCGCCAACCCGCACAACCCGCAGCCGTGGAGCTGGGCGGTCGGCGACGGCGTCGTCGACCTGCACGACGACCCCACCCGGGCGATGCCGCTGGGCGACCCGGACGGGCGCGAACGCGTCGTCGGCTACGGCTGCGCGGTGCAGAACGTCGTCCAGGCCGCCCGTGCCCGGGGGCTGGACGCCCAGGTGCAGGCCTGGCCCGACCCCGCCGACCCGACCCACGTCGCACGCATCGCGCTCACCCCGGGACCGGCGCCCGACGAGGACGCACAGCGCCTCGCGGACGCGATCGCGACGCGGCACTCCAACCGCGGGCCGTACCGCGCCGACCCGGTGGACGCCGCGACCCTGGCCGCGCTCGCGGGTGGGGAGGACCTGGGTGCCTCGGTCGTGTGGGTCACCGACCCGGCCGCCCGCGCCACGCTCGGCGCGCTCTACGTCGAGGCGACCGAGGCGATCGTGGCCGACGAGCCCATGTCGGTCGAGGCGTTCTCCTGGTTCCGGGACGACCGGGCGCAGGTCGAGCGGTACCGCGACGGGCTCACCCTCGACTGCCAGGGCCTGAGCCCGTTCATGCTGGCGGCGGCCAAGATCCTGCCCGCGCAGTCACGTGCGGCCGGTGACGCGTTCTGGGTGAAGAGCACCCGCGAGGTGCACACCGCCACCGCCGCGGCCTACGGCGTCGTCGCGGTGCCCGACGTGCGTGCGGCGCGTGACCGGCTCGCCGGTGGACGGCTGCTGCAGCGCGTGCACCTGGCGGCCGAGGCGGCCGGGCTCGGGCTGCAGCACATGAACCAGATCGGCGAGCGCATCGACCGGGACCGGGCGCTGGGCGCGAGCGACCGGTTCGCCGACCGGTGGTCGCAGGTGCTCGGCCTGCCGGCCGGGCAGGCGCTCGTCTCGTTCCGGGTGGGGCACCCGGTGCGGGCGGCGAACCCCAGTCCGCGACGTGCGCTGGAGGCGGTCGGGGTCTGACGCGCGGCGCCCTCGCACCTGCGCCGTCGTCGTTCCCGCGCCGTCCGGGCCTCTGCCATGCTCCTCCCGTGGACCAGACGCAGTGGGACGAGCGGTACGGCGCACGTGAACCGGTGTGGAGCGGGCGGCCGAACGCCACCCTCGTCGCGCAGGTCACGGGCCTGACCCCGGGCCGCGCGCTCGAGGCGGCCGCCGGTGAGGGTGCGGACGCGATCTGGTTGGCCCAGCACGGCTGGCAGGTCACCGCGCTCGACTTCTCGGCCGTCGGCCTGGCCCGGGCCGCCGCCGCCGCGGCCGAGCGCGGGGTGGCCGACGCGATCAGCTGGGTGCACACCGACCTGCTCGACTGGACGAGCGAGGGGCCCGGGTTCGACCTGGTGACCTCGCACTACCTGCACCTGCCGAGCGAGCCGCGGCGCCGGGTCTACGCCGCGCTCGCCGCCGCCGTGGCCCCCGGCGGGCGGCTGCTCGTCGTCGGGCACCACCCGAGCGACCTCGAGGTCGGGGTGCAGCGCCCGCCCGACCCGGACCTTTTCTTCACCGCCGAGGAGGTCGCGGCCGACCTCGGTGCGGGCTGGGTCGTCGAGCAGGCGCTCGCCGCGCCCCGGACCGGCACGCACCGCGAGGGTCACGAGGTCACCATCCACGACGCGGTGCTGCTGGCCCGACGCGTCTGAGGGCCTCGGAGCCCGGGTGGCGCGACGGGCCGTCACCGCGCCCGACGTGCGGGACCGGTGCCCGACCCCAGGTCGCGGACTGGGCTTTCTTGGTAACCTGTCGATGATCCCTTGACGTTCCCGGCCCTCGTGCCGGCCGTCCTGGCCATGCCCGACCACCCGCCCCTCGACAGGACGGAGCCGGACCAGTGCTCGTGCTGCTGACCCTGCACCTGGTCGCGGCACTCGTCGCGCCCGGGCTCATCGGGCGGCTCGGCCGGCGCGGGTTCCTCGTGCTGGCCGCCGTGCCGGCGAGCGCCGCGGTCTGGGCGCTGACCTGGACCAGCCGGGTGCAGCACGGGCAGACGCCCGTCGAACGCGTGCAGTGGGTTCCCTCGCTCGGGCTCGAGCTCACGTTCCGGCTCGACACGCTCTCGTGGTTCATGACGCTCGTCGTCGCCGGCGTCGGCACGCTCGTGCTGCTCTACTGCGCCGCCTACTTCTCGGCCGGGGCCGCGGGGCTGGGCCGGTTCGGCGGGGTGTTCGTCGGCTTCGCCGGGGCCATGCTCGGCCTGGTCACGGCCGACGACCTCGTCCTGCTGTTCGTGTTCTGGGAGCTCACGACGGTGACGTCGTACCTGCTCATCGGGCACTACTCGGAGCGCAAGTCGTCCCGGCGCGCGGCCATGCAGGCGATCGTCGTCACCACCGCGGGCGGGCTCGCGATGCTCGTCGGGCTGCTGCTGCTCGGGCACGAGGCCGGCACCTGGCGGGTGTCCGAGCTCATCGCGCACCCGCCGGCCGCCGGGCCCGTCGTGGTCACCGCCGTCGCGCTCGTGCTGCTCGGGGCGCTCACCAAGTCGGCCATGATCCCGTTCCACTTCTGGCTGCCGGCGGCGATGGCCGCGCCGACACCGGTCTCGGCGTACCTGCACGCCGCCGCCATGGTGAAGGCCGGTGTGTACCTCGTGGCCCGGTTCGCCCCGGCGTTCTCGCCGCTGCCCGTCTGGCAGGCGATGGTGCTCGCTGCCGGTGGCGGCACGCTGCTGCTCGGCGGGTACCGGGCGCTGCGCCAGCACGACCTCAAGCTCGTGCTCGCCTTCGGCACCGTGAGCCAGCTCGGGCTCATCATCCTGCTCGTCGGGCTCGGCACCCGGGCCGCGGCGCTGGCCGGGCTGGCGATGCTCGGGGCGCACGCCATGTTCAAGGCCGCGCTGTTCCTCGTGGTCGGGGTGGTCGACGCCGCGACCGGCACGCGCGACCTGCGCCGGCTGTCCGGGGTGGGGCGCGAGCTGCCCGTCACCGCGGCCGTCGGTGCGCTGGCCGTGGCCTCGATGATCGGGCTGCCGCCGTTCGCCGGGTTCGTCGCCAAGGAGGCCGGGCTCGAGGCCCTCGCGCACGGCGGCACGCTGCGCGACACGGCGCTGCTCGTCGTCGTCGCGGTGGGCTCGGTGCTCACCGTCGCCTACGGCGCGC
This sequence comes from Cellulomonas citrea, assembly GCF_009829685.1. Lineage (GTDB taxonomy): Bacteria > Actinomycetota > Actinomycetes > Actinomycetales > Cellulomonadaceae > Cellulomonas > Cellulomonas citrea. The sequence goes on from NZ_VWSD01000075.1 coordinate 3,580, forward strand.
GGTTCTGGTGGGGCGCGTTCGCCACCAAACCCGCGGTGCTCGCACCCGCCGAGACGGTGCACCCCGACGGCGCCGCCACCAGCACCCCGCTCGCCGACGCCGACCCGGACGAGCGGCCCGCCGCGATCACGCACCCGTCGCTGTGGCTCGTCGCCCCGGCCGGGGTGCTGGCGCTGCTGGGCCTGGGCGTCGCGCTGCTGCCCACGCTCGGGGAGGACCTGCTCGGCCCCTACGCGCAGACCTACCCCACGGGTGCGCTCAGTCACCTCGTGCTGCTCCCCGGGGTCACCCCCACCGGGCTGCTCACGCTCGTCGTGCTGGTCTGCGGGTTCGGGCTGTTCGCGGCGCGGGCCACGGTCGAGCGGTGGCAGGCGGCCGCACCGCACCCGGTCTCGGCCGACCACGTCTACCGCCGCGGGATGCGCCGGCTCGACGACCTCGCCGCCGACGTCACCGCGCTCGTGCAACGCGGCTCGTTGCCGAACTACCTGGCGATCATCCTCGTCACCTTCGTCGTGGCCGTGGGCATCCCGCTGCTCACCTCGACCAGCCTGCCGACCCGGGTCCGGGCCTTCGACGAGCCCGGTCAGGTGGCGTTCGCGGTCATCGTCGCCGCCAGCGCCGTGCTGGTGGCCCGGGCCCGGCGCCGGCTCAAGGCGGCCATCCTGCTCGGCGTCGGCGGGTACGCGATCGCCGGGCTGTTCCTGCTCGGCGGCGCCCCCGACCTCGCGCTCACCCAGGTGCTCGTCGAGACGGTGACGCTCGTCGTGTTCGTGCTGGTGATGCGGCGGCTGCCGCCGTACTTCTCGGTGCGGCCGCTCGTCGCGTCCCGCTGGCTGCGGCTGGCACTAGGGGTCGCGGCCGGGCTCGTCGTCGCCGGGGTGGCGCTGGTCGCGCCCGCCGCGCGGGTGGCCGTGCCCATCGCGAGCGGGTTCGCCCACGAGGCCGTCACGTGGGGCGGCGGCACCAACGTGGTCAACGTGACCCTCGTCGACATCCGCGCCTGGGACACCGTCGGCGAGATCTCGGTGCTGCTCGTCGCGGCGACCGGAATCGCCTCGCTCGTCTTCGTGCACCGTCGCACCGGGGCGATCTTCCGCGAGCGCGAGGCACCCGAGGGCCGGGCCGTGTGGGGCGGCGACGACGACCCCACCGCCTCGCTGCGCCGGCCGTCCGACACGACGACCGCGCAGGTGCGGGCCACGACGGCGCGCGACCGGCTGTGGCTGCGGGCCGGGCGCACGCTGGCGCCCTACCGGCGGTCGGTCATCTTCGAGGTCGTCGTGCGCCTGGTGTTCCGCACGATGATCGTCTACTCGGTCTACCTCCTGTTCTCCGGGCACAACGCCCCCGGCGGCGGGTTCGCGGCCGGGCTCGTCACCGGGATCGCGCTCACCGTGCGCTACCTGGCCGGCGGTCGGTACGAGCTGGGCGAGGCCGCCCCGGTGCAGCCCGGTGCGCTGCTGGGGGCCGGGCTGTTCCTCGCGGCCGGCACCGGGATCGCCGGGATGCTCGCCGGACGGCCGGTGCTCACCTCCTGGGTGCTCACCTGGCACGCCCCGGTGCTCGGCGAGGTGCACCTGGTCACGAGCCTGTTCTTCGACGTCGGGGTGTACCTCGTCGTGGTCGGGCTCGTGCTCGACATCCTGCGCACCCTGGGCGCCGAGCTGGACCGGCGGGCCGAGGTCGGCGTCGACCCGCCGTTCGAGAAGGTCACCTCGGGGCGGTCCGATGACTGACACCGCACCCAACCTCACGCTCGTCGTCGTCATCGCCGTGCTCGTCGCCGCGGGGGTCTACCTGCTGCTCGAACGGTCGCTGTCGCGGATCGTGCTCGGCATCGTGCTGCTCGGCAACGCCGTCAACCTGCTGCTCCTGGTCGCGGGGGGTGCGGCCGGCAGCGCGCCCATCGTGGGCACCTCCGACCAGCCGATGAGCGACCCGCTGGCCCAGGCGATGGTGCTCACCGCGATCGTCATCACGTTGGGGCTCACCGCGTTCGTGCTCGCGCTGTCCTACCGCTCGTGGCAGCTGCACCGGCACGACGAGGTGCAGGACGACGTCGAGGACCGCCGCATCGCCCGCCTCGCCGCCCGGGACGCACCGTCGGTCGCCGGGTCGGACGTCGACTCCGACGACGGCGTGGACCTGGACGACGAGGCCCGCGAGACCCACGACGAGACCGACGAGGGCCGCCCGGCCCCGGTGCACGGGGAGGGGCCGCGATGACCTGGCTGGTCCCGCTGCCCGTGATCCTGCCGCTGTTCGGGGCGGGGCTCGCGCTCGCGCTCTACGGCCGCCCCAAGCTGCAGAAGACGGTGAGCGTCACCGTGCTCGCGCTCGTGCTGGCGGTGTCGGTCGCGCTGCTCGTGCTCGCCCGGTCCGGGCCGCTCGTCGTCGACGTGGGGGACTGGGCCGCACCGGTGGGCATCGTGCTCGTCGTCGACCGACTGTCCGCGCTCATGCTCACGGTGTCCTCGGCGGTCACGCTGTGCGTGCTGCTGTACTCCCAGGCGCAGGGCGACGACCAGGAGCACGCCCCGGTCTCGATCTACCACCCGACCTACCTCATCCTCACCGCCGGGGTGGCCGACGCGTTCATCTCCGGGGACCTGTTCAACATCTACGTCGGGTTCGAGATCCTGCTCGCGGCGTCCTACGTGCTGCTCACCCTGGGTGGCACGGCCGAGCGGATCCGGGCCGGGTCGGTGTACGTCGTCGTCGCGATCACGTCCTCGCTGCTGTTCCTCATCGGGATCGCGGTCACCTACGCCGCCACCGGGACCCTCAACCTTGCGCAGCTGTCGACCCGGCTGGCCGAGATCGACCCCGGGGTGCGGCTGGTCATCGCGATGCTGCTCATGCTCGCGTTCGGGATCAAGGCCGCCGTGTTCCCGCTGTCCTTCTGGCTGCCCGACTCCTACCCGACGGCGCCCGCCCCCGTCACCGCGGTGTTCGCCGGGCTGCTCACCAAGGTCGGCGTCTACGCGATGATCCGCACCCGCACCCTGCTGTTCCCGCAGGGTGAGCTGGACACCGTGCTGCTCGTGGTGGCGTTCGCGACGATGCTCGTCGGCATCCTGGGTGCCGTCGCGCAGGACGACATCAAGCGACTGCTCTCGTTCACGCTGGTCAGCCACATCGGGTTCATGGTGCTGGGCATCGGGCTGGGCACCCAGCTCGGCTGGGCCGCGGCGATCTACTACGTCGTGCACCACATCACGGTGCAGACCGCGCTGTTCCTCGTCGCGGGCCTCATCGAGCGGTACGGCGGGACGACGTCGCTCACCCGGCTCGGCGGTCTGGCGCGCACCGCGCCGCTGCTGGCCATCGCCTTCTTCCTGCCGGCGATGAACCTGGCGGGCATCCCGCCGCTGTCCGGGTTCCTCGGCAAGCTCGGCCTGCTGGAGGCGTCCGTGCAGGTGGGCTCCCCGCTGGCGTACACGCTCGTCGCCGGGTCCGTGCTCACCTCGCTGCTCACGCTGTACGCCCTGGTCAAGGCGTGGAACAAGGCGTTCTGGCAGCCGGCCCCGGCGCCGCTGCCGGCCCGTCGGGTGCCGGTCGGCATGGCGTTGCCGGCCGTGGCGCTCATCGTGGTGTCGCTGGGCCTGACGGTGGCCGCGGGCCCGCTCTACCGCTACACCGAGCAGGCGGCGGCCGACCTGTCGGAACGCACGCCCTACATCTCCTCGGTGCTGCCGGACGGGCACCGCGGCCGCGGGCAGTCGGCGTGGGCGGAGGGTCACGGATGAGACCGACAGGGGTGGTGCGGCACGTGCCGTGGTGGGAGGTCGCCTGGCTGACGGCCGTGTGGGTGCTGCTGTGGGGCGACGTGTCGGTCGGCAACGTACTCACCGGCGTCCTCCTCGGGGTGGTGGTCACCCTCGGGCTGCGGATGGCGCCGATCTCGTTCCACGGGCACGTGCGGCCGCTCGCGCTCGCCCGGCTGGTGGGGCGGTTCGCGCTCGACCTGGTGCGGGCCTCGTTCGAGGTGGCGGCCATCGCGCTGCGACCGGGCTACACCCCGCGGGGCGCGGTGATCGGCATCGAGCTGCGCTCGCACTCCGACCTCTACCTCACGCTCACCGCCGAGCTGTGCTCGCTCGTGCCCGGGTCGCTCGTCATCGAGGCGCACCGGCTCACCGGCACGCTCTACGTGCACGTGCTCGACGTGGCCTGGTCCGGCGGCGTCGAGGCGGCCCGCCGCCAGGTGCTCGACCAGGAGGAACGCGTGCTGCGGGCGCTGGCCTCGGACGACGAGCTGGCCGCCGCGGGTCTGCTCCCGGCGGGGGTGCGCCGATGAGCGTCGTCGTGTGGGTCTGCGCGGTGCTCATCGCCGTGGGTGCCGGTCTGGCGATCGTGCGGGCCGAGCGCGGTCCGTCGATGCTCGACCGGACGATCGCGCTCGACGTCGTGCTCACCGCCCTCATCGCGGCCGTCGCGCTGTACGCCGCGGCCGAGCGCCGGGCCGACGTCGTGCCGGTGCTCGTCGTGCTGTCGCTCGTGGGTTTCGTCGGCTCGGTGAGCATCGCCCGGTTCGCGGCCGTCGAGCCCGAGGGGGAGGGGCGCGTCCTCACCCGCGAGGAGGCCGCCGAGCAGAAGGCCGAGCAGGAGGCGGAACGGGCCGCCGCCGAGCTCGCCGAGGCCGGGCTGTGGGAGGACCAGGCCGAGGTCGACCTGCCCGAGGACCAGGCCGAGGTCGACCTGCCCGAGGAGCCGGCCGAGGTCGACCCGCCCGACGACCCGGCCCCCGACCAGCGCCCCGGTCCGGCCCCCGAGGAGACCCGATGACCAGCGCGACCTGGGTGACCATCGCCGACGTGGCCTCGCTCGTGCTCCTGCTCGGGGGCGCGTTCCTGGCGTTCGCCGCGGGTGTCGGCGTGCTGCGGTTCCCGGACCTGCTGTCCCGGATGCACGCCGGGACCAAGCCGCAGGTGCTCGGGCTCATCCTCGTGCTGGCCGGGCTCGCGCTGCGGCTGCGCTCGGGCGGTGCGGTGTGGGCGCTCGTGCTCGTCGTCGTGTTCCAGCTGCTCACGGCGCCCGTCGGGGCGCACATGGTGGGCCGCGCGGGCTACCGCACCGGCAAGGTGCGCGACGACCTGCTCGTGGTCGACGAGCTCACCCGCGACGCGGACGCCGCGACCGAGGAGGACTGACCGGCCCCGGTGTAGGAAGGTCCGGGGGGCGGGCATGACTCTGGAGAGCAAGCTGGCGGCGGTGGCGTACGCGCTGTGGTTCGTGGCGCTGCTGGTGGTCGTGGTGCGTGCGGGGCGGATCGGCCATGGTCGGGTCTGCTGGCTCGCCCGGTTCGCAGTGGCTGGAGCCGGCGTCGTCGGCGTGCTCGTGGTGTGGGCGATGACATGGAACCCGTCGGTGTACGTCGACGTCCACGGCGGGCGGGGGCAGTGCATCAGCGAACCTGCGGTGGCCTTCGGGGACGACTCGTCGCGGAACGGCGAGGACGCCTGCACCGTCCCGGTGAGGTTCCGCGCGCTCGAGCTGGGCGCCGCGGCTGCGGCGGTCACCGCCCTGGCGGTCGGGGGTCTGGCCGTGCTCTCGCGCCGGCGGGCAGCGGGGGAGGGCTGACCTGCGTCGTCCGCCGGCGTCGGTCTGCCGGGCGGCGGGTGGGCTCGGGGCTCGGACGGCGCTGCGGGCGCCAGGCCGGGGCGCGCGGGCTCAGGCGGCGGAGCGGCTGGCCTCGATGCGGGCGGCGACCTGGGTCGCACCGCGACCGGCGATCACCCGGGCGACGGCGACGAGCGCACCGGTGAGCGCCGCCGCGACCACGACCTCGGTGAACGCGATCCCGGCCTCCGGGTCCTCGGCGACCGGCGGCTTGTGGCCCCGGGCCGCCTGCCAGCCGGCGGAGACGATGCGCTGGGCGAGCGTCGCGGCGGCGATCGCGGCGACGGTGCCGATCACCTTGGCGGCGGTGGACTGCTTGACGGTGTCCGGCACGTGGTCCTCCTGCGAACGGGCTGTGCCTCCCACGCTAGTGCCCGCCCCGGACAGTCGCTGCGCCGGCGGCCGGCGCCCGGCGGGCGACGGGTGCGGAAACCGCAGCCGAACTCTGGTCAAACCGGACATCGTGCACTACGGTTTTCGTCGCTGCAGGTCCTCTCGGCAACTGTTTCGGCTGTGTGAACAGCCATTCACCACGGATCTCGTTCGTCCCACGGGGGAGTGCGCCATGAGCATCCAGTCCGACTCCAGCACGGCACCGATCGGCTATCCGGAGACTGCAGACAAGGGCCTCAAGGGCGGCGCCCTCGGGCTCGTCTCGTCCGTGGTGGTCGGCATGGCGTCCACGGCACCCGCCTACTCGTTGGCCGCCAGCCTCGGGTTCGTCGTCGCATCCGGCGGTGCGGTCCTCGCCGGGGTCAAGGCGCCCGCGATCATCCTCATCGCCTTCATCCCGATGTACTTCATCGCGGTCGCGTACGCCGAGCTCAACAAGTCCGAACCGGACTGCGGCACCACCTTCACCTGGGCCGCCCGGGCGTTCGGCCCGTGGGTCGGCTGGATGGGCGGCTGGGGCATCATCGCCGCCGACATCATCGTGATGGCGAACCTCGCGCAGATCGCCGGGTCCTACTCCTTCACGTTCCTCGGCGACCTCGGCTGGACCTCGGCCGCGGCGCTCGCGAGCTCGACGCTGTGGTCGACCGTCGCCGGCGTCGTGTGGATCGCCGTGATGACCTACATCTGCTACCGCGGCATCGAGGTCTCCGCCAAGCTCCAGTACGGGCTGCTCGGCGTCGAGGTGCTCGTGCTCGTCATCTTCGCCGTCACCGCGCTGGTCAAGGTCTACACCGGGCACGGCGAGCCCTACTCGCTGCACCCGTCGCTGTCCTGGTTCTGGCCCGGCGGCCTCGACTTCGGCACCGTGATGGCACCCGCGCTGCTCACCGCCGTGTTCATCTACTGGGGCTGGGACACCGCGGTGTCCACCAACGAGGAGGCCGACGACCCGGCCACGACGCCCGGCAAGGCCGCCGTGCTGTCGACCGTCCTGCTGCTCGTCACCTACGCGCTGGTCACCGTCGCCGCCGTCTCCTTCGCCGGGGTGGGCACCGAGGGGATCGGGCTGGGCAACGCCGAGAACTCCACCGACGTGTTCTCCGCGATCGGCCCTGCGTTGTTCGGCGACTCGCTGCTCGGCAAGCTCGGGCTGCTGCTGCTCTCGGCCTCGATCCTCACGTCGGCGTCGGCCAGCACCCAGACCACCATCCTGCCGACCGCCCGCACCGCGCTGTCGATGGGTGCCTACAAGGCGCTGCCGGCCTCGTTCACCAAGATCCACCCGAAGTTCCTCACCCCGACGGTGGCGACCGTGGCGATGGGTGTCGTCTCGGCGGTGTTCTACGTGCTGTTCACCCTGGTCAACGTGCGGCTGCTGAGCGCGCTCATCGGCTCCGTCGGCCTCATGATCGCCTTCTACTACGGGCTGTCCGGGTTCGCGTGCGTGTGGTTCTACCGCAAGACGTTCACCTCGAACCTGCGTGACTTCGTCATGCGCGGCGTGCTGCCGGGCCTGGGCGGCGTCATGCTGCTCGTCGGGTTCGTGTTCGCGCTCAAGAGCTACGCCGCGGTCGACTGGCTCACCGACGACGCCGGGAACAACGTGACGATCCTCGGCTTCGGGGCCGTCGCCGTCGTCGGGATCGCGGCCATCCTGCTGGGGCTCGTGCTCATGCTCGTGTGGCGGCTGCGGGCTCCGGCGTTCTTCCGCCCGGGCGAGCCGCTCGGGCGGCGCGGGCACCATGACCTCATCCTGGCCGGCATCCCCGCCGTCGACGAGACCGTGCGCCTCCCCGACTCCCGGCTCCCCGACCTGGTCATCGCCCCCGACCTGTCCAACCTGCCCGAGGGCGCCACGGCCATCGACGCCGAGACCGGCGAACCGGTGGAGCGCCCGAGGGACTGAGCACGCCCCCGTCGTTCGCCGACGGGCCGGGACGGGTGCCCGGTGGCGGTAGGCTCGTCGGCGAACGACAGGGGAGCGTCGGGACCCGGAGGTTCGGGCCCAGGACGCTGAGAGTGCGGGACAACCGCAGACCCTCGAACCTGATCCGGCTCGCACCGGCGTAGGGAGTCGGGCTTTCTCTCCCCGCGTGGCTCCGGCGCGCCCGGGGACACGCGGGACCCCTCCTTGTTGACGAAGGAGGAGCACCACCATGACCGCACCGTCCCTGCCCGCCCCGTCCGGGGCCGGCGACCTGCCGCCGTCCACCCGCCTCGGGCGCACCGTCGGCCGCCCGCCGCGACGGCGCCGACGCGGCCGCCCCGTGGCGCTGGCGGCCCTGGCCGTCCTCGCCCTGGCCGGCTGCTCGGCGATCGGCAGCACCCCCGCCGCCGCACCGTCGTCCTCGGGCGGCGGCAGCGTCACGCTCGTCACGCACGACTCGTTCGTGCTGCCCGACGGGATGCTCGCCGACTTCACCGCCCGCACCGGGATCACCGTCTCGGTGGTCCAGCAGGGCGACGCCGGTGCCCTGGTCAACCAGCTCGTGCTCACCAAGGACTCGCCGCTGGGCGATGCGGTGTTCGGCATCGACAACACCTTCGGCAGCCGCGCCCTCGACGAGGGCCTGGTCACCCCGGCCCACCTCACCGCCCCGGCGCTGGCCGACGCGACGAAGCACTCCCTGCCTGGGGACAGCGCCGGTGCGCTCACCGCGATCGACGACGGGGACGTGTGCCTCAACGTCGACCACGCCTGGTTCACGGCCAAGGGGCTGCCCGAGCCGGTGACGCTCCAGGACCTCACGAAGCCCGAGTACAAGGACCTGCTCGTCGTGCCCAGCCCGGTGACCAGCTCACCCGGCTTCGCCTTCCTGCTGGCGACCGTCGGGGCGTTCGGGCCCGACGGGTGGCAGGGGTACTGGAGCGCCCTCAAGGCCAACGGCCTGCAGGTCGCCAACGGCTGGACCGACGCCTACGAGACCGACTTCACCGCCGGCGGCGGCAACGGCTCGCGGCCGATCGTGCTCTCGTACTCCTCGTCCCCGCCGTCCACCGTCCCCGACGGCGGCAGCCAGCCGACGACGGGCGCCCTGCTGTCCACCTGCTTCCGGCAGACCGAGTACGCCGGGGTGCTCACCGGGGCCAAGAACCCCGAGGGTGCCGCCAAGCTCATCGACTTCCTGCTCTCCGACGAGGTGCAGGCCGCCATCCCGGACGCCATGTACATGTACCCGGTGAGCACCGCGGTCACGCTCCCCACCACGTGGGCGAGCTTCGCCCCGCTGGCCACCACGCCGTACGACGTCGACCCGGCCGCCATCGCCGCGAACCGCCAGACCTGGTTGCAGCAGTGGTCCGACCTGGTCACGGGCTGACCCCGGCCGTCACCGGACCCGGCGCAGGGGCGCCGTGGTCCGGTGCGGTCGTGCCGTCGGGCACCGGCCGGGCCGGGGTGTGGGCCGGGCGGGCGGCGTGGACGTTCGCCGCGGTGCTGCCGCTCGTGTTCCTCGGGGTGTTCTTCGCCTGGCCGGTGGTCGTCATGGTCGGGCGCGGGTTCGTGGTCGACGGGTCGCTCGACCTGTCGGGGTTCGCGCAGGTGTTCTCCCGGCCGCGCACCTGGCGGGTCGTCGGGCTCACGCTCGCCCAGGCCGCCGCCGCGACGGTGATCTGCGTGCTCGCGGGCGTGCCGGGTGCGTACACGCTCTACCGGCGGCCGGCGTTCCGCGGCCGGGGTGCGCTGCGGGCGTTCGTCACGGTGCCGTTCGTGCTTCCCACCGTCGTCGTCGGGGTGGCGTTCCGCACCCTGCTCGTGCCGGACGGACCGCTCGGGTTCCTCGGGCTGGACCACACGTTCACCGCCATCGTCGCGGCCCTGGTCTTCTTCAACTACTCGGTGGTGGTGCGCTCCGTCGGCGGCATGTGGGAGCGGCTGGACCCGCGGGCCGAGCAGGCCGCGCGGTCGCTGGGCGCCTCGCCGCTGCGGGCCTGGTGGACCGTGACGCTGCCCGCGCTCACGCCGGCCATCGCCTCGGCCGCCTCGCTGGTGTTCCTGTTCAGCGCGACGGCGTTCGGCACCGTGCTCGTGCTGGGCGGGCTGCAGTTCGGCACCATCGAGACCGAGATCTGGGTGCAGACCACCCAGTTCCTCGACCTGCGTGCCGCGGCGGTGCTCTCGGTCACCCAGCTCGTCGTCGTCGCCGGGGCACTGGCCGTCGCCGGCCGGGCGCGGGCGGCGCGGGAACGGGCGCTCACCCTCACCGAACCGGTGCGCGCCGGGGC
>NZ_VWSD01000076.1 GCF_009829685.1 Cellulomonas citrea
ACCGGCGGCGGCACCGTGGTCACGTTCGACCTGGCGGTCGCCGACCCGTCGGACTGGCGCGAGGCCAAGCGGGCGACATTCGCCTTCCTGGACGCGCTGCGGGTGGTCGACCTGTCGAACAACGTGGCCGCCGCGACCGAGCGCTGCCCGGACCGGCACAGCGCGACGACGGCCCGTCCGGCCGCACCCGCCGCCTGCACCTGCGCGACGAAGTCGGGGTTGGGCGGTGAGCCGGGCACGAGGACCCAGGGCACGAACGCCGTGCCCGGCACGTCCGGGACGCCGATGTGCTGCCACTCGTCCGGTGTGCGCACATCGACCAGCAGCGCATCGGTGCTGGTCAGCAGCTCGTAGGCCTGAGCCGGGGTGAGATCGCCCGCATATGACATGGTGCTTCGCCTCCATCGGTCCTGGCGGAAGCACCCACACCCCACAGGGGCGGGTTGCTGCGGCGTCGTCGAGCCAGGTCTCTCAGCCGCTCTGGATGGTGCGGCGATGCTAGCACCGCCGTCCGGCGGCTCCGCGAGGTGTCCCGTGGCCGGTCCGACGCCCCCGTCCGGCCGTCGTCGGTGGTCCGTGGCACGATCGCCGTGTGCTGCACGTCGTGTTCGTCTCCCCCCGGATCGCCGGGAACACCGGCAACGCGATCCGGATGTGCGCGGGGACGGGGGCCGTGCTGCACCTCGTCGAGCCCCTCGGGTTCGACCTGGACGAGGCCAAGCTGCGGCGCGCGGGCCTGGACTACCACGACCTGGCGCACGTCGAGGTGCACCCGGACTTCGACGCCCTCGCCGCCGCGCTGCCCGACGCCCGGATGCTCGCCTTCACCACCGGCGCCGGTCGCTGGTTCACCGACATCGGCTGGCAGGACGGCGACGCGCTGGTCTTCGGCCCCGAGCCCACCGGCCTGTCCGACGAGGTGCTCACCCACCCCCGGATCGACGGGCAGGTCCGCATCCCGATGCTGCCGGGCCGGCGGTCGATGAACCTGTCCAACGCGGCCGCGGTGGCCACCTACGAGGCGTGGCGGCGGCTGGGGTTCACCGGCGGCGTCTAGGTGAGGGTGCAGATTGTTGCGCCGTTTGGTCGTTCTTGCCCGTTTTCTCCCCGTTCACCCTCGACGGGCCGTAGATTTCACCCATGACGTCGGTCAGCGAGCGGCTCGAGTCCCCCGTGTACGCCCGCGCGACCGGCGGCGGGGCCCAGCCTGAGTCGGCGGTCCGCTACGGGCTGCTCGACACGAGCGTCCTCGTGGCCGAGGAGGGCGCCTGGCCGCTGCTGACCAACCGCTTCCCCGAGTTCCTCTACGTCTCCCCCATCACGTTGGCCGAGCTCGAGGCGCGCGTGCTGTCCGCCCGGGACGAGCGGGTCCGGGCCCGCCGCCAGCAGACCCTCGACCTGGTCGCCGGGATGACCGTGCTGGAGATCAACGGCCAGGTCGCCAGCTGCTGGTCCTCGCTGCTCGTGCAGCTCGCGGCCCTCGGCCGGCGGCTGGACGCGAACCACCTGTGGACTGCGGCCATCGCGCACGCCTACGGCGTCGCCCTCGTCACCACGGACACCGACCTGCTGGCCCTGGCCGACCTCGACGGCCCGCTCGTCATCTCGGTCTGACAGGTCGGTCTCACCGGGCGACCTGACCGCCCGACCCGGCTGCTGCGCCCGACCGCGAGGCCGGCCGCTGCGCCCGACCGCGCGGCTCGGGCGCCTCCGCACCCCGGCTCAGGCGGTGAAGACCTCGCGGCCGTCGACCCAGGTGGACAGCGTGCGCACCGCGTGGATCTCCTCGACGTCGGCGGCGAACGGGTTGCGGTCGACGACGGCGAGATCGGCGGCCGCACCGGCCTCCAGCAGACCGGTCGCCTCGAAGCCGTGCAGGCCCGCCGACCCGGCGGTGTAGGCGTGCAGCGCCTGGCCGAGCGTGAGCGCCTCCTCGCGGACCAGTGGCTCGGGGTTGTAGTCGGGCGACTCGCGCGGCAGCGTGCGGTTGACCGCCACGTGGAGGGCGGCCCACGGGTCGGGGGTCGTCACCGGCCAGTCGGACCCGGCCGCGAACTGCGCACCGGTGGCCCACAGGGAGCCGAACGGGTACTGCCAGCCGTACCGCTGCGCGCCGAGCAGCGGCAGGTTGAGCGCGAGGTTCTGCGGCTCGTTGCTGGCCCACAGCGCCTGCATGTTGACCACGACGCCCAGCGCGGCGAACCGCGGCACGTCGTCGGGGTGCACCACCTGGACGTGCGCGAACGTGTGCCGCGGGCCGCCCGGGCCGTTGGCCGCACGCGCGCCGGCGATGGCGTCCAGGCCCTCGCGCACGGCACGGTCGCCGATGGTGTGCACGTGCACGCAGAAGCCCTCGCGGTCCAGCGCGGTGGCCACCTGCCCGAACAGCCCGGGCGGCACGAGGGAGAGCCCGGACCGGTCCGACGGCGTGCCGTCCGGCAGCAGGTACGGCTCGAGCATCCCGGCGGACAGGTTCTCCGGGATGCCGTCCTGCATGATCTTGATGCTCGACGCCCGGAACCGCGGGTGCGCGAGCGCCGCCCGGCGTTCGACGAGCTCGCTCACCTGCTCCAGGCCGCGGTCGTGGTCCCACCACAGGGCCGCGACGACCCGTGCGACCAGGTCACCGGAGCGCGCCGCGTCCAGGTAGAGCGGGCCGGTGTCGGTGTGGTTGGCGTGCTTGCCGACGATGGCGTCCTGCCAGCCGGTGATGCCGTAGGACAGCAGGTGCTGCTGGCCGCGCAGCAGCCCGGCGCGTTCGGTGGCGGCGCTGTCCGCCGGGATGTGCGCGGCCACCAGGTCGCGCGCGCCCTCGTGCAGCATCCCGGACGGTGCGCCGTGCTCGTCGCGCTCGATCCGGCCGTCGTGCGGGTCCGGGGTGCTCGCGTCGATCCCGGCCAGGCGCAGCGCCGCGGTGCTCGCCCAGACGCCGTGGTGGTCGCGGTTGGACAGCACGGCGGGCCGGTCGCCGACGACGGCGTCGAGCTCGCTGGCCAGCGGCGTCCCACCGGGGAAGGCCGCGACCTGCCAGCCACCACCGAGGATCCACGGCTCGTTGGGGTGCGCGGCGGCGTAGGCGGCGATGATCGCGAGGTACTCCTCGCGGGTGCCGGCGGCGGACAGGTCGCAGCGGGCCATCTCCAGACCGCCCTCGACGGGGTGGGCGTGGGCGTCGACGAACCCGGGCATCACCATCGCACCGGCGAGGTCGACCACCCGGGTGGCCGGAGTGAGCAGACCGTCGAGGTCCTCCCCGACGGCGAGCACCCGGCCGTCGGCCACCGCGAGCTGGGCGCGGCGGGCGGGGGCGGTGGTGCCGTCGTACACCCAGCCACCGGTGAACAGGATCTGCGCGGTCATGGTCTCTCCCCGTCGTCGTGCCACCACCGTAGTGACGCGCGACAGTCAGGATCGACGGCGTGACTGCACCGCAGACATCGAATCAGTTACGTCTAGGTAAAACGACGACGGATTTCGTGGCCTAGCCCGGGGGCCGGGATGAGCCGGAGGGGTCAGCCGAGCGGGGCGCCGCCGACGCCGGCCTGGCTCATCCGGCGGCCCAGGGCGCCCCAGTCGGCCAGCGGCGGACGCTGGTGCGGCACCTCGTCCAGCAGCGGCGCGTGCGGGTGCGACGCCTCGATCCGCTGCACGAGCGGACGGGCCGCCGCCCGGACGGTGGGCTCCGCGGACTCGGCCAGCGTGGCGACCGCCTCGGCGTAGACCCGCAGCGTCCCGGTCGCGGCGTGCGCGAGCATCCGGGTGGCACGGACCTGCCCGCGCGGGTCGAAGCCCATGAGGTGCAGACGCATGACGGCGGCGTGCCGGACGAGGGCCTCGTCGTACCCGCGCATCACGACCAGCGTCTCGCAGGCGCGCGAGGGCAGCGGGTCCTGCGCCTGCGGACCGGGCTGGAACGCCGAGAGCAGCACCGAGGTGGCCGGCAGCCCGGCCTGCTCGACCATCGCCTCGAGCACCGCGACGTCGACCGGCACCGGGTTCCTCGGGGCGTCGAACACGGTCGCCATGTCGTCCAGCAGCACCTCGACGACACCCGCGGCCGTCGGCATCATGGTGCGCGGCGCCGGCCCGGTGAGCAGCAGCCGGAGCCTGGCCCAGCGCAGCACGACCGCCGGTGGCACCTCCCCCAGCCCGGCGAGCACCACCCGGTGCGCGGTCTCGTAGCCGGACAGGCTGCGCTCGCGTGCGCGCCCGCCGTCCAGCCGGGGCGGCAGCGCCGGGGTGCCGGTGAGCAGGTGGTCGAGGGTGGCCTCGACGTCCTCCCAGGAACGCGGGCCGAAGGACGTCACCATCGTCGACAGCGAGCTGGTCCACCTCGCGGGGATCTCGACCTCACGGGTCGCCTCGGTGTGCGGCATCCTGCCTCCTGGGCTCGGGGAGCTCGTCCTGGCCCCCTGTCCTTCACCCCTGCATCGGGTGCCCGGGCCGCGGTCATGAGCCGAGTCCCTCACCCGGCCCAGCCGTGGTGGGGCGACGTGGCACCATCGACCCAGCCGAGCCAGGGAGGTGCGATGCCCGAGCGACCGGCCCCGGCGCCCCTCGGCCCCCGGATGCCCGCCCTGCGCCACGGCGTCGCGGTGCTGCGGCTGCTGGGCGCCCACCCCGGGCCGCTGCCGGCCGCCGCGGTCGCCCGCACGCTGGGCATCCCGCGGTCCTCGACGTACCAGATCCTCCAGGTGCTGGTCGACGAGGGCCTCGTCGTGCACATCCCGGAGGCGCAGGGGTACAAGCTGGCGATCGGGGTGTTCGAGCTCGGCTCGGCGTACCTGCGGCACGAGCCGCTGGAGCACCTGGCGCGTCCGCTGCTGCTGCGGGTGGTGGCCCGCAGCCGGCAGACGGTGCACCTGGGGGTGCTGTCCGGTCACGACTCGCTCTACCTGCTCAAGGAGGAGCCGAGCCGCCCGACGCACCTGGTCACCCAGGTGGGGCTGCGGTTGCCGGCGCACCTCACGGCGACCGGGCGGGCGATCCTCTCGCACCTGCCGCGGGCCCAGGTCGACGCGATCTACTCGACGGACCGGTCCTGGGCGGACTGGAACGGGCACGGCCCGCGCACCCTGCGCGAGCTGCACACCGTGCTGGCGGCCGACCATGCCCGCGGCTACGCCGTCGAGGAGGACGCGATCACCGACGGGGTGACGTGCCTGGCGGCGCCCGTGCTCGACCACACCGGGGTGGCGGTCGCGAGCGTCTCGTCCTCGTTCCGCACCGGGACGCTCACGGAGGCGGCGGTCAGTGCGCTCACCGGGGAGCTGTGCGCCGCGGCGCACCAGCTGAGCCGCCGGCTGGGCGGGGCCGAGGCGCGGACCCCCTGACCGGAGTCTGAGATCCCAGACTCCCGGTGCCGGGACGCGGTACCCCTCGCCGGCCCGACGGCGCTTCACTGGGAGCACCCCCGTCCCCGGAAGGCCCCCATGACCATGTCGTCCGCCCGCACGTCCGCCGCACCCGTCGTCCTCGGCGTCGGTGCGCTGTCCCGCGCCGACGTCGTCGCGGTGGCACGCGAGGGTGCACCCGTCCGGCTCGGCGAGGACGCGCTGACCGCGATGGCCGCCGGCCGGGACGTCATCGACGCGCTGGCCGCCGACACCGTCCCGCACTACGGGGTGTCCACCGGGTTCGGTGCGCTGGCCTCGACGAGCATCCCGGCCGAGCGTCGGGTGGACCTGCAGCGCTCGCTCGTGCGCTCGCACGCCGCCGGGTCCGGCCCGCACGTCGAGACCGAGGTGGTCCGGGCGCTCATGCTGCTGCGGCTGTCCACCCTGACCACCGGGCACACCGGGGTGCGACCCGTCGTCGGCAGCACCTACGCGGCGATGCTCGACGCGCACCTGAGCCCCGTCGTGCACGAGTACGGGTCGCTCGGCTGCTCCGGCGACCTCGCACCGCTCGCGCACTGCGCCCTGGCCGCGACCGGTGAGGGTGAGGTCGTCGGGCCGGACGGGGTGCAGCGGCCCGCGGCCGAGGCGCTGGCCGCGGCCGGCATCGACCCGCTCACGCTCGTCGAGAAGGAGGGCCTGGCCCTCATCAACGGCACCGACGGGATGCTCGGCATGCTCGTCCTGGCCCTCGCGGACCTCGAGGAGCTGGTGAGTGTCGCCGACCTGGCCGCCGCCATGACCATCGAGGCGCTGCGCGGCACCGACGCCGTGTTCGCCGCCGATCTGCAGGCGCTGCGCCCGCACCCGGGGCAGGCCGCCTCGGCCGCGAACCTGCGCTCGGTGCTCGCCGGCTCGTCGCTCGTCGCGCACACCGGGACCAGCGCGTTCGTCCGGGTGCAGGACGCGTACTCGCTGCGCTGCTCCCCGCAGGTGCACGGTGCGGCGCGCGACACCATGGCGCACTGCGCCACCGTGGCCGACCGCGAGCTCGCCTCGGCCGTCGACAACCCCGTCATCACCGACGACGGGCGGCTGGAGTCCAACGGCAACTTCCACGGCGCACCCGTCGCCTACGCGCTGGACTTCCTCGCCATCCCGGTGGCGGACCTGGCGAGCATGAGCGAACGACGCACCGACCGGATGCTCGACACCGCCCGCTCGCACGGGCTCACGCCGTTCCTGGCCGACGACCCGGGCGTCGACTCCGGGCACATGATCGCCCAGTACACCCAGGCCGGGCTGGTCGCCGAGCTCAAGCGGCTCGCGGTGCCGGCCTCGGTCGACTCGCTGCCGTCCTCGGCCATGCAGGAGGACCACGTGTCCCTCGGCTGGTCCGCCGGACGCAAGCTGCGCCGCGCGGTCGACGGGCTGCGCCAGGTGCTCGCCATCGAGATCCTGTCCGCCGCACGCGCCCTCGACCTGCGCGAACGTGCCGGCGAACCGGCACCGTCGGCGGCGTCCGCCGCGGTGCGGGCCGTGCTGCGCACGAAGGTGCCCGGGCCCGGACCGGACCGCTACCTGGCGCCGGAGATCGCCGCGGCCGTCGACCTGGTGCGCGACGGGCAGCTGCTCGCCGCCGCCCGGGCCACGGGGGCGCTGCCGCACTGAGGGCGCGGGGCGGGCGGGCCCACCGGCACGCCTTTGGCAGGATGGCTCGGATGCGACGCTCGCGGCTGCACGTGACCGGTGCGAGCGGCTGCGGGACCACCACGCTCGCGCGGGCCGTGGCGGACGCCTGGGCCGTGCCGCACGCCGACGCCGACGACTACTTCTGGTTGCCGACCGACCCGCCGTACCGGGACGCGCGACCGGCGGCCGACCGGCTCGCCCTGATGGAGCAGGTCTTCCTGCCGCGCGAAGCCTGGGTGCTGTCCGGCTCGGTGCTGGGCTGGGGCGACGACGTGGTGGCGCGCTGCGACGCCGTCGTCTTCCTCACGCTCGACCCCGCGGAGCGGCTGCGTCGTCTCGAGGCGCGCGAGATCGTGCGTCGCCAGCGAGGCCCGATCGACAGCGCGGAGCACGAGGCGTTCCTCACCTGGGCTCGGGGTTACGACGACCCGAGCTTCGAGGGGCGCAGCCGCGCAGCCCACGAGCAGTGGCTGAGGACGCTGACCTGTCCGGTGCTCCGCCTCGACAGCGCAGCGACACGGGATGAGCTGCGGCGCGCGGTGCTCGACTGGGTGCCGTCGTAGAGAGCCCAGGCGGTCGCTGCCCGGATCCCGCCGCCACCCCGGGCCTCCTCGGTCCAGCCGTGAGGGCGCCGCGTGACGCCAGGCGCGTCGCTACGGTGGACCGCGTGCCAGCCGGAGCCCGTCGTGTCGATCCGCAGGGCTTCGCGACCGCGGCCGAGGCCCTGGCGGGTGACCTTGCCTCCTGGCGGCCCGCCGACGCGCAGACCGAGGCGTGGCGGAGCGACTGCCTGGACCTGCTCCTGGCCGAGGGCGGCGCCGCGCTGGACCGGGAGCGGCGCCGGGAGCACGTCACCGCGAGCTGCTTCGTCCTGGCCGACGACCTGTCGCACGTGCTCCTCACCCTGCACCGCAAGATCGGTCTCTGGCTCCAGCTGGGCGGCCACGTCGAGCCCGAGGACGCGAGCGTGCCCCGGGCCGCCCGCCGTGAGGCGCGCGAGGAGTCCGGGATCAGCGGGCTCGAGCTCGTCGCGCGACGTCCGGCCGACCTGGAGCGCCAGGACGTCGGGCACGCCCTGTCCGGGTGCTCGGTGCACTGGGACCTCCAGTACGTCGCCCTCGCCGACCGCGACGCCCCGATCACCGTGAGCGACGAGAGCGACCGGGTCGAGTGGTGGCCCGTCGCCCACCTGCCGGAGAGGGTGCCGGTGACGTTCCAGGCTCGGGTCGAGCGAGTTGTGCGAGAGGCGTCGCGACTCGCTCCACGGTGACGTTCCCGCCCACTCGCGCGCAGGGCACCCTTCTCACCTGCGCAAACACGAGGGGAAGAGCCGTCGCCCGATTGCCAGGAAGTCACAGGTGGCGCACAGAGAGCGCCGCTACCTTCCCGGCCGTGAAGACCTCCCGCGGACCGCTTGTCGCGTCGTCCCTCGCCCTCACGCTCACGTTGGCTGCGTGCACCGGCGGCTCCGCCGCACCGGACGCCTCCGGGTCGGCCGCGCCGACCGGCTCGTCGAGCGGCGCGCTGTGCGCCTCGAGCAACGCGCCGGTCACCGAGTCGGCGACGAGCGCCTCCGGCAGCGCCACGGCGACCGCGTCGTCGACACCGTCCACGACCCCGTCGGCGAGCAGCACCGCGGCCAGCGCATCGTCGGACACGTGGAGCTTCGTCACCGAGCCGGACCTGCAGCCGGTGAAGCTGCAGGTGCTCACCAACACCCTCACCGACACGTCGGGCTACCTCTTCACCGCGCCCTACGGACCGAGCGCCCCCTCGTCCGAGGTCGGCGCCACCATCACCGCGCTGGACGGCACCCCGGTGTGGTTCAAACCGGTGCCCGGATCGAGCATGGCGAACCTCGGGCTGCGCGTGCAGCAGTACCAGGGCAAGCCGGTGCTCACGACGTGGCAGGGCACCGCCGCCGGCTCCCCCGGGTACCAGAACCTGCCGATGGCCGCCCCCGAGCCGGGCGCCTGCTTCTACATCTACGACCAGACCTACACCGTCATCAAGACGGTGAGCGCGGTCGACGGCTGGACGGCCGACCTGCACGAGTTCGTGCTGACGCCGCAGGGGACGGCGCTGTTCCTCACCTTCAGGACGGTCGCGAAGGACCTCACCGAGTTCGGCGGCCCGAAGGACGGCTACGTCGGCGACTACGGGATCCAGGAGATCGACCTGGCGACCGACGAGCTCGTCTTCTCCTGGGACATGCTCGACCACATCAGCCTCAAGGACTCCTACGAGACCGCCGCGAGCGCCAACTCGACCGACGGCAACGTGTGGGACGTCTACCACCCGAACTCCCTGGACATCGGCCCGAATGGCGAGCTGCTGGTGTCCCTGCGCAACATGTGGGCCGGGTACGCGGTCGACCGCAGCACCGGCGACATCCAGTGGCAGCTCAACGGCCAGCAGCAGCCCGACGAGACGTGGCCGCACATCACCCCGACCACGGACGCGGCGTTCTCCTGGCAGCACATGCTGCGGTTCCGCGGCACGAACCAGATCTCCCTGTTCGACGACGCCTGCTGCGGCACGGCCGCCGACGGCACCGACGAGGCCGCGCAGGGCCAGTCCCGCGGCCTGGTGCTCAACCTTGACCTCGCCACCAGGACGGCCTCCGTCGCGACGACGATGTACCACGACCCCTCGCTGTCGGTGAGCAGCCAGGGCAGCGTGGAGCAGCTGCCCAGCGGCGACTGGTTCGTCGGCTGGGGCATCCAGCCGTCCATCTCGCAGTTCGGCGCGACCGGCAACACCGCGAGCACGCCGTCGTCGAACCTGCTCTACGAGGCCACGATCGGCGGCGGTCTGTTCTCGTACCGCGCGTTCCGGGACACCTGGGTCGGCACCCCGTCCGCGCCGCCCAAGACGGTCGCCCGCACCTCGGACGGGAAGACCACCGTGTACGCCTCGTGGAACGGCTCGACGCAGACGGCGGCGTGGCAGGTGCTGGCGGGCAGCAGCGCATCCGACCTCACGGTCGTCGTGCCGACGACGCCGCGCAGCGGGTTCGAGACCTCGGTCACCGTTCCCGGGAGCGCGCAGTACTACCAGGTCAAGGCGCTCGACAGCACCGGCACGGTCATCGGGACCTCGGCGGCGGTCGCGGTCTCGTCCTAGCCGGGTGAGGCCGGAGCACCTCCCACGCGCAGGAACCTGCGGTGGGGGTGCTCAGGCGGCGCGGCCCCGGGACGCCCCGGGGCCGCGCTGACCCGACGCGCCCGCCAGGCTGAGCACCGCGACGAGCCCGTCCGGTGTGCCGGGCCAGTGCCGGGCGACGGCGTCGGGCCCGGCCCGCCGGACGACGGAGCGGAGCACCAGTGCGACGACCACCACGTCGTCGGCGTAGCCGAGCACTGGGACGACGTCCGGGACCAGGTCGATCGGCGAGGCCAGGTAGGCCAGCAGCAGCCACAGCCGCACCCGCACCCCGCGCGGCAGGGTCGGGTCGGCGGCCAGGCGGCGCAACAGCCGCAGCAGGTCGGGCAGCAGCCGCAGCAGCGCACGGATGCCGGGCGCATCGGGCCGTGCGACCCACAGCACGACGACGAGCACCAGCCACAGCACGAGGACGCCACCGGCGACGCCGACCAGCGACCAGGCCCAGTCCGGCATCCGCGCTCCGTTCGGCGTTCGACGTTCGGCCGTCCCGGTCAGCCTACGGACCGAGCTGTCACGCCTCGCTCGCGCCGTCCGGCTGCGGGCCGCTCGGTGGGGTCGCGCCGGTCCGGTCGCCGTCGGCCACGGCCTGACGGCCGAGCGCGGCGGCAAGATCGCCCAGGCCGGCGGTGAGTGCCGCGAGCTGCTGGAGGGACCACCCGGCCGTCGCGGCGTCGACGATCTCGTCACCGCCCCGGTACAGCTCGGTGGCGGCCGCACGACCCTGCGCGGTGAGGGTGAGCACGGCGTTGCGCTGGTCGGGCCCGCGCGTCGACCGCAGGTAGCCGAGCCCCTCGAGGCGGGCGCAGATCTTGCTCGTCGTCGGGGCGCTCGTGCCGAGCAGCTGCCCGAGCGCGCGCTGGTTGAGGCCGGGGTCGCCCCCGATGTGCCAGAGCGCGCGCACCTGGGACCAGGTGAGCCGCAGCCCGTGCCCGCGCGCGACCTCGACCGCCAGGTGGTGCGAGTCCAGCAGCCGGGTGATCTCGAACAGGTGCGTGGCCAGGGCGGACGACGGGGTGAGCGGGACGTCGGGCACATGTCCACTATCGGGGCAAGGACATACAGTTGCCAACGGCAACTGATTGCCATCCCTCAGGGTCCGGGCGCTGCGACGTCCGGATGACGCGGTCCCAATGGAGGAGAACCGACATGGCTGACCTGACAGGCAAGAGCATCATCGTCACCGGCGCGGGCCAGGGCATCGGCCTGGCGCTCGCGGAGCACTTCGCGCAGTCCGGTGCCTCGATCGCGATCGTCGAGTACAACCCGCAGACGGCCGAGGTCGCCGAGCAGACGCTGCGCGCCAAGGGTTACCGCGCGTTCGCCGAGACCGCCGACGTGCGCAGCCGCGACGACATCGCCCGGGTCGTGGCCCGCACGATGAGCGAGTACGGGCGCATCGACGGCCTGGTGAACAACGCCCAGATCGCCATCAACGGCGTCCCGTTCATCGACCACACCGACGCCCAGCTCCAGGACTCGGTCGAGAGCGGCGCGTTCGGCTCGATCCGGTTCATGCAGGCCGTCTTCCCGCACATGAAGGCGGCCGGCGGCGGCAGCATCGTCAACGTGACGTCCTCCACCTCGCTGCAGGGCTTCGCCGGCGGGCTCGGCTACGTGGCCAGCAAGGGCGCGATCATGGCGATGACCCGCACGGCCGCGCGCGAGTGGGGCCAGCACAACATCCGGGTCAACGCCTACGCCCCCTCGGCGATGACGCCGGCCTCGAAGGCGTTCTCCGAGGCCCAGCCGGAGCAGTTCCAGGCCATCATGGCGACGATCCCGTTCGGCCGCCTCGGCGACCCGATGACCGACGTCGCGCCCGCGGTCGCCTTCCTGCTGTCCGACGACTCGAGCTTCGTCACCGGCCAGATGTACGCGATCGACGGCGGGCAGTACATCAGCCCCCTGTGATCGAGGCCGCGGGCGCCGCACCGGGACCTGACCCGGTGCGGCGCCCGCGCCATGTCAGCCGTGCGACGCCGGTACGGAACTCACGCGCGCAGCGCCCGCGCCAGCAGCTCGGCCGGGTCGTCGGTGCCGTCGACCGGCCGCACCAGCCGCCCGTCCGAGACCCGCGCGCTTCCCCCGACGACCACCCGACGCACGTCCGCCGCGCTCGCGACCAGGGCGAACGCCTGCGGGTCGGCACCGACGGTGCGCACCGAGGCCTCGTCCAGCTCGACCAGGTCGGCCGGCTCGCCGACCCGCAGCGCACCGCCGCGCAGACCCAGGCTGCGGTGCCCCGCCGGGCCGAGCGCCCGGGTGAGCTCGTCGGGCGCGAACACCCCGCGCCGGCGGCGGGCCAGGCGTTCGCCCATCTCCAGCCCGCGGGCCTCGGCGAACGGGTCGAGGACGGCGTTCTGGTCCGAGCCGAGCGCCACCGCGCACCCGGCATCGACGAGCCGCCGCGCCGGGCCGATGCCGTCCCCGAGGTCGGCCTCCGTCGTCGGGCACATGACGACGGTCGCGCCGACGCCGCCCAGCAGCGCGATGTCGGCGTCGGTGAGGTGCGTGGCGTGCACGACGGACACCCGGCCCAGCAGCCCGGTCCGGGCGAGCAGGCCGGTGGGCGTCACACCGTGCACCCGCAGGCAGTCCTCGTTCTCGGCGGGCTGCTCGGACAGGTGCACGTGCAGCGGGACGTCGGCGGGCAGCTGCTCGGCGATCAACGCCATGGCGTCCGGCGGGACGGCGCGCACCGAGTGCACCGCCGCGCCCAGCACGAGACCGCCGGACGAGAGCCCGGCGCGCACCGACGGCTCGCCGCCCGCACCCCCGAGCGCCTCCCGCAACCCGGCCCACCGTTCGAGCCAACCCTCCGCGCTCCCGTCACCGAACCGCATCTGCGCCCCGGCCAGCGCGACCCCCGGCCCACCCGCGAGGTAGCAGGTGTCGAGCAGCGTGAGCCGCAGGCCGACCTCGGCCGCGGCCTCGACCACCGCACGTTCCATGGCGTGGTCGGCGTACGGCCGCCCGTCGGGCCGGTGGTGCAGGTAGTGGAACTCCCCGACGGCCGTCCAGCCCGCGGCGAGCATCTCGGCGAAGACCGCGACCGCGAGCGCCCGGTAGCTCACGGGGTCGAGCCGCGCCGCCTCGGCGTACATCGCCTCGCGCCAGCGCCAGAAGTCGCCGCCGTCGCCGTGGGTGCGCCCGCGCAGCGCCCGGTGGAACAGGTGCGAGTGCGCGTTCGCCGCCCCGGGGACGACGAGACCGGCCCGGTCCTGCCCCGGCACCGGTTCGGTGCCGGCCTCCACGGCGGTGAGCACACCCGCGTCGTCCCAGGTCAGCCGCACACCGTGCCGGACCACGCCGTCGACCAGCGCCGTCGCGCACCACAGCCCGTGCGCGACGCCGGTCACGACAGCCCCGCGAGCACGGTCGCGAGCGCCGCCGCGCCGGCCCGCACGTCGTCGTCCTCGCAGGCCTCGTCGGGGGCGTGCGAGACGCCGGTCGGGTTGCGGACGAAGAGCATGGCGGCCGGGGCGTGCGCGGCCACGACGGCCGCGTCGTG
>NZ_VWSD01000077.1 GCF_009829685.1 Cellulomonas citrea
CGCACCGTGCGCGCGTGCGGCGGCCCCGGCCAGCGACGTGAGCAGCCGCCGGTCGGCGCCGAACGGCTCGGGGCCCCAGGCGAGCAGGTCGAGCTCGTCGTCGGCGCGCAGCGTGAGCACGGGAGGGCCGTCGCCGGGGTCGCCGACGGTCTCGATGACGTGGTCGGGGTGACCGGCCTCGACGAGCGCGACGGCGTTCATCACGAGCAGCTCGCGCACCTGGGTGAGCACGGCGGCGACGGTCTGCTCGGCCACCGGCTCGGCGGACATCCGGGCGATGAGCCGGGACTCGTAGGCCGAGCGCGCGGCCCGGGTCTGCTCCCGGGCCGCGACGTGCACCGAGACCGCCACCACTGCTGCGACCAGCAGGAACGCGGTGAGCTCGAGGAGCGAGTCGCGCCGGGCGACGCTGAAGGTGTGCGCCGGTTCGGCGAAGAACCAGTTGGCCAGGCCGAAGGTGACGACCGCACCGAGCAGCGCCGGCTCGACGCCGCCGACCGCCGCCGCGGCCACCACGACGAGCAGGTAGAGCAGCAGCACGGCACCGAGCGCGAGCCCGCGTCCGACGAGCACGGCGGTGAGCGCGGGGGCGCCGACGGCCACGACGAGCAGCCCGGCCAGCCGTCGTCCCCGGCTCAGCCGCAGCCCGGTCCGGGGCAGCCCGGCCGACGGCGCAGGCAGCCCTGCCGCATCGGCCGCACCCATGCGGTCAGACTGTCACACGCTCCGGGGTCGCGACGGCCGCCGCCCCCTCGGTGTCCCCGCCGATCCACGGCACGGACGTCATCATGACGCCGGGGGTGTAGAGCAGCCGGGCCTTGAGCCGCAGCGCGGTCTGGTTGTGCAGCACCTGCTGCCACCAGTGCTCGACGACGTACTCGGGCACGAACACCACGACGATGTCGCGCGGGCTGTCCCGGCGGATGCGGCTCACGTACTCCAGTGCGGGCCGGGTGGTGTCCCGGTAGCGCGAGTCGAGCACGGTGAGCGGGACGGGGATGTCGCGGGCGTCCCAGTCGTGCAGCAGCCGGTCGCTCTCGGCGGGGTTGGAGCGCACGTTGAGCGCGACGAGCGTCGAGGGCCGGGTGGCCCGGGCGAACGCGAGGGCCCGCAGCGTGGGGGCGTTGAGCCGGGAGACGAGCACCACGCCGTGCACCCGGCTGGGCAGCGGCACGCCGCCGGCGGCGGGGGTGGTCTCGGTGTCGACCCGGTCGTAGTGCCGCCGGATGGCGAGCATGAGCCAGAACGTGGCGGGCATCGCGATGACGACGATCCAGGCGCCGTGCGTGAACTTGGTCGCGAGCACGATGACGAGCACGAGCGCGGTCACCGCGGCGCCGAGCCCGTTGATGAGCCGCTTGCGGTGCAGCGAGGCCCGGGCCCGGGACTCGGCGGTGCGGGTGAGCTCGTCGGTCCAGTGCCGCACCATGCCGGCCTGGCTCAGGGTGAAGGAGACGAACACCCCGAGGATGTACAGCTGGATGAGCCGCGTGGTGGAGGCGTCGAACAGCACGACGAGCAGGATCGCGAGCGTGGCCAGGATGATGATCCCGTTGGAGAACACGAGCCGGTCGCCGCGGCGGGCGAGCTGACGGCCGAGGAACCCGTCCTCCCCGAGGATCGAGGCGAGGATCGGGAACCCGTTGAACGCCGTGTTGGCGGCCAGCACGAGGATGGCCGCGGTGAACACCTGCACCACGTAGAACCCGAACGAGGCGTTGCCGAACACGGCGGCGGACAGCTGGGCGATCACGGTGATCTGGTCCGGGTGCGTGGCGGGGTCGCCCATCCGCACCCCGGTGATCATGGCCAGCGCGGTGATCCCGACGAACATGGCGATGGTGAGCACGGCCATGGCGGTGAGCGTCGCGGCGGCGTTGCGCGACTTGGGCACCCGGAAGCTGGGCACCCCGTTGCTCACGGCCTCGACCCCGGTGAGCGCGGTGCAGCCGGAGGCGAAGGCGCGCAGCGCGAGCGCGACGACGAGCAGCGGGGACAGCGTGGACGTCGCCGCCAGCGGCAGCCCGGCCGAGGACGCGACCGGCGGGTGGCCGAGCGCGGTGCGCACCAGCCCGACGCCGATCATGACGAACACGCTGGCCACGAACCCGTAGGTGGGGATGGCGAACGCGGTGCCGGACTCCTTGACGCCGCGCAGGTTGACCAGCGCGAGCGCGACGATGAGCCCGACGCACAGCGCGACGGCGTGCGGGGCGAGCTCGGGCACGGCGGCCACGATGTTGGCGACGCCGGCCGCGACCGAGACGGCGACGGTGAGCACGTAGTCGACGAGCAGGGCGCTCGCGGCCACGAGCGCCGCGTTGCGTCCCAGGTTGGCCTTGCTCACGGCGTACGCCCCGCCGCCGCCGGGGTAGGCGTGGCAGGTCTGCCGGTAGGACGCGACGACGACAACGAGCAGCGTGATGACCGCCAGCGCGATCCAGGGCGTCATGGTGAGCATCGCCAGCCCGCCGGTGCCGAGCACGAGCAGGATCTCCTCGGTGGCGTACGCGTTGGACGACAGCGGGTCGGAGCAGAACACCGGCAGCGCGAGCCGTTTGGGCAGCAGGGTCTCGCCCATCTGCTCGTTGGACAGCGGGCTGCCGAGCAGCAGGCGCTTGGGTGCGGACATCAACGACGACATGGCGCCAGTGTTCGGTCGGCCGCGGTGGGGGATCCGGGATCTTGACGCCGTCCTGACGCCGGACGCCCGATCTTGACGGGATCTTGATGCCGCCCCGGGGGCCGGTCCGGGTGCGCCAGGGTCGCCGTGCGGACGTCCGGCGCGTCGGCCACGGCGCGGTCCTACGGTGCTGCCATGAGCGCGAGCGCCGCCCCCCGTCAGTCCAGCTCCGACGAGGTCTGGGCCGACGCCCGGGCCCACCTGCTGCGCTACGGCGGCGCGTTCTCCCCGCAGATCATCGCCTCGGCGGCCGGGTCGTGGGTGACGACGGAGTCCGGGCACCGGCTGCTGGACTTCACGTCGGGCCAGATGAGCGCCGTGCTGGGGCATGCGCACCCGGACGTCGTGGCCACCGTGCAGCGGCAGGCCGCGACGCTCGACCACCTGTTCTCCGGGATGCTGTCGCGGCCCGTCGTCGAGCTCGCCACCCGGCTGGCGGCCTCGCTGCCGGACCCGCTCGACAAGGTGCTGCTGCTGTCCACCGGCGCCGAGTCGAACGAGGCGGCGATCCGGCTCGCCAAGCTCGTCACCGGTCGGTTCGAGGTGGTCTCGTTCGCCGGTTCCTGGCACGGCATGACGGGCGCGGCCGCGGCGGCCACCTACTCCTCGGGCCGCAAGGGCTACGGCCCGGCGGCCCCCGGCAACATCGCCATCCCGACGCCCAACACCTACCGGCCCGATGTGCTCGGCCCGGACGGTGAGCTGGACTGGCGCCGTCAGCTGGACAACGCGTTCGCCCTGGTCGACGCGCAGTCCGTCGGCTCGCTCGCGGCATGCCTGGTCGAACCGGTGCTGTCCAGCGCGGGCATCGTCGTGCCGCCGCACGGGTACCTCGCGGCGCTCGCGGCCAAGTGCCGCGAGCGCGGCATGCTGCTCATCCTCGACGAGGCGCAGACCGGCCTCGGGCGCACGGGGGACATGTACGCGTTCGAGCGCGAGGGTGTGGTGCCGGACATCCTCACGCTGTCCAAGACCCTGGGTGCCGGGCTGCCGCTGTCGGCGGTCGTGACGAGCAGCGAGATCGAGGCGCGGGCCGCCGAGCGGGGCTTCCTCTTCTACACGACGCACGTGTCCGACCCGCTGGTCGCCGCCGTCGGCTGCACCGTGCTCGACGTGGTGGAGCGCGACGGGCTGGTGGCCCGGGCCGGTGAGCTCGGCGCCCGGCTGCACGCGGGTCTGCGCGCGATCGGCGAGCGGCACGAGGTGGTGGGTGACGTACGCGGCCGTGGGCTGCTGCAGGGCCTGGAGCTCGTGCTCGACCGCACGACCAAGGCCCCCGCCGATGCGCTCGGTGCCCAGATCACCGCGCGCTGCTTCGACCTGGGCCTGCACATGAATGTCGTGCAGATGCCGGGCTGGGGCGGCACCTTCCGGATCGCCCCGCCGCTGACGGCGTCCGACGCCGAGATCGACCTCGGGCTCGAGATGCTCGACCAGGCGATCGGCGAGGTCACCGCCGGCTGACGGGCCTTCAGGCCACCGTCCCGGACAGGGGTGGTTCCACCCGCAGCCGCGGGCGGGTGAACCGGACGCAGCAGAACCCGATCGCCAGCGCCGTGACGTGGCCGATCGAGGTGAAGGTGATCCCGTCGGCCGCGAACGGCACGAGGTAGACCAGGCACATCACGAGCGCGTACGGCCAGCGCCAGCGCCGCGGCAGCAGGTAGGTCGCCACGCCCTGCACACCGGCCAGGGCGTACGAGACCCCGTAGTCCAGCGCGTGCGCGACGACCGGGGACGCCCAGCCGGACCGGATGCCGAGCGCGACGAACCCCTGGCTCACGTAGGTGGCCAGCACGTGCGCGCCCAGGGCGACGGTGAGCCAGCGTCGCGTGCCGATCCGGCGTTCGACGGGGGCGTGGAACACCAGGTAGAGCACCGCGTAGCCGAACCAGGTGCCGCCGTCGAACACCATGAGCGAGGTGATGAGCACCCGGATCGGGTCGTGCGCCAGGTTCGCCAGGTTGGTGGACCGGTGGCCGAGCACGCGGTCCAGGTGCTCCGGTGACATCCGGCTCGTCGTGATGGCGGTGATCGCCAGGATCCCCAGCCACACCATGGTGCCCGGTGCGTGCCGGACGAGGTCGACGAGCTCGGCGGCGAGGCGGCGTGGTCGCAGCGCGTCGGGGACGGTCGGCACCCGGACGGTCTACCACCCGACGGCGGTCGGCGCGTGCGCTGCCGCGCCCATCCGTCGGGCGCGCGCGGCGAGCACGAGACGCTGGGCGCCCAGCGTGACGGCCAGGTAGAGCACGAGGGTGTCGGCGCCGAGCCCGGCGGCCGCAGGGTCGACGCGGGCCGCGAGGTGGTCGACCCCCAGGTGCAGCCCCGTCGGCACGAGCCACAGCGCCACGCTCGCGGCCGTCCCGGCGCGCCAGAACCGGCCGTCGGCGTCGCGCCACAGGCGCATGAGCCCGGCGCGGACGGCGCCGAACGCCGCCGCGGCGACGATCGAGGCGCCGATGAGCAGTGCGGCGGCGGTGCCGACCCGGGCCGCCTGCGGGTCCTGCGAGATCTGCAGGAGCCCGACCGCGGTGAGGATGACGAGCGAGGTCGCGGACCGCTGCGGGTCGAAGGGGCGGGTCGTGGTCTGTCGCCACAGGAGCCACCCGAGCAGGAGGAGCCCGAGTGCGAGGTTGGCTGCTGTCGTCATGGCTCGAGCCTGCGCCGGGACGTGCGTCGTGGACCACGACGGATGCACCCGGTCGGGCCTGACAGATGTCATGGGCGGTGCTCGCCGCGGCGGCAGACGGCCGGCGGCGACCCCGGTCGGGGGTCCGGACCAGGGCTCCGGCGCTGTCCTCAGTTCAGGGTTCGTGGTGTCGGCTGAACGGGTGACCGGCCGGTTTGACCCACGGGCGATCCTGTATCAGACTTACACCCGACGGTGCGCATCGCCTGCCCCCTGCGCGGTGCGCACCGTCTTTCAACTCTCTTCGTCGTCGAAGAACGCGCCCGCGGCCCTCAGGTCCGCGGGCGTTGGTGCGTCTGGCCCCGCCCACCCGGCCCGGTGAAACCAGCAGGCCCGATCGGCACCGCACGGCGTGCCCCCCGGGCGCCGGGAGAACCCCGGGTTAGCGTGGCCGACGTGACCGTCCCAGCCCGTACACCCGGCACCGGGGAGCAGACGCAGGCCGCGGCACCCGATGTCGCCCTCGTCGCACCGCCCTCCCGTACCGAGCTGGTCGACGGCGCCGTCGCCACCTGGCGGGCGGCGCTGGTCGCCGAGGCCGGTGGTTCCGCCCGCAGCGACATCGACCTGCTCGCCGAGGCCGCGCTCGACCTGTCGGCCGCGCACCCGTCGGGCATGGCCCAGCTGTTCGCGGGCCGCCCCACCCGCCTGTCCAACCTGGTCCGGGAGGGCGCCGCGCTGTCCACCGCGCGCCGTCGGGCCCGCGCCGTGGCCGCACGTGCCGCGGTGAGCACCCAGCGGTACGGGGTCGCCCCCACGTCGCTCGCCATCGGTGTGGCGACCTGGACCGAACCCACCTGGCCGGACGTCGCGCACGACGACGTCGCCGCGCTCGCCGCCGCCACATCGCACCGGCCGGGCGACCGCGACGAGCCCGCCGACGAGCTGCCCGGTGCCCGCACCATGCGGGTGCCGGTGCTGCTGCGGCCGGTCACCCTGAGCGCCCGCGGCTCGGCCGAGAGCGACTACGAGCTCACCCTCGAACCCGAGGTGCAGGTGAACCCGGTGCTGGTCCGGGCGCTGCGCAGCCGCGGTGCGCTGCTCGACCCGGTCGCGCTGGCCGAGGGCACCTACGCCGACGGCGGGTTCGACCCGCGGCCGGCCCTGGCCCGGCTCGCCTCGCTCGGCGAGGCGGTGCTCGCCGACTTCGAGCTGGTGGACCGCCGGGTCGTCGGCGCGTTCGTGCACCCCGGTCAGGCCCTGGTGGACGACCTGGACGCCCTGGCCGCCTCGCTCACCGACCACGAGCTGGTCGCCGCGCTCGCCGGGGACGAGCCGGCCCGCGCCGCGCTCGCCGTCGAGCTGCCCGCCCCGGTGCTCACCGACCGCGACCCCGCGGCCGAACGGGGCGTCGGCGACCTGGACGCCGCCCAGCGCCACGTGCTCGATGCGGTCGAGACCGGCGCCCACCTGTTCGTCGACGCGCCGGCCGGCTCCGACGTCACCGGGACGCTCGCGGCCGTCGTGGCGCACGCCGCCGCGGCGGGGCTCACGGTGCTCTACGTGCCGGGCAGCCGCGGTGGGGCGCTCGCGCTCGCCGAACGGCTGACCGCCCTGGGCCTGGGTGACCTGGTGCTCGACGTGCCGCCCGAGGCCGGCTGGCGCCAGACGGTGGCGCGCCGGCTGCTCGGTGCGATGACCCTCGACGCCCCCGTCGT
Source organism: Cellulomonas citrea (assembly GCF_009829685.1). Taxonomy (GTDB): domain Bacteria; phylum Actinomycetota; class Actinomycetes; order Actinomycetales; family Cellulomonadaceae; genus Cellulomonas; species Cellulomonas citrea. The sequence goes on from NZ_VWSD01000077.1 coordinate 7,034, forward strand.
GGACCCGGACGACCGGCGGCGGCTGCACGAGCAGGTCGGTGAGCTGCGGGACCAGCTCGCGGCCTACGTGCAGGCGCTGCACACCCCGCGCGCGCCCTGGGACGTCTCCGCGTACGACGCGTTGCAGCAGCTCGCCCGGCTCACCGCGCAGCGGCCGACCCCGCGCACCACGGCCCGGCTCACGCCCGATGCGGCCCGGGTGCTGGACGAGCAGCGGCGCGCCGAGCTGGGCGCCGACCTGCGTCGTGCCGGCGAGCTCGGGGCGTTCACGCTGCGGCCGCAGGACACGCCGTGGTTCGGCGCCGACCTGCGCACCGACGCCGATGCGACGGTAGCGCTGCGCCGGGTCGAGCGCCTGGTCACGAGCACGTTGCCGACCCTGGTCGCCCGCGCCCGCCAGGTCGCCGAGGAGACCGGTCTGACCCCCGCGGCGAGCCTGGGCGCCTGGGCGGACCAGATCGCGATGCTCTCGGCCGTGCGGGCCTCGCTCGACCTGTTCAGCCCGATCGTCTTCGAGCGCAGCCCGTCGGACATGGTGGCGGCCACCGCGACCAAGGCCTGGCGCGCCGAGCACGGCGTCGAGATGGGCTTCTGGGTGCGGCGTCGGCTGCGCAAGCAGGCCCACGACATGCTGCGTCCGGGCCGCCCGGTGGCCGATCTGCACGCCGCGCTGCTCGACGTCCAGGTCCGCCGGGAGACGTGGCGGGCGCACTGCCCGGCCGGTGGCTGGCCGCGGCTGCCGGACAGCTTCGAGCTGATCGAGGCCGACTACGCGGCCGTCCGGGCCGATGTCGAGGGACTGGAGGCCGTGCTGCCGCAGGTCGGTGCGCGGCTGTCGGCGCTCCCGCTGGACGAGCTCGCCGTCCGGCTGCGTCGGCTGGCCGACTCGGCCGCCTCGCTCACCGGTCTGCCCGAGCGCACCATGCTGCTGTCGAGGGCGCAGGTGTGCGGCCTCGAACCCCTGGTCGCCGACCTCAACCGGCGCCGGGTGCCGGCCGAGCTGGCTCCCGCCGAGCTGGAGCTGGCCTGGTGGAGCACGGTCTTCGAGCAGATCCTGGCCGCCGACCCGGCGCTGGCCGGCTACGACGGCACCGCGCTCGAGGCCTTGTCCGCGCGGTTCGCCGCGGCCGACCGCGAGCACGTCGAGTCGTTGCCGCCCGTCGTGCTCGGCGAGGTGGTGCAGGGGCTGCAGGGCCGGCTGCGGCACTTCCGCGAGCAGAGCGAGGCGTTCTTCGTCGAGCTCGTCGAGGAGAACCTGGTCTCCGTCCGGGACACCGCCCAGCGGTACCCCGATGTGGCCCGTCACCTGCGTCCGGTGCTCGCAGTGAGCCCGATGCTCGTGCCGCAGGTCGCCCCGCCGGTGCGTCAGGTCGACCTCGTCGTGCTCGACGCCGCCGGGCACCTGCCCACCCAGATGGCGGTCCCGGCCCTGGCCCGTGGTCGCCAGGTGGTGGTCGTAGGGGATGCGCGGTGCGCGTCGTCGACGGCCGTGCGCGAGCTCGCCGAGATCCTGCCGACGGTGGCCCTCACGGCTGACGGCGCCCGTCGCGACCCGTACCTCACGGCGTTCCTCGCCCAGCACGGGTACGCGGGTGTGCTGCGGCCGGTGCCGCTGCCGGACGCCTCCCCGCTGGTCCACCTGCACGAGGTGGACGGCACCGGGATGCCGGATGCGGCCGCCGGGCTGGTGGACTCCACCCGCGCCGAGGTCGACCAGGTGGTCGAGCTCGTGCTCGAGCATGCGCTCACCCGCCCGGACGAGTCGCTGGCCGTCGTCACCGTGACCGCCCGGCACGCCGATGCCGTGCGCGACGCGGTGCTGTCCGAGGTGCGCGGCGCCCCTGCCCTGGCTGCGTTCTTCGACTCGGGTCGGCCCGAACCGTTCGTCGTCGTCGACCTGCCCAACGTGGCCGGGCTGCGCCGCGAGGCTGTCGTGCTCTCGCTCGGCCTGGGGCGCACGCCGCACCGCCGGGTGCTGCACTCGTTCGGCCCGTTGTCCGGGCCGGGCGGCGATGCGCTGCTGCTGGACGCGCTCGGCTCGGTGCGGCACCGGCTCGACGTGGTGGCCTGCTTCGGCGCCGAGGACCTGGACCCCGAGCGGCTGCGTGGGCCTGGGCCCCGGCTGCTCGCCGACCTGCTCGACTTCGCCCGTCGGCGCGGTGCCGGCCAGACCCAGGTCGCGGCGGCCAACGTCGGCGACGACGCGGGCGCCCCGACGCTCGACGCCGACCGGCTGCTGCTCGACGTGGCCGAGCGGCTGTGGCGGCACGGCCTCAACGTCGAGCTGGACCATGGGCTGCCCGGCGGGGTGCGCATCCCGATGGTGGTGGGCCACCCGGCGATGCCGGACAGGTTCGTCGTGGCCGTGCTCACCGATGACGACGCCTACGTCACCGAGCCCTCGATCCGGGCCCGGGACCGGCTGGTCGCCGACCGGTTGGCCGCGCTGGGCTGGTCCGTCGTGCGGATCTGGTCCGTGGCGGCGTTCCTCGACCCGCAGGCCGAGGTGGACCGGGTGCGCCGCGCGGTGCACGCCCAGCTCCCGCCGCAGCTCGACATGCCGGTCACCCGGCCGATCCCGGTGCTCACCGAGAACCTCACCCCGGCCCAGGGCGTGGCTGCCGCGGTCGACGAGCCGGTGGCGGACGCGACGCCGGACGTGGACGACGTCGCTGCCGTGGACGGCGCCCCCGGCACGGTCACGGTCTCCGAGGTCGTCGCCCCGACGGTCGCCGACCCGCAGGACGAGGTGAAGGCCCCGGCCGTCGAGGCCGAGGCCGCCGTCGACGGGATGGAGGCCCTGGTCGACGAGGTGACGTCCCTGGTCGACGAGGTGACGTCCCCGGCCGTCGAGGTCGTGGCCCCGCAGCCGGAGGTCGCCCCGGCGACCGCCACTGCCACCGCCGCATCGCTCGACCTCGACGTGCCCGGACCCGTCGCGCCGATCGTGGTGCCGACCGGCTCGAGGGCCCCGGTGACCGCCGAGACGCCAACGAGCCGGGTCGTCCCGGTCCCGGTGCCTGCGACGGTCGCCGCGCCCGCGCCCGCGCCGGACCCGGACCAGCCGTCGCCGCGTCAGCTCGCGCTCGCCGTGCCGGCTGTGCCGCGCCCCGACGTGCGGCAGGGGCTGCCGATCGGGGCGTACAGCGACGACCAGCTCGACGACCTCGTCGCCTGGATCCGTTCGGACGGTCAGGAACGCAGCCGGGACGAGCTCGCGGACGAGCTGCGGGCGGCGCTCGGCATCACGCGTCGAAGCCACCGGGTCGACACCGCGGTGCGTGCCGCCGTGGTCCGCGCCCTGGTCTGAACCGCCGACCGACCGCATCTGAGCCGCCGCGCTCGTCCGCTCCGGAGCCCCGCGCCCGTCCGGTCAGCGTTCGTCGCGGACCCCGGTCCGCCTCGCCGGTGTCCGCCTTGCGAGTGTCCGCCTCACCAGTGCGGGGGGACGTCCCGGCGCAGCCGGTCGTCGTTCGAGTCGGCCGTGCGTTCGCCCCACCCGACGTCACCGTCGTCGAGGCTGCGGACCGGCAGTGCGTGGTCGTCGTCGAGCGCGGGTGGCTGCGACGCCGGCGCGACGGTGCTGGGGGCCGGGGTCGTCGGAGCGGCCGGGACGACCGTGCGCAGCACCGACTCGTCGTGCCCGACGGTCCCGGGCGCACGGACGGCGCGGCGGGATCGGCGCGGTCGGCTGGCTGGCTGCTCCACCCGACGATCCTCGCACCGCCGCAGGGCGCTCCTACTCCTCGGCGAGCAGGTCGCGGATCTGGGTGAGCAGCAGGATCTCCTCCGACGGGGCCTGTGGTGCCTGCTCGACGGCGCGGGCGCGGCGGGCGCGCATCGTGTTGATCGGCAGCACGATGGCGAAGTACAGCGCCAGGGCGGTGATGAGGAAGGTGAGCACCGCCTGCAGCACGAGGCCGATCGAGATGGTCGCACCGTTGAGCGGGAACGTGAGCACCTCGGAGATGTCCGGCTTGCCGAAGAGCGCTGCGATGAGGGGGTTGATGACCCCGTCGGTGAGGGCCTTGACGATCGAGCCGAAGGCGGCGCCGATGATGACGCCGACGGCGAGGTCGATCGCGCTGCCCCGTGAGATGAACTCCTTGAACCCGTGCAGCAGCCCGCCGGTGGCCTTGACCCCGCGCTGGTACGTCTCGGACATGGCTCTCCTCGTCCCCGGCCGGCCCTCGCGACCGCGCGCATCATGGCACGACGACCGCGGTGAGGCCTCCCGAGGCAGCGGCGCCCGACAGCCCCGCGACCTCGTCGGGCAGCACCGCGAGCACGACGGTGGCGCTCGGGTCCGCCCCGCAGCCCAAGGCGCCGGCCCCCGCTGACGGGGCGGTCTGTTGCGGCAGCACGAGCGCCCGGTGCGCGAGCACCGCACCGTCACCGCCCAGGCCGTCGGAGCCGAGCACGTCGAGCCGGTCACCGGGGTGCAGCAGGGCGACGAGCGCCGCATCGGCCAGCCGGACCACGGCGACCACCGTCCCGTCCGGGCCGTGCAGGCCGCCGGCGAGCACACCCGGGACCAGCGGGCTGCGGGCGGGGACCGTGACGGCGAGCGTGCGGCCCACCAGCTCGGCGGGGGTGAGGTCGGCCTGGTCGGGGACCGCCTGCACGGGGACTGCGACCGTCATGAGGTCACGTGCGGCGAGGGTGGCGCCGGCCGCCAGCTCGTGGGAGGTCACCGTGAGCGTCGCGGTCCCGGTCGGTGCGGGTGCGATCACGGGCAGGGCTGCGGCGCAGGCCAGGGCGAGCAGGGTGGCCGCCGTCCACCACCGGGCACGCCAGACGAGGACCCGCAGCCGGACCCGCCAGCCGTGCGGCACGGGCGGCAGGGGAGGGGGCCGACGCCCCGGCTCGGGTGCCGGCCACGACGTCGCGCCGGGCCGGTCCGAGCGGCCCTGCCCGGGGTCCGAGCGGCCCTGCCCGGGGACGGCAGGAGTGAACGCGCGGTCGTGGGCGGGCGTCGACTGAGGCACGGCCGCGACGCTAGGCAGCGCGGTGCGGCCCTCGCGTCGGCGTGACGACCGGAGCGCGGCAGTCACGCACCCAGCGAGGCTGGGGACGGCTGGTCAGGGGCGCGGACGCCCCGGAGCCCGGCGCATCAGCCGCAGGGGCCCAGCCCTCGGGCGGTCAGGACGCGGCGGCCTTGCTGGTGGTGCTGCTCGTCGTGCTGGACGTGCTCGCGGGCGCCGGCGAGGAGGCGGGTGCCGACGTGGTGGACGACGACTCGCCCGAGCCCGAGGAGGAGCTGCTGCTCGACCCCGTGGACGCGGGCAGCGAGGCCGTCTTCGACCCGGAGCGCGCATCGGTCCGGTAGAAGCCGGAGCCCTTGAAGACGACGCCGACGGGTGAGAACACCTTGCGCAGCCGGCCCTCGCAGTTCGGGCAGACGGTCAGTGCGTCGTCGCTGAAGGACTGGTGCACGTCGAACGCGTGGTCGCAGACCGTGCAGCGGTAGGAGTAGGTCGGCACGTGAACGCTCCTGGTTCGCCGGTGGTGCGGTACGTCACCTCGTCCCGGGCACATCTGGTGCGCTCGCGGGGCTTGGCACTCGTAGGTTCCGAGTGCTAACGATACCCCCAGTGGCCGGCGGTGTCCCGACCCGGTCCGGCCGGCTCCCGCGGACCTACGCCGGTCCGGCGGACGAGACCTCGGCCGCCTGGTCCAGCGGCAGCCAGTACTGCGGGGTCGCGACCGCCTGCACACCGCGGTCGTGCGGCTGCGTCGGCAGCGGGTGGGTGAGCGCGTCGTAGACCTCGTGGGTGAACACGACGGCCACCGTGAGCGCGTCCGGGCGCACGAGCGGCAGCACCCGGTCGTACCAGCCGGCGCCCTGTCCCAGCCGCGCACCCGAGGTGTCCACCGCGAGCGCCGGCACCACGACGACGTCCGCCTCGGCCACCGCATGCGCCTCGAGCTCGGGGCCGGGAGGCTCGGGCGGCCGGCCGGGGGCCCGCACGACGAGCTCGTCCGACCCGGTGAACAGCGCCCAGCGCCGGCTCAGCCCCTCGCCGAGCACGGGCAGCAGCACGCGCACCCCGGCCGCCGCCAGGGCCTCGATGAGCGGACCGGTGGGCGGTTCGCCCGGCCGGGCGACGTAGGCGGCCACCGTCCGGGCGTGCTGCACGGCCGGGATGGTCTGCACCACGTGCGCGACGCCCTCGCCGGCGATGAGGTTCTGACGGGCGGTCCGACGCGCGCGCTCGGCCCGCAGCTCGGTGCGGAACCGCTGCTTGAGGTCGCCCGGCTCGTCGCCCTGCTGGGCGTGCGGATAGGGCGGTGCCTCGGAGGTCATGGGTCCAGTCTGCCCCGCGTCGTGCCGGTCGCAGCGGGGCGGACCGGCAGAATGCCCCCATGAGATCCGTCCAGGAGCACCTGGCGGCCGTGCTCGCCGCCTGCGGTCCGGTCGCCCCGCTCGACGTGGTGCTGCACGACGCGGCCGGCTGCGTGCTGGCTGCGGACGTCGTCGCGCCCGCCGATCTGCCGCCGTTCTCGGTGGCCGCGTGCGACGGGTACGCGCTCGCCTCCGTGGACGCCCAGGTGCCCGGCGTCGGCTCGCTGCCGGTGGTGCACGACGTGCGGCCCGGCACGGGTGGCCCGCTGCGGCTGGTCCCCGGGCAGGCGGTCCGGATCGCCTC
>NZ_VWSD01000078.1 GCF_009829685.1 Cellulomonas citrea
GCACCCCGCCGGCCAGGGCGAGCGCGACGAGCACGAGGTTCGCGACCGCGAGCACCGCCTCGGCGCGCAGGGTCCCGGCCACCAGCAGGGCGAGCGCGACGAAGGCGGCGGTGCCGAGCACCGCGAGCCCGGCCGCCTCGACGAGCCCGAGCGCGGTGGGCCGCCAGCCGAGCGCCACGCCGGTGACCACGAGCACCGTCCCGGACAGCAGCTGGACGCCGAGCACGGCGAGCACCTTGCCGGCCAGCAGCCCCGACCGCCCCAGCGGGGTGGTCGCCAGCAGCCGCAGCACGCCGTTGCGCCGGTCGAACGCGGTGGCGATCGCCGGTGAGGTGAAGGAGGCGGAGAGCACCGCGAACGCGAGGACCCCCGGCGCCACCACGTCGACCCGGGAGAGCCCGTGGGTGCTCAGCTCGATGGCCGTGGCCGAGGTGAGCACGACGAGGGCCACGAGCGGCAGGGCGACCGTGACCATGAGCTGCTCACCGTTGCGCAGCACGGCGGCCAGCTCGAACCTGGTCTGCGCGGCCAGCCGTCGGACCACGGATGCGGCCCCGGCGGTGCCTGCGGTCGTGGTGCCTGCCTCGGGTCCGGTCGCGCTCATCGCAGCTCCGTCCCGGTGAGCTCGAGGAACACGTCCTGCAGGGTCCGCACCCCGACGGTGAGGTCGGCCACGAGCACCCCCTCCTCGGCGAGCGCGCCGGTGATCGCGTGCACGTCGTGCGGTGTCAGGTCACCGGTGAGGGTGAGCACGCCGTCGGGTTCGACCTGCACGTCGAGCCCGGGCCGCAGCACGCGGCGCACGGCTTCCAGCGGTGCCGGCTCGCGGGTGCGCAGCCGGGTGGTCGTGTGCCGGGCCGCGGTGAGCAGCTCGCCCACGCTGCCGCGGGCCACCACGGTGCCGTGGTCGACGACGACGACGTCGTCGGCCAGGGCCTGCGCCTCGTCCATCTGGTGGGTGGTGAGCACGACGGCCACACCGCGGTCGCGCAGCTCGCGGACCAGCCCCCACACCGCGGCGCGGGCCTGCGGGTCGAGTCCCGCACCCGGTTCGTCGAGGAAGACCAGCTCGGGGTTGCCCACGAGGGCGCAGGCCAGCGCGAGGCGCTGGCGCTGCCCGCCGGAGAGCCGGCGCACGGTGGTGCGGGCGAACGCGTCGAGGCCGAGCCGGTCGCGCAGCTCGCGTACGTCACGCGGTCGGGCGTACATGGCGGCCACATGGGCCAGCACGTCACCGGCGCGCGCGGCGGTGGGCAGCCCGCCGTCCTGCAGCATGACGCCCACCCGGGACCGCAGCCGGTGGTCGTCGGGGGCGAGGCCGAGCACGCGGACGGTGCCGCCGTCGGGGCTGCGCAGCCCCTCGCAGCACTCGATGGTGCTGGTCTTGCCGGCGCCGTTGGGGCCGAGCACGGCGGTGAGCCGGCCGTGGTGCGCGGTCAGGTCCAGACCGTCGACGGCGCGTCGCGAGCCGTAGGTCTTGACGAGGCCGGTGACCTCGAGCGCTGCGGGGGTGGGCACGGACGGTGAGTCTAGGCAGGCCGGCAGGGTGCTGACGTCGACGGAAGGAAGGTGAGCCTTCCTTGTGTGAGATGATTTCGGCAACGAGGATGTTGCGTAATGGAGGCCCGAGCGGGCATCCGCGGCACCGGACGTGAACGAGGTGAGGCATGGCCACGACCACCGACGCCGACGTCGCGCCCACCGCCGCGCACGACCCGGGAACCCGTCGCCGCGTCCTCCAGCTGGTCGCGTCCGCGGGTCCGGTGAGCGCCGCCGAGCTGGCCGCCGAGCTCGAGCTGAGCGCCGCCGGGCTGCGCCGGCACCTCGCCGAGCTCGAGCAGGCCGGTCAGATCTCGGTGCATGCCGCACCCGGCGCCGGTGCGACCCGGCGCGGGCGGCCTGCCCGGCGGTACGTCGTCACCGCGCAGGGGCAGGCGGCGCTCTCGCACCGGTACGCCCAGATCGCGGTCGAGGCGCTGTCCTTCCTCGGCGCCGACGCCGGTTCCGCTGCGGTCGAGCGGTTCGCCGAGGCCCGGGCCGGACAGCTCGAGGCGCACCTGCGCCCGGCGGTCCAGGCCGCGGGCGAGGACGTCGAGCTGCGTGCCTCCGCCGTCGCCCAGGTGCTGTCCGCCGACGGCTACGCCGCCACGGCACGTCCCGTCCCCGGCAGCTCCGTGGTCCAGCTCTGCCAGGGCCACTGCCCCGTGCAGGAGGTCGCCACGGCCTTCCCGCAGCTGTGCGAGGCCGAGACCCGGGCCCTGTCCCGGGTGCTCGGCGTGCACGTGCAACGACTCGCGACGCTGGCCGGCGGGGGCCACGTCTGCACCACGAGCATCCCGCCGACCCGTCCCACGTCGTCCTCGGAAGGACAGACCCGATGAGCGCACCGACCGAGCCGTTGACCCAGGACGAGGCGATCGCCTCGATCGGCACCTACGCCTACGGCTGGCACGACAAGGACGCCGCGGGGGTGAGCGCACGCCGCGGCCTGTCCGAGGACGTCGTGCGCAACATCTCCGCGCTCAAGAACGAGCCGGAGTGGATGCTCAAGACCCGGCTCAAGGCGCTGCGGCTGTTCGACCGCAAGCCGATGCCGGCCTGGGGCGCCGACCTGTCGGGCATCGACTTCGACACGATCAAGTACTTCGTGCGCTCCACCGAGAAGCAGGCCACCAGCTGGGAGGACCTGCCCGACGACATCAAGAACACCTACGACCGGCTCGGCATCCCCGAGGCGGAGAAGCAGCGCCTGGTCGCCGGGGTGGCCGCCCAGTACGAGTCCGAGGTGGTCTACCACCAGATCCAGGAGTCGCTGGCGGCCCAGGGCGTCATCTTCGTCGACACCGACACCGGCCTGCGCGAGTACCCGGAGATCTTCGAGCAGTACTTCGGCTCGGTGGTGCCCCCGGGCGACAACAAGTTCGCCTCGCTCAACACCGCCGTGTGGTCGGGCGGCTCGTTCGTCTACGTGCCGCCGGGCGTGCACGTCGACATCCCGCTGCAGGCCTACTTCCGGATCAACACCGAGAACATGGGCCAGTTCGAGCGGACGCTGATCATCGCCGACGAGGGTTCGTACGTGCACTACGTCGAGGGCTGCACCGCGCCGATCTACAAGACCGACTCGCTGCACTCGGCCGTCGTCGAGATCGTCGTGAAGAAGAACGCCCGGGTGCGCTACACGACGATCCAGAACTGGTCGAACAACGTCTACAACCTCGTCACCAAGCGGACCACGGTGGCCGAGGGCGGCACCATGGAGTGGGTCGACGGCAACATCGGCTCCAAGGCCACGATGAAGTACCCGGCGGTCTACCTCATGGGCGAGCACGCGAGCGGTGAGACGCTGTCCATCGCGTTCGCCGGCGAGGGCCAGCACCAGGACACCGGCTCGAAGATGGTGCACGCCGCCCCGAACACGTCCAGCCACATCATCAGCAAGTCGGTGGCGCGTGGCGGCGGGCGCTGCTCCTACCGCGGGCTGGTGCAGATCCTCGAGGGTGCGCACGGCTCGAAGTCCAACGTGCTGTGCGACGCGCTGCTCGTGGACCAGATCTCGCGCTCGGACACCTACCCGTACGTCGACGTCCGCGAGGACGACGTGACGATGGGCCACGAGGCCACGGTGTCCCGCGTGAGCGAGGACCAGCTGTTCTACCTCATGTCACGCGGCATGGGGGAGCAGGAGGCGATGGCGATGATCGTGCGCGGCTTCGTCGAGCCGATCGCCCGTGAGCTGCCGATGGAGTACGCCCTCGAGCTCAACCGACTCATCGAGCTGCAGATGGAAGGGGCCGTCGGCTGATGTCGACCACCACACCCGCAGCGCTGGCGGACACCGTCGCGCTGCCCCTGGACCACTCGGGTGCCACGGCGGACGGGGCGCACAGCCACGGCGTCGTGCCGGCCGGCTCGCGCGCCGAGCGGCTCGCCTCGTTCGACCCGGACGACTTCGGCGTGCCCACCGGCCGCGAGGAGGAGTGGCGCTTCACCCCGATGGGCCGGCTCGCCCCGCTGGTGGCGGCCTCGTCCGGACGGCTCACCGGCCACGGTGTGCTCACCACGGTCGCGGCCTCCCCGGAGATCGTCGTCGAGGTGCTCGACCGCGACGACGCCCGGCTCGGCCAGGCGGGGCGTCCCGGCGACCGGGTGGCCGCCGTGGCCTGGGCCTCGTTCGAGCGGGCCACGCTCGTGCGGCTGCCGGTCGGGACCACGTCGTCGAAGGTCACCTCGGTGGTCGTCGAGGCGGTCCCCGGTGACGACGAGGCCACCGCGGCACACGTCGTGGTGCACGCCGAGGCCGGCGCCCAGGGCGTCGTGGTGCTCGACCACGTGGGCCGCGCGACCCTGGCCGAGACGGTCGAGGTGCTCGCCGACGAGGGCGCCCACCTCACTGTCGTCTCGTTGCAGGACTGGGCGCCGGGTGCGGTGCACGCCGGGTCGCACCGGGTGCGCGTGGGCAAGGACGCGACGGTGACGCACATCGCCGTCACCCTGGGCGGCGACCTCGTCCGGCTCACCCCGGACGCCGAGTTCACCGGGGAGGGCGGGTCGTTCACCGCGCTCGGGCTGTACTTCGCCGACGCCGGGCAGCACCAGGAGCACCGGCTGTTCGTCGACCACGCGGTGCCGTCGTGCCGGTCGCGCGTCACCTACAAGGGCGCGCTGCAGGGCCAGGACGCGCACACCGTGTGGGTCGGCGACGTGCTCATCCGGGCCGCCGCCGAGGGCACCGACACCTACGAGCTCAACCGCAACCTCGTGCTCACCGACGGGGCCCGGGCCGACTCGGTGCCGAACCTGGAGATCGAGACCGGTCTCATCGAGGGTGCCGGGCACGCGAGCGCCACCGGCCGCTTCGACGACGAGCAGCTGTTCTACCTGCGCAGCCGGGGCATCCCGGAGATCGACGCCCGCCGCCTCGTGGTGCTCGGCTTCTTCGCCGAGCTGCTGCACCAGATCGGCGTGCCCGAGGTCGAGGAGCGCCTGCTCGCCCAGATCGAGGCCGAGCTCGCGACGGGGGCGGCCGACGGCGCCCCGCAGGTCGAGGGGGCCGACGCGGGGGCTGCGCTGTGAGCGCCCAGCTCGCGTGCCTGACCGCGGACGTGCCGGTGGCCGGCACGCTGCGGCTCGAGCTCGACGGTGCCGACGGCCTCGTCGAGGTCGCGATCGTGCGTGACGAGGACGGCGGCTGGCACGCGCTCTCCGACATCTGCTCGCACGGCCAGGTGTCGCTGTCCGACGGCGACGTCGACGGCTGCACGGTCGAGTGCTGGTTGCACGGGTCGCGCTTCGACCTGGTGACCGGCCGGCCGCTGGCCCTGCCGGCCACCACCCCCGTGCCCGTCTACCCCGTCACCCTGGACGGCGACCGCGTGCTGGTCGACGTCGACACCCCGCTGAACGTCTGAGCCAGAGCAAGCCCGAGGAGAACGATGTCCACCCTGCAGATCCGCGACCTGCACGTCAGTGTCGAGACCAAGGAGGGCGCCAAGCCCATCCTGCGCGGTGTCGACCTCACCGTGAACAGCGGGGAGACCCACGCGATCATGGGCCCGAACGGGTCGGGGAAGTCGACCCTGGCCTACTCGATCGCCGGTCACCCCAAGTACCAGGTCACCGGTGGCTCGGTGACCCTGGACGGCCAGGACGTGCTCGCGATGACCGTCGACGAGCGGGCGCGCGCCGGGCTCTTCCTGGCGATGCAGTACCCGGTCGAGGTGCCCGGCGTCTCGGTGTCGAACTTCCTGCGCACCGCCAAGACCGCCGTGTCCGGCCAGGCGCCCGCGCTGCGCACCTGGGTGAAGGACGTGCGCGCCGCGATGGACGAGCTGCGGATGGACCCGGCCTTCGCCGAGCGCTCGGTCAACGAGGGCTTCTCCGGCGGCGAGAAGAAGCGGCACGAGATCCTCCAGATGGAGCTGCTCGCGCCCAAGTTCGCCGTGCTCGACGAGACCGACTCGGGTCTGGACGTCGACGCGCTGCGGATCGTGTCCGAGGGCGTCAACCGGGCCAAGTCGCGCACCGACGTCGGCGTGCTGCTCATCACGCACTACACGCGGATCCTGCGGTACATCCAGCCGGACTTCGTCCACGTCTTCGTCGCCGGCCGGGTCGCCGAGGAGGGTGGCCCCGAGCTGGCCGCCCGCCTGGAGGACGAGGGCTACGACCGGTTCGACCCCGCGCTGAGCGCCTGACGTGACGACCGCCGCCCGCACCGGGCTGACCGACGTCGAGCTGGCGGCGGTCCGTGCCGACTTCCCGATCCTCGACCGCACGCTGCGTGGCGGGCGCCGGCTCGTCTACCTCGACTCCGGCGCCACGGCGCAGAAGCCGCAGGTGGTCATCGACGCCGAGCAGGACTTCTACGAGCGCCGCAACGCGGCCGTGCACCGCGGCGCCCACCAGCTCGCGGAGGAGGCCACCGAGGCCTTCGAGCAGGCGCGCGCCGTGGTCGCGTCCTTCGTGGGGGCGGACACCGACGAGCTCGTCTGGACGTCGAACTCCACGTCGGCGATCAACCTCGTGGCCTACGCCCTGTCGAACGCGACCGCCGGCCGCGGGGGAGCGGCGGCCCGTCGGTTCGCCCTGGCGCCGGGTGACGAGATCTGCGTGACCGTCGCCGAGCACCACGCCAACCTCGTGCCGTGGCAGGAGCTGGCCGCCCGCACCGGTGCGGTGCTGCGCTGGATCGACGTGGACGAGCAGGGCCGGTTGCGCCTCGATCAGCTCGCCGAGCAGGTGACCGAGCGCACCAAGGTGCTCGCGTTCACCCACGCCTCGAACGTCACGGGCGCGATCACCCCGGTGGCCCCGTTCGTGGCCCGGGCACGTGAGGTCGGTGCGCTCACCGTGCTCGACGCCTCGCAGTCGGTGCCGCACCTGCCGGTCGACCTGCACGCGCTGGGGGTCGACTTCGCCGCGTTCACCGGGCACAAGATGCTCGGGCCGACGGGGGTCGGTGCGCTCTACGGGCGGCGCGAGCTGCTCGCCGACCTGCCGCCTGTGACCACCGGCGGGTCGATGGTCGAGGTCGTCACGATGGAGTCCGCTACCTACGCCCCGCCGCCGCAGCGGTTCGAGGCCGGGACGCAGATGGTCGCCCAGGCGATCGGCATGGCCGCTGCCGCCGACTACCTGTCCGAGCTGGGGATGGACGCGGTGTACGCGCACGAGAACCACCTGGCCGCTCTGCTGCTCGCCGCGGTCGAACCGATCGAGGGGGTGCGCGTCATCGGCCCGACCGACACGGTCGACCGGCTCGCGACGGTCTCGGTCGTGGTCGACGGGGTGCACGCGCACGACGTCGGCCAGGTGCTGGACGACGCGGGTGTGGCCGTGCGGGTGGGCCACCACTGCGCGCAGCCGGTGCACCGCCGGTTCGGTGCGGTGTCGACGACGCGGGCCTCCGCCTCGGTCTACACGAGCGAGCAGGACGTCGCGGCCTTCGGGGAAGCACTCGCGGGGGTCCGGGCGTTCTTCGGTGCGGAGGTGCGTTGACGATGGACGCGATGGAACAGCTGTACCAGCAGGTCATCCTCGACCACGCGCGCGCGCCGCACGGGCGTGGTCTGCCGGCGGACGCCCCGGGGACGACGGCGGTGGCGACGGTCGGGCACGACACGTGCTCCGGCCAGTCGCACCAGGTCAACACGACGTGCGGTGACGAGGTGACCCTGCGGGTGGACGTCGACCTGTCCGGGGAGCAGCCCGTGGTGCGCGACGTGCGCTGGGAGGGGTCGGGCTGCTCGATCTCGCAGGCGTCGATCTCCGTGCTGCACGACCTGGTAACCGGTGCCGACCTGGAGACGGTCGGTGCGGTCTCGACCACGTTCCGGGCGCTGCTCGGCACCCGCGGTGCGGGGTTGGACGACGAGGCCGCGGAGGACCTGCTCGGTGACGCGAACGCGTTCACCGGGGTGGGCAAGTTCCCGGCCCGGATCAAGTGCGCCCTGCTCGGCTGGGCCGCCCTCACCGATGCACTCATCCTCGCCGGCGTGCCCGGCACACCCGCGGAGGCGACCCGATGACCCAGACCCACGCGACCACCGCGGCCGATGTCGAGGAGGCGATGCGGGACGTCATCGACCCCGAGCTCGGCATCAACGTCGTCGACCTCGGCCTGGTGTACGGCGTGGTCATCGACCAGACGAGCACCGCGGTCATCGACATGACGCTCACCTCGGCGGCCTGCCCGCTCACCGACATGATCGAGGACCAGACGGCCATGGCCCTCGAGGGCCTGGTCGAGGCGTTCCGGATCAACTGGGTCTGGATGCCGCCGTGGACCCAGGAGCGGATCACCTCCGACGGGCGCGAGCAGATGCGGGCGCTGGGCTTCAACATCTGACCTCAGGCGTCACCGAGCGGGTGCGCGCGGGCACTACCGTGGCCGGATGTCATGGCTCGAGGTCCTCGGCTGGGCCGGTTCGCTGCTCGTCGTCATCTCCCTCACCCAGGCGCGGGTGCTGCGCTTCCGGGTGCTCAACCTGGCCGGCGCGGTCATCGCGACGTTCTACAACGCCTGGGTCGGCATCTGGCCGTTCGCGTTCATGAACGGTGCGATCGCCGTCATCGACGTGTACTGGCTGGTGCGCCTGCTGCGTGAGCGGCACGACGAGCGCGCCTACGAGGTGGTCGAGGTCGGCGCGCAGGACGCCTACCTGCGCCACCTGCTCGCGGTGCACGCGGCGGACATCGCGCACTACGCCCCGGGGCTGGACCTGGCCGACCCGGTGGGTCCGGACGGCGGGACGGTGCTGCTCGTGGTCCGTGGTGACGAGACGGTCGGGGTGGTGGCCGTGGCCGGCACCGGCGACGGTGACGGGCGGGTGCGGCTGGACTGGGTGACGCCGCGGTTCCGCGACTTCACGCCGGGGGAGTTCGTCTACCGCGACTCCGGGGTGTTCGCGGCGCACGGCTACCGCCGGCTGGTGTTCCCCGAGCCGGCGGCCGAGCAGCACGCCTACCTGCAGCGGGTCGGCTTCGCGCCGCAGGGGACCGTCTGGGTGCGTGCCGTCGACCAGGTGTGAGAGCGCTCCCGCTATCCTGGTGCCACGTCGTCCCGTCACGAGGACCGTGCGGGCGACGTGCCGTGCCCCCCGCACGGCCAGTCCCATGCCGACCATCCGCCGCGTCGTCGCGTGCGGGTGCCGACCTCGCCCCGCACACCGGCGGCGCAGCAGAGAGGGTGCCCCATGACCGCCTTGCTCCCCGACGGGCACACGTTCCCCGCCGACTTCCTGTGGGGCGCCGCGACCGCCGCGTACCAGATCGAGGGCGCGGTGGCCGCCGACGGGCGCACCCCGTCGATCTGGGACACCTTCGCCGCGACGCCCGGGGCGACGCTCGGCGGTGACACCGGACAGGTCGCCGCCGACCACTACCACCGCACCCAGGCCGATGTGGCGCTCATGCGTGAGCTGGGCCTGCAGGCGTACCGCATGTCGATCGCGTGGGCCCGTGTGCAGCCGACCGCCTCGGGCGAGGTCAACCCCGCCGGGCTCGCGTTCTACGACCGTCTCGTCGACGATCTGCTCGCCGCCGGCATCAAGCCCGCCGTCACGCTCTACCACTGGGACCTGCCGCAGTGGGCGCAGGACCTCGGCGGCTGGCCGGCACGGGACACCGCATCCCGGTTCGCGGACTACACCGAGCACGTCGTGCGCGCGCTCGGTGACCGGGTGCACCTGTGGACCACGCTCAACGAGCCCTGGTGCGCCGCCTACCTCGGCTACGCCTCCGGCGTGCACGCCCCCGGGATCACCGATGCGGGCGCGGCGCTGGCCGCCGTGCACCACCTCAACCTGGCGCACGGCCTGGCCGGGCGCGTGGTGCGCGACGTGCTCGGCCCGGAGGCCCCGCTGTCCGTGACGCTCAACCTGCACGTCGTGCGCGCCGCCTCGCAGCAGCCCGCCGACCTGGAGGCCAAGGCCCGGATCGACGCCATCGGCAACGAGGTGTTCCTCGGCCCGATGCTCGAGGGGCGCTACCCCGAGCGGGTCATCGCGGACACCGCCGCCGCGAGCGACTGGTCCTTCGTGCACGACGGCGACCTGGAGACCATCGCCGTGCCGCTCACCGTGCTCGGCGTCAACTACTACTCGACGAACCTCGTGCAGGCCGGCACCCCGCCGGTCGGCGACGGGACGCCCGGGCCGGACGGTCACCGCTCCTCGGAGCACACCCCGTGGGTCGGGGCCGACCACGTCGAGTTCCTCGCCCAGCCCGGCCCGTCCACCGCGATGGGCTGGAACATCGAGCCGCAGGGCCTCGTCGACCTGCTCACGCAGCTGCACACGCGGTACCCGACGCTGCCGCTCATGGTGACCGAGAACGGCGCCGCCTTCGCCGACGAGATCGCTCCCGACGGTGCCGTGCACGACGAGCGCCGGGTCGCCTACCTGCGGGACCACATCGACGCCGTGTGGCAGGCCCGGGCCGCCGGGGCGGACGTGCGCGGCTACTTCCTGTGGTCGCTCATGGACAACTTCGAGTGGGCCTACGGGTACGACCGGCGGTTCGGCATGGTCTACGTCGACTACGCGACCCTGGAGCGGACCGTCAAGGACTCCGGGCACTGGTACGCCGCGCTCATCGCCGCCCAGGAGGCCGCGCACCGCTGAGGCCGCCGCTGCGGCCGCCGTCGAGGTCACCACGTGCCGCCGCGCCTCGTCCGGGGCGCGGCGGTACGCGCGGCACACTTGTCCGGTGAGCACCGACGGGGTCCGGACCAGGCTGTGGCGTTCAGGACGGCTGGAGTCCGAGGGGTTCGACCTGGCCGACGTGTCGGACGTCCTCGCCCAGCCTGAGGTGCTCGTCTGGGTGGACCTGTGCCGCCCGGACCACAGGCTGCTGCAGACCCTGGCCGACGAGCTGGGCTTCGCACCGCAGGCGGTCGAGGACGCGATCGCCGCAGCCGAACGCCCCAAGGCCACTCGCAGCCCCGGGCACACGCTCATCATCAGCTACGCGACCCGGCTCGAGGAGCGGCCCGACGCCCCGGTGAACGCCTCGCGGCTGCGCACCACGAAGATCTCGGCCTTCGTGCTGCCCAACGGCCTGGTCACCGTGCGCTCGGACGACGACTTCGACATGGACGAGGTGGTCGCGCGCTGGGACGACGCCCCCCAGCTGCTCACGCACGGTCCGGCGGCCCTCCTGTACGGGCTGCTCGACACGGTCGTCGACGGGCACTTCGCGACGGTGCAGCAGCTCGACGACGCGATCGAGGAGCTCGAGGACGGCCTGTTCGACGGCGACGCGGCGTCCCAGACCACCCAGCGGGCCTCCTTCCGGGTGCGCAAGGAGCTCGTCGAGCTGCGTCGCGTCGTGCTGCCGATGCGCGAGGTGGTCGCCCTCGTGCTGCGGCACCGCGCCGAGCTCACGAGCACCGGCTCGCTCGACCTGGACGGGTGGTACGCGGACCTGTACGACCACGTGCTGCGCGTGGCCGAGTGGACCGAGTCGCTGCGCGACATGGTCACCACGATCTTCGAGACGAACCTCGCGCTGGCCGACGCCCGGCTCAACACGATCATGAAGAAGCTCACGTCGTGGGCCGCGATCGTCGCGGTGCCGACCGCCATCACCGGGTGGTTCGGCCAGAACGTGCCGTACGCGGGTTTCGGCCGGCCGCTCGGCGTGTGGCTGGCCGGCGGCTCGATCGTCGTGCTGGTCGCGGCGCTCTACGTCGCCTTCAAACGGCGCGACTGGCTCTGAGCGGACCCCCGCGCGGACGCGTGCGGCACGCGGCCACGTAGACTGGGGCCCGCTTGTGCGCCGGGCGGTGCCCCGCGCAGCGTCTTCGGAGGAAACCCAGTGATCAGCGTTCACGACGTGGAGCTGCGCGTCGGTGCACGCGTGCTGCTCGAGCCGACCTCGTTCCAGGTCATCGCAGGCGACCGGATCGGCCTGGTCGGTCGCAACGGCGCCGGCAAGACCACCCTCACCAAGGTGCTCGCCGGTCAGGGGCAGCCCACGGCAGGGCGCGTCACGCACGGTGGTGACGTCGGCTACCTGCCGCAGGACCCTCGCTCGGGCGACCTGTCGGTGCTCGCGCTCGACCGGGTCCTCTCGGCCCGCGGCCTGGACGAGATCGTGCGCGCCATGCGCGACACCGAAGGCTCGATGGCCAGCGCGGACGACGAGACCCGGGACGCCGCCATGGAGCGGTACGGGCGCCTCGAGGCCAGGTTCACCGCGGCCGGCGGGTACGCCGCCGAGAGCGAGGCGCACCGGATCGCCGCCAACCTCGCGCTGGACGACCGGGTGCTCTCCCAGGAGATCGGCACGCTGTCCGGTGGGCAGCGCCGCCGCGTCGAGCTCGCCCGGATCCTGTTCTCCGGTGCCGACACGCTGCTGCTCGACGAGCCGACCAACCACCTGGACGCCGACTCGATCAGCTGGCTGCGGGACTACCTGCGCGTCTACACCGGCGGCCTCGTGGTCATCAGCCACGACGTCGAGCTGCTGCGGGCCGTGGTCAACAAGGTCTTCCACCTGGACGCGAACCGCTCGGTCATCGACCAGTACAACCTCGGCTGGGATGCGTACCTGCAGGCGCGCGAGACCGACGAGAAGCGCCGCCGCCGTGAGCGGGCCAACGCCGAGAAGAAGGCCTCGGCCCTGCTCGCCCAGGCGGACAAGATGCGGGCCAAGGCCACCAAGGCGGTTGCGGCGCAGAACATGGCCAAGCGCGCCGAGCGGATGCTCTCCGGGCTGGAGGCCTCCCGCACCGCGGACAAGGTGGCGCACCTGCGGTTCCCCGACCCGGCACCGTGCGGGCGCACCCCGCTCACCGCGTCCGGGCTGTCGAAGTCCTACGGCTCGACCGAGGTGTTCACCGATGTCGACCTGGCGATCGACCGCGGCAGCAAGGTCGTCGTGCTCGGTCTCAACGGCGCCGGCAAGACCACGCTGCTGCGGTTGCTGGCCGGGCTGGAGCCGGCGGACACCGGTGAGGTGCACCCGGGGCACGGCCTCAAGCTGGGCTACTACGCCCAGGAGCACGAGACGCTCGACCTGACCCGCACCGTCGTGGAGAACCTGCGCACCGCGGCCCCGAACCTCACCGACACGCAGGTGCGCTCGGTCCTCGGCTCGTTCCTGTTCTCCGGCGAGGACGCCGACAAGCCGGCCGGGGTGCTCTCCGGCGGCGAGAAGACCCGGTTGGCCCTGGCGACCCTCGTGGTCTCCAGCGCCAACGTGCTGCTGCTCGACGAGCCGACCAACAACCTCGACCCGGCCAGCCGTGAGGAGATCCTGGCGGCGCTGCGCGGGTTCACCGGTGCCGTGGTGCTGGTCAGCCACGACGAGGGCGCCGTCTCGGCGCTGGACCCTGAGCGCGTCCTGCTGCTGCCGGACGGGGCCGAGGACCTGTGGAACGCCGACTACCTCGACCTGGTGACCCTGGCCTGACCGGGGTCCGCGGTGCCGTCCGTCTGGTCGCGTCCCGCGTCGGGCTCGGGGTCGTCCCGTTCCGATCGCTGAGGGGTCGGCTCGCCGTCCTGTGACGTGAGCTGGGCATCGATGAGCGCGTCCTCGTCGAGCTCGTCCCGGCCGGCGCGCCGCACCGGGGGCGGCGGTGCCGTGCGCTGCGGGTCGAGCCACTCGCGCCGGGCCGCCCAGCCGAAGCCCCCGATCGCCATC
>NZ_VWSD01000079.1 GCF_009829685.1 Cellulomonas citrea
GAGGCGGCCGGACTCGACGGCCGCGACGAGCTGGCGCGCCGAGGCCAGACCGGCTGCCGGCATCTCGAGCGTGCCGCCCGCCGCGGCCGCCGCGACGATGTCGTTGCAGCCGCCCCAGTCGGAGATCACGGCACCGTCGAAGCCCCACTCCTCGCGGAGCACCTGGGTGAGGATGAACGGGTCCTCGTGCGCATAGGTCCCGTTGACCAGGTTGTACGAGGACATGATCGAGCGCGGCTTCGCCTCGGTGACGACGATCCCGAACGCCGTGAGGTAGATCTCGCGAAGCGTGCGCTCGTCGACCACGGAGTCCGAGACCATCCGCGCCAGCTCCTGGGAGTTGGCGGCGTAGTGCTTGGGACAGGCCGCCACACCCTGGGACTGGATGCCGCGCACGTACCCGGCAGCCATCCGGCCGGCGAGCAGCGGGTCCTCGGAGAAGTACTCGAAGTTGCGGCCGCCCAGCGGTGAGCGCTTGACGTTGAGACCCGGGCCCAGCAGCACGTCGACGCCCTGCGCCGCCGCCTCGGCACCCAGCGCCGCGCCCACCCGCGCGGCCAGCTCGACGTCCCACGTGTTCGCGACGGCCGCCGCGGTCGGGAAGCACGTCGCGGGGTCGGAGGCGTTGAGCCCCAGGTGGTCGGCCGAACCGGCCTGGCGACGCACGCCGTGCGGGCCGTCCGCGAGCCACAGCGCGCGCACCCCGTGCCGCGGGAGGGCGTGCGTCTCCCAGACGGACGCGCCGGTGAGCAGCGCCGCCTTCTCCAGGAGAGACAGGTTCTCGATCATGACGTCCTCTTCGTGCGGGTAGGCCGAGGGGACCCGGTCAGGGGCCCAGGTCAGGTCCCGGCGCCGGTGGGCGCTCTCGGGACCGGGTGCGGGTGCGACGAGGTGTCCCGTCGGGCCGGTGGTGGTGGGCGCCACCGGCCCGACGGGGACCGAGGGCCGGCGGCTAGGAGCCGGCGGGCGCGTCGGCCTTGCGCTGCCGCAGCACCCGGCGCGTCAGCAGCAGAGCACCGACGAGGACCACGAGACCGAGCAGCACCGAGACGCCGATCTGGACGTACACCCAGGTGGGCGGTGTGTAGGTGACCGTCGCGCCAGGCGCCAGGCCGTTCATCGCGTTGGAGTTCGCGACCGTGAACAAGATGTTGTGGGTCGCGTTCCGGATGTCCGTCACGGCCTTCGCCGAGCTCGTGTCCTGGAAGGACTTCGACGGCTGGAACGTGAGCGTGAGGTCCGTGCCCGCGCTGATGCCCTGGTTGGGGTTCATGTACGGGTAGAGGTTGAAGTCCGAGATCGCGAAGCCCTGGAAGCCCCACTCGTCACGCAGCACGGTCGTCATGAGGGCGGACGAGCCGCCCGCCCACGTCGCGCCGACCCGGTTGAAGGAGCTCATGACGCCGCCGGCGCCGATGGTCGTCTCCTTGACCGTGCCGTCCTTGTCGGCAACGTACGTCACCTTCATCGAGACGTGCTTCACGGCCATCTCGAACGGCTTGAGGTAGAGCTCGCGGACCGTCTGCTCGGTCGCCCAGGTGGCCAGGCCGTTGTCGACGCGGTTGGTCTCCTGCTCGTTGAGCGCGAAGTGCTTGAGCATCGTGTAGACGCCGTACTCCGCCGCGCCGTTGGCGACCGACGTGAGCATCTGCCCGGACAGGTACGGGTCCTCCGAGTAGTACTCGAAGTCACGACCGCCGAAGGGCGAGCGGTGCAGGTTGGCCGCCGGGGCGTACCAGCCGTTGATGCCCTTGAACAGGGCCTCGTTGCCGAGCATCTCGCCCATGGCCGTGCCGAGGTCGGTGTCCCACGTCTGCGCGATGAGCACCTGCGAGGGGTACGCGACGCCGTTGATCGACGAGTTGATGAAGGACGAGAACCCGGCCGGACCGTCCGGCTCGACCGTCGCCGGCTTGGCGATGGAGGCGATCGGCCCCGTCTGGTACGCGCCGTTGAGGAGCACGTCCGTCATCTCCCCGACCTTGAGGGAGTCGAGCAGCGTGTCCCACCGCGGGTCGTCCTTCGGCAACCCGCGCAGATCGGCGAGGGTGAGGTCGCCGCTCGCGCCGGTCGTCGGTGTGCTGCCGGTGAAGGTCTTCGCCGCCGCCTGCGCGTCCCAGGCCTTGAAGCCGGCCACGATCGCGTCGTCCGCGTGCAGCTGCTCGGCCGTCGGGGCCTTCGGGAACGTGCCGGCGAAGTCGGCGCGCGACATCGGCAGGATCTGCGAGCCCGTGGGCTGCGACGAGAACTGGGCCGAGAGGTCGTCGAACTGGTTGGTCACGGCGGTCTTGTCGCTCGCCCGGTGGTTGTCGCCGGAGTACACGACGGCCTTGTCCACCGTGTAGGTGATCGGCTCGGTGCCCGCGGCGATCGTGTGCGAGTCGTCCCGCACGGTGAGCGTGTAGTCGCCGGCCTCGAGCACGTACGCCTTGGCGTCCTGGTCGTCGTACGAGGCCATGTCCTCGACGGCCAGCTCGAGCGTCACGGTCTCGCTCTTGCCCGGCTCGATGACGCCGGTCTTGTCGAACGCACCGAGCACGACGGCCGGCTTCTCGATCCCGCCCTTGGTGTACGGCGCCGAGTAGTAGAGCTGGACGACGTCCTTGCCCGCGACCGTGCCGGTGTTCGTCACCTCGACGGTCACCGTGATCGTGCCGTCGACGGCGCCCTTCTGGGTGCCGGTGATCTTCTGGGCGAAGCCCGTGTAGCTCAGGCCGTAGCCGAACGGGTAGACGACGGCCTCGTCGTAGTCGATGAAGCCCTCGACCGCCGCGGTCTCGTAGTAGCGGTAGCCGATGTAGATGCCCTCGGCGTAGTTGACGAACGGGGCGTCGGAGGTGACCGTCGCGTTCGATGCGGCGCTCTCCACGGCCGAGACCGGGTACGACGCCGTGATGTTGTCGTAGACGAAGCCACCGAAGTTGGGGTACGTCGGGTCCTTCGTGAAGTCGGTGGCCCACACGTCGGCGGTTCGGCCCGAAGGGTTGACCTGACCCGCGAGGATCTGGCCGAGGGCGTCGAAGCCGCTCGCACCGGGTGAGCCGGCGAGCAGGACGGCGTCGACCTTGGGGTCGTCCTGGATCGGGCCCATCTCGATGGTCGTCGAGGCGTTGACGACCACGATGACCTTGTCGAAGCTCGACGTCGCGAGCGCGAGCAGGTCCTTCTCGTCCTTGTTGAGCTCGAGCTGGTGCTGGCCGGCCACGGCGTTGTCGTCCCAGCCGGTCATGTCACGCGTGAGGTCGCCACCCTCACCGCCGGGGCGGCCGATGAAGATGATCGCCGCGTCCGAGTAGCCGGCGAAGGTCGAGGACTGCGCCTCGTACTGCGCGACCGGCATCTCACCGATCTCGTAGCTCGACTTCGCGGGGTTGTCCATCTCGATGTGGCCGCGGGGCGTCGCCGCCGCGAAGTCCGCGATCGTCTGGAAGACCGCGTCGTTGACCTGGAAGCCGGCGTCCTCAAGGCCCGCGCGGGCGGTGACCGCCGAGTTCGTGTCGACCGAGCCGGAGCCCGAGCCGCCGAACACCGGGTCTGCCGCGGCGCGGCCGAGCATCGTCACCTTCGCGCCCGAGGCCAGCGGCAGGGCCGCGGCGCTGTTCTTCGCGAGGACGATGCCGCCGGCGGCGATGTCCTTGACGAGATCCTTCGCTGCGGCGTCGACCTCGTCCATGTCCTTGTACGTCGACGTGTAGTACTGCGTGTCCCAGCCCGCGGACTCCTCGGAGTTCGTGAACGTGTAGGTGCCGGCGCCGAACTGGGACGCGACCCAGCCGCCCGCGACCACGAGGGCCACGTTGGCGACGACCGTGATGACGGCCACGGTGGAGAGCACCGGGACCCAGATCCACAGCAGCTTCTTGTTCGACATCGGCTTCTTCGCGCGGGTGGCCTTCTTCGCCCTGGCGTTCACAACAATCCTCCTCGGTAGCGACCGGACGCGGGTACCCGCCCATGACGTGGGACGGGCGGGTACCCGCCGGGACCAGGCGTGCTACTTCTTCTTGGCCTCGGTGATGGTGCCGTCCTGGTCGATCTGCCAGGTCGTGCCGTCGGCGGCCGAGACCGCCTCGATGACGAACTTGCCGCCGTCGATGGTCACGGTGCCGGTGACGCGCTCGGCCTTGTCGGTCTTGACGAACGGCATGACCATGAGGCCGTACTTGACGGTCGGCTCCTTGACGTCGCTCGCGAGCATGACCTGGGCCCACGCCTTGTCCTTGAGGGCGTCGAGCACGGCCTGGCGCGCCGTCGTGAGGTCGCCGGCGACGTCGGCCGTCGACGCGGCGACCGACGAGGAGGCGGCGGGCTTGTCGTCCGAGGACGAGCAGCCGGTGAGGCCGGCCACCCCAGTGACGGCGATGACGAGGCCGAGGGCCACGGACAGCAGGGTGTTGCGCTTCACTTCTCGCTCCTAGTGAGGGATCTGACCGTGGGCCCACCCCACGGCCGGGTACTGCACGTGCGCAGGTGCCGGTGGGCGGCCGATCGCTCGGCCACCCACCGGCTCCCGCTCAGCCCTTGATCGGGCCGGTGTAGTTCAGGCCGAAGCCGTAGTCGTACGCGTTGCCGTCGGCGTCGGTGTACGGGGTCATGTCCTTGGGGACGTCCTCGAACTGCTTCTCGACCGTGTTCATGTCGGCCGGGAACTGGATCGGCAGGCGCCCCTTGGGCTCGTGCAGACCCAGGGCGACGTCGTAGATCGCCTGGTCACTGGTGCCGAAGCTGACCACGATGGCGTCCGACTTGGCCTCGAACTCGGCCGGGATGACCGGGTTGACGGCCTTGAGGGCGGTGATGACCGGGATGTCCTTGCCGGTCTTCTCGACGGCGGCCACGGCGCGGTCGAACGCGTCGAGGTCGGCCTCGTTGGAGACCTGCGAGGTGTGACCGAAGTAGGACCGGTTCTGCTTGGTGCCGTCGGGCAGGATGTCGCCCGAGATCGAGACCTTGCGGACGAACGGGCCGTTGGCCGTGTACGGGCGGTACTGCAGCGAGAGCGGGTACCACTCGCCGGTCGCCTTGTCGTAGCCGGAGTTGGCGAACACGGCGCCGGCGGACGGGCTCTTCATGCCCACGAGGACGAGGTCCACGTCGCTGAGGTCCGGAGCGGTGTAGCTCGTGACCTTGCCGTCGGCGTCCTTGACGACCTCGTCGGTGACGACCTTGCCGAAGTACTTCTTCGCGACATCGAGGCTGAGGGTCGGGCCCTCGGTGTAGGCCGCGTCGCCGAAGAGGCCTGCGTGGCCCGTGTCGAACGACTGCGGGATGTAGACGGTCTTGTCGGACCAGTCCGTGGCCTGCGAGGCCTTGATCGTCGCGCCGTTGTTCTTGAGCATGACGATCGAGTCGAGCTGGGCGTTGTAGCCCTCGGTGACCTTGTCCTCGCTGGCCAGGACCTTGGCCGACGCCTCGGGGTCGAGGTACGGGTCCTCGTAGAGGCCCACCTGGAAGAACATGCCGAGGATGCGGGCGCCCGACTCCTGGAAGCGGGTCTTCGCGTCGACCGACAGCTCACCCTTCTCGAACCGCTCCTGCCACAGCTTCGAGGCCTCGAGGATGTAGGTCGCGTCGTTGACGCCGCCGAACATGTCGACGCCGTTCTCCAGCACCTTGACGTAGCGCTCCGCCGGGGTCAGGTCCTCGGCGCCCCAGCCCGTCGCGATGAACGCGTTGGGGTCCTTGGCACCGGTCATGACGCCCCAGTCGGTGACGACGACGCCCTGGTAGTTGTTGTCGTTGCGCAGGATGCTGGCGCGGCCTGCGTCGTACGCGCTGCCCATGCGGTCCTCGAAGAGCGGGTTGCCGTTGGCGTCGAGCGCGATCGAGTACGCGGTCATGACCGCCGCCGACTGCAGTGCGCCCTGGAACACGGAGACGTGCTCGGCGAGGTTGTCGCCCGGGTACACGCCGTACTTGCCGGCGTCGGTGTGCGCCTCGCGGCCACCCTCGCCCGGACCGTCACCGGCCCAGTGCTTGATCATGGCGTTGACCGACTCGGGGCCCCAGGCGTCCGTGCCGCCGCTGCCCTGGAAGCCGTCGACGTAGGCCTTGGCCAGCTCGGCCGAGGCCTTCGAGTCCTCGCCGAACGTGCCGGAGACACGCAGCCAGCGCGGCTCGGAGGCGAGGTCGATCTGCGGGCTGAGCGCGGTCGCGATGCCCAGGGCGCGGTACTCCGCGGAGGCCATCTCGCCGAACTTCTTCGTGTAGTCGGTGTCGAACGTCGCCGCGAGGCCGAGGTTCGACGGCCAGCGCGAGATGTCCGCACCGTCGGCGTTGTAGTCGTCGGCACCGGCGGTCGAGCGCGGGTCGGACGCGAAGTTCACCGGCACGTACGGGGTGTCGGCGGTCGCCAGCGTCTCGACGTAGGCCTGCATCGAGTTGACCCAGGGCACGGTGACCTTGGCGTCGCTGCCCGCGGCGTTGAGGACGGCGCGCAGGTTGGACTCCGACAGGTACGTCTTCTGGGGGTCGGTGAGGCCGTCCTGCGGGGAGCGCTCGTGCGAGCTGAACAGCATGAGGCCCGCGACCTGCTCGATCGACATCTGGGAGGCGAGGTCCTTGGCGCGGTCGGCGGCCGGCTTGCGCCAGTCCTCCCACGCGTCGAGCGTGCCGTTCGCGTTCATGTCCTTGAACGCGTAGGTCTTGCCGTCGACCTTCTCCTCGAGGAGCGTGATGCCGCTGTCCTTGCCGTAGGACAGCGTCTTCCCGTCGCCCGGGTTGTCGACGACCACGAAGGCCGTCGTGCCGTCCGTGACGTCGCGTGTCGTATAGCTCGTGTCCTTGGCCGAGGTGCTCCCGCTCGTGCAACCGGCCACGGCGACGAGCGCGAAGCCGGCGACCGCGGCTGCTGCCGTGAAGCTCGAGGATCGGCGGTCTCGCCGCGTCACCGTCGTCGTTGTCTTCATTGACCTTCCCTCTGTCAGGTGATCCGTCCACACGTGTCCCCCCCTCGCCCCGCCGTCGGGACCGGGCACGCGCGGCGTCGCGCTGTGTGCGAATCGTCGCGACCGGGGACGACGTGGTCCCTCGCTCGCGCCGCAAACCTAGGAAGGCCTCGGACCCCCTTCGACGCCTCGTGCACGAACTGTCGGTTTGGGCGCACGAACGGTTGCGAAGGTCACGGGCGGGTCACAGCCCCGATCACGAACAGGTCACGGAGCAGGCCCTAGACTCGGGCGACCGGGCGCCACGGCGGCACCGACGGGCCGTGATGGGAGGCGACCAGGTGGACCTCGTGGTGGTCGGCGCCGGGCTGTTCGGCCTCACCGTCGCGGAACGCGCGGCCGACGCCGGGCTGCGGGTCGCGCTCCTCGACCGCCGCGACCACCTCGGCGGCAACGCCTACGCCGACGTCGACCCGGCGACCGGCATCGAGGTGCACCGCTACGGCTCGCACATCTGGCACACGTCGAACGAGCGCGTGTGGCAGTACGCCCGGCGGTTCACGGCGTTCACCCACTACCGGCACCGGGTCTACTCGACGCACGCGGGGACGGTGTACCCGCTGCCGATCAACCTCGGCACGCTCAACCAGTTCTTCGGCACCGCGATGGGTCCCGACGAGGCCCGCGCGCTCGTCGCCCGCCAGGCCGCCGAGGTGGACGCCGAGGCGGCGGCCAACCTCGAGGACAAGGCGATCGCGCTCATCGGCCGGCCGCTGTACGAGGCGTTCATCCGCGACTACACCGCCAAGCAGTGGCAGACCGATCCGCGGGAGCTGCCCGCGTCGGTCATCGCACGGCTGCCCGTGCGCTACACGTACGACAACCGCTACTTCTCCGACACCTACGAGGGCCTGCCCGCCGACGGGTACGCGGCGTGGTTCGCGGCGATGGCGGACCACCCGCGGATCGAGGTGCACCTGGGGACGGACTTCTTCGACGACGGCCACCCGTGGTCCCGGTCGGCCGTCCGCGGCCAGGTCCCGGTGGTGTACACCGGACCCGTCGACCGGTACTTCGACCACTGCGCCGGGCAGCTCGGCTGGCGGACGCTCGACCTTCAGACGCAGACGCTGCCGGTGCGCGACCTCCAGGGCACCGCGGTGATGAACTACGCCGACCTCGATGTGCCGTGGACGCGGATCCACGAGTTCCGCCACTTCCGCCCCGAGCGCGAGGACCGCCACGCGCAGGACGCGACGGTCGTCATGCGTGAGACCTCACGGTTCGCCGGGCCGGACGACGAGCCCTACTACCCGGTGAGCACCGCGCAGGACCGCGAGCGCCTCGCCGCCTACCGCGCGCTCGCGGCCGACGAGCCCGGTGTGCACTTCGGCGGGCGGCTCGGGTCCTACCTGTACCTGGACATGCACATGGCGATCGCCTCGGCGCTGACCCTGTGGGACTCGGGTGCGGTCACGGCCGGCTGAGCACCGTCACCCGACGGCGGAGGCGGCCGACCGTCCGGCCGCGTCCGGCGACGGTGCCACGGTCGGCTGCGCGGGCAGCGGAAGCAGGACCCGCAGCACGAACCACCTGTCCTCGACGTTGACGGTCATCGAGCCGCCGTACTTCTCCGCGGTGTGCCGGATCGACTTGAGCCCGTACCCGTGCCGGGTGCGGTCCGCGCGGCGCGTGACGATGTCACCGTCCTCGGTGTGCAGCTCGCCGGTGAACCAGTTCTCGAACGCGATGAGCACGAACCCGTCCCGGGCGTAGACGGCGACCTTGATGAGCCGCTGCTCCGGGTCCGGGACAGCCATCACACCCTCGACGGCGTTCTCCAGCGCGTTGCCGAACACCGCCGCCACGTCCATCGTCGACATGAAGTCGAGCAGCGACCCGTCGACCACCGGGGTGAAGGTGATGCCGCGCTCGGCGCAGTCCGTGCTGGCCGTCGTGAGGATGACGTCGAGCACCCCGTTGCCGGTGTCCACCTTCGCCGCGAACCCGGAGATGCTCGCCTCCAGGTCGTCCAGGTAGGAGGCGCGCCGGCCCGGGTCGCCCGTCGCGCGGATCACCCCGATCTGGTGCTTGAGGTCGTGGTACGTGCGGTTGACCACCTCGATGTTGCGCTTGGACTGCAGGTACTGCTCGTGCTGGCGGCGCAGCATCTCGTCGATCGCGCGCACCTCGGCGTGCGCCCGCTGCTGCAGGCGTTGGCCCTGCTGGGCGTACAGCGCCACGAAACCCGCGAGGTCCACGAGCGTGCGGATGTAGAAGATCTCCGACCCGAGCCGCCCGCTGAACGGCGTGTTCGCGTTGAGGAAGCTGAGGTTGCTCATGAAGAACGTGACCAGCGCGATCGCCACCGCCGAGGCGAGCTCGCCCCACGTGACGTCGACCGGCTGCGCCGGGCGGAAGTGCCGCGACTCCGCCACGGCCGCACCGGCGAACCCGAGGCCGTAGACGACGACGAAGAACGCCACCTGCCAGCCCATCCCGGCGCGCCCCGCGGGCAGGAAGAAGAAGCAGTGCATCTGCCAGTGCAGCGCCGCCACCAGCTCGGCCAGCACGAGCGCCCGGGCCGCGAAGTAGCCGGCGTCCCGTGCGGACAACCGGGCCGCCGCGATGAGGAACCCGTACATGGACGCGGCGGCCGCGACCATCCCGACCGTCCACAGCCCGAGCGGCAGCCGGCCGGCGAGCAGCTGCACCCCGACCTGCACCCCGAGGGCCGCGGCGGCGAGCGCGCAGAGCTGTGCCCAGGGGAGGCGCCGGCGTCGCAGCAGCACGTAGACCATGCAGGCGAGCCATTCCGCGAACCCGGTCATCGCACGCGGGATGTCGGGCAGGTTCTCCTGGATGGCGACACCGTGCAGCAGCTGGACGATCACTGCAGCCTCGCCCCGAGGTAGTCGGTCATCGCCGCCAGGAACGCCTTCTTGCGCGGCCGGCTCACCAGGAGCTCGTGCCCGCCGACCAGCCGCGCGTCGCTGCCCGTGACGCCGAGGACGTGCCGCAGGTTCACCAGGTAGCCGGAGTTGCAGCGGAAGAAGTGCTTGCCCTCGAGCTGGGCCTCCAACGCCTTGAGCGGCGCGACCACCGAGTGCAGGCCGTCCACGGTGTGCACCATCGTGCGGTGCTTCACCGACTCGAGGAACACGATGTCGTCGGTCGGCAGCCGCACCAGTCCGCCGTCCACCTGGAGCAGCAGGTAGTCGGCCGAACGGCGGCGCAGCCGGGCCACCGAACGCTTGATCTCCTGCGCGAACGCGAAGTACGGCACGGGCTTGACGACGTAGCTGAGCGCGTCGACCTCGTACCCCTTGATCGCGTACTGCCGCATGTTCGTGATGAAGATGATGATGACGTCGGGGTCGAGCAGGCGGATCCGCTCGGCCGCGCTGAAGCCGTCCAGCCGGGGCATCTCGATGTCGAGCAGCAGGATGTCGAAGTCCGGCCGGTACCCGGCGACGACGTCCGCACCGTCGGAGAAGGTCGTCACCTGGAACTGCTCGTCCTGCCCCCGCTCGTATCGGCGCAGGTACTCCACCAGGAGGGCAGCACTGGCCGGATCGTCCTCGGCGATGCCGATCCTGATCACTGGGCCCGTCCCTCGAGGTCGCATGCGGCGCGACCTCGCTGCGTCGCACCGGCCCACAGCACGTCCGACGATGGACGAGCGCGGGGTGTGCGCAGATGGTAGGTGGGCCGGGCGCGACGTGTCAGCCTGGGCCTCCGGCCGGCCAGTGCGGAGCGGCCGTCGGCGGCCTCGCCGTCGAGGACAGGACCACGATCGCCGGCAGCGCGTAGAGACCGCACACCCCGAACCCTGCCGGGGTCAGCGGCGACAGCCCGCCCCCAACGAGCGAGACGCACGCACCGATGAGCGCGAGCACCAGCGTGGCGCCGGCCGCCGTTCGCAGGGGTCCGGGCCAGCCCTGGTCCGCGACCCGACGTCCGCGGACCGTCGTCACCGTGAGGATCCCGTCGGCGACGGTCATGGCAAGGCCGACCCCGATCAGCAGGGCCCCGAGCGCAACCCCCCAGGCGTCCGGACCCCGCTGGTCCGGCGGGGTGCTGTAGTCACGGGCGGCGATCACCGCACCGCCGACGATCGCGACCAGACCGATCGCCATGCAGGTCGCGTGGACGAGGACCAAGATCGTCGACCAGGGCCGGTGCGGCATCCGCACACGGCCGTCGACCACCCACGGCGACGGCGCGGACGCCAGTTCCGGAGCGCGCGGCACGCCGGACATGCCGAACTCGCCCTCAGGCCGTGCGTCCGACGCGCTCATCACGAGACCCCCCACTCGGATGTCTCGACGTTAACGGAGGTCGGTGGTTCGCCGACCGTCCACCCGGCCCGTTCACCCGTCCGGACGGGCGCCCCGCGCCACGAGCGGGGTGGAATGCTGATCGCCAACTCACGTCGGAGGCGGGGAATGCGCGCGGTGTGGCAGGCCTGGGTGGCACTCACCGCACGGTTCGGCGCGAACGACGTCGACGACGTCCGGCGGGCGATGGACGTGCGCGGCCCTGGGTGACCGCGCTGGGCGTCGCGGCGCTGCTCGGCCTAGCGCTCTTGCGCCTCTGGCAACTCGCACACTGACTGAGTCTGCGTGTGGCAGGACTCGACCCGGCGCCTGGCCTGCTCCACCCCGGAGGCCCCGTCGGGACAGGACGCCGGCGCGTCAGGACCCACGAACGCGGCGAATGCGTCGAGCCGTCGCTCAGACAGCGGGAGCACCTCGTCGATGCGCCTGGTGAGCACGCGGCGCAGAGCCGCGCTGCGGTGACGGTCGCCTGCGTCCTCCGCCGCATGCAGCGCCTCCGCGAGCGGCACCACCTCGTCGTACCAGCCGGGTTCGAGCCCGTCCGGGAGGAAGACGAACGAACCGCCCGGCACGATCCAGTCCGAGGACCGGCCAGTGATCGCTTCGTAGGCGTCGCGGACGGCACGCACGACGGCGTCCGACCCGAACACCTCGTCCTCCGCGACGACGAGCACATAGGCATGGCCGTCACCCCGCCCCGGCCAGCCGTACTCCGTGGTGGTGTCGACGGCCCAATCGTCGATGTCGAGTTCGGCACATCGCGCAGCGCTCAGCAGGTCTGCGAGGCGCTCCGCCGGACCATCGACGCGAACCTTGCGCAACATTGGCCGCCCCCTTCGTCGTCGCCGACCCCAGCATCCAGAGCTGGCGCCGGGTTGTCAGCTGCCTCTCTGGGCTCAGCGCGGATGTGATCGGCCGCCCGTCGCTGCGCCAGCCGGGCGGTCGCGAGACTCGCCGCTAGCTTCTCGCCGGTGCAGCTGCGAAGCTCCGGCCGTGGACGTCCGGCATGAGCGCTTCGTGCGCAGCGCGTTGGACACCGAGGAGACCGCCGAGATGGCGCGGGTGGATGCGCTCGCAGACGCGCTCGGGGCGCACCTGGAGGCTCAGGCCGAGCAGATCGACCTGGTCCACATCCACCGCGCCCGGTCCAGCGCCGTGCAGTCGATCGTCGCGGCGCTGCTGCGCGAACACCTCGGGTTCAGCGAGGAGGTCGTCCTGACCCCGCAGGACGGACTGGTCACGCAGGCCCGACCCGACTTCGTCTACTCCCTGGGCCCGGGCCGCGGCATCATCGCCGAGGTCGAACGCGGCGGGACGACGGCCAACAACCACGACCTCAAGGACCTGTGGAAGACCCACATCGCGTCCGACGCCCAGCACCTGTTCCTCATCGTGCCCAACGCGAACTGGAACGAGGCCGGCACCGCCCGCGAGCACCCGTACCACCGGGTGCTGAGCCGGCTCGGCACCTTCTTCGGCAACCCGCGACGGGAGATCGACGTGGTGAGCCTGCACGTCTTCGGCTACGGCCGCGAGGCCTGACCCGCCACCCACGCCGCCGCGCCGCGCCCCGCGACGACGCCCGTCGCGAACGAGGCCTGCAGCAGGTAGCCGCCGGTGGGCGCCTCCCAGTCGAGCATCTCGCCGGCGACGAAG
Source organism: Cellulomonas citrea (assembly GCF_009829685.1). Lineage (GTDB taxonomy): Bacteria > Actinomycetota > Actinomycetes > Actinomycetales > Cellulomonadaceae > Cellulomonas > Cellulomonas citrea. Next base: position 12,884 of record NZ_VWSD01000079.1, read on the forward strand.
GTGCCGCCCATCGCGCGCAGCATGAGGGTCTCGTCGACCTGCGACCAGGCGACCCCGCCCGCCGAGGAGATCGCCCGGTCGATCGGCATGGTCCCTGTCACCTGCACCGGCAGGGCCTTGACCAGGGCAGCCGCCTCATCGGCGCCGGACGGCAGGCCGCCGCCAGCCTCCCAGAGCAGCCCGGTGGACACCGGGTCGAGGCCGATCGCGCGGCGCAGCCAGCTCGCGGCGGAGTCCTTGGGGCGCCGGTGCGACAGCCGCGCGGCCAGCTGGTCGAGCGGCAGGTCGGGGCGCAGGTCGAGCTCCAGCACGCACCGCCCGTCGGCGTCGAGCGCCTGCCGGATCGTCGCGCCGAGGGCGTACAGCGGACCGCCCTCCAGCCCCGTCGCGGTGACCATCGCGTCGCCGCGCACGACGGCCCCGGGGCGTCCGCGCACCGCGACCGCCACCGTCTTGAGCGGCACCCCGGCG
>NZ_VWSD01000007.1 GCF_009829685.1 Cellulomonas citrea
CTGGGCCGACCCGAGCCGGCCGGCCCGGGTCGCTCAGGCCGGCTCGCCCAGCATCGCCGCGACGCGGGCCGCGACCTGCTCGACCACGTCGGCCACCGGCACCTGCTCGCTGTCGCCGCCCACCCGCGGCCGGACCTCGACGACGCCCTCGGCCAGACCCCGACCCACGACGACGACCAGCGGGACGCCGAACAGCTCGGCATCGGCGAACTTGACCCCGGGCGAGACCTTCGGCCGGTCGTCGTAGAGCACCTCGATCCCACGGGAGTCCAGCTCGGCCGCCAGCCGGGCGGCGGTCTCGAAGACCGCCGGGTCCTTGCCGGTCGCCACCAGGTGCACGTGCGCGGGCGCCACGTGCGCCGGCCAGGCCAGACCCGCCTCGTCGTGGTGCGCCTCGGCGAGCGCGGCGAGCACGCGCGTCACACCGATGCCGTAGGAGCCCATCGTGACGACCTGGGCCTTGCCGTTCTGGTCGAGCACCGTCAGACCCAGCGCCTGGGCGTACTTGCGCCCGAGCTGGAAGATGTGACCGATCTCGATGCCGCGGGCCAGCTCCAGCGGGCCGGAGCCGTCCGGGGCCTCGTCACCGGCGCGCACCGACGCGGCCTCGACGGTCCCGTCGGCGGTGAAGTCACGTCCGGCCACCAGGTCCAGGACGTGCCGACCGGCCTGGTTGGCGCCGGTGATCCACCGGGTGCCCGGCACGATGCGCGGGTCGAGCAGGTAGCGCACCGCACGCTCCGGGTCGGCCGCGTTGGGACCCAGCACCGCCGGGCCGATGTAGCCGCGGACCAGCTCGGGGTGCGCGGCGAAGTCGGCCTCGCCGGCCACCTCGACCTCGGCCGGGGCGAGCGCGGCCTCGACCCGCTTCATGTCGACCTCACGGTCGCCGGGCACGCCGATGACGACGACCTCGCGCTCCCCCGTCGGCTGCACGAGCGCCAGGACCACGTTCTTGAGCGTGTCGGCCGCGGTCCACGCCCGGTCGGGACGCGGGAACCGGGCGTTCACCAGCTCGACGAGCGAGTCGATCGTCGGGGTGTCCGGGGTGTCCTCGACATGGGGCGCCGGCACGTCCGCCCAGTCCAGGGCGGGCGGCACCGGGGTGGTCACCGCCTCGACGTTCGCCGCGTAGCCACCGGGCGAACGGACGAAGGTGTCCTCGCCGATCGGTGTCGGGGTGAGGAACTCCTCCGAGCGCGAGCCGCCCATCGCCCCCGACATCGCCGAGACGATGACGTACTCCAGGCCGAGCCGCGTGAAGATCCGCTGGTAGGCGGCGCGCTGGTTCTCGTACGCGGCCTCGAGGCCCGCGTCGTCCAGGTCGAAGGAGTACGCGTCCTTCATGATGAACTCGCGGCCTCGGATCAGACCGGCGCGCGGCCGGGCCTCGTCGCGGTACTTCGTCTGGATCTGGAAGAGCGCGAGCGGCAGGTCCTTGTACGAGGAGTACAGGTCCTTGACCAGGAGCGTGAACATCTCCTCGTGCGTGGGCGCCAGCAGGTAGTCGCCGCCCTTGCGGTCCTGCAGCCGGAAGATGTTCTGCCCGTACTCCGTCCAGCGGCCGGTGGCCTCGTAGGGCTCCTTGGGCAGCAGCGCCGGGAAGTGCACCTCCTGGACGCCCGCGGCGACCATCTCCTCGCGGACCACGGCCTCGACCTTGGCGAGCACGCGCAGGCCCAGCGGCAGCCAGGTGTAGATCCCGGGGGCCGCGCGGCGGATGTAGCCCGCCCGCACCAGCAGCCGGTGGCTGGCGACCTCGGCGTCGGCCGGGTCCTCTCGCAACGTGCGGACGAACAGGGAGGACAGGCGCAGCAGCATGCGCCGAGCCTACCGAGGTGCGCGGGGTGCCTCGGCGGGGGTGTCTCGGCGGGGGCGCCACGACCCTTGTGCCGCGCGTCGCCCGCACCGGCAGGATGGGGCCATGCCCGAGCTGCCCGAGGTGGAGGCCCTCGCCGACTTCCTGCGCACCCGCACGGCCGGGCGCACGGTCACCGGCGTCGAGGTCGGGGCGATCGCGGCGCTCAAGACGTTCCGACCCGCCCCGGACGAGCTCGTCGGGCACCGCGTGCACGACGTCTCGCGGCACGGCAAGTGGCTCGACCTCACGCTCGAGGTCGGACCGGACGGCACCGGCCTGCACCTGGTGTGGCACCTGGCCCGGGCCGGGTGGGTGCGCTGGTCGGACACGCTGTCGAGCACACCGCTGCGTCCGGGCCGGTCGCCGATCGCGCTGCGGCTGCGGCTGGACGACGGGTCCGGCTTCGACCTCACCGAGGCCGGGACCCGCAAACGGCTCGCGGTGCACGTGGTCACCGACCCCGACCAGGTGCCGCAGATCGCCACGCTCGGCGTCGAGCCGCTGTCCGCCGCGTTCACCCGCGAACGGTTCGGGGCGCTGCTCACCGCGCGCAACCAGCAGCTCAAGGGTCTGCTGCGGGACCAGGGCACCATCGCCGGGATCGGCAACGCCTACTCCGACGAGATCCTCCTGGTCGCGCGCAGCAGCCCGTTCGCCCTCACTGCGACGCTCCCCGCCGAGCAGGCCGACCGGGTCTACGCGGCCGTCGGCGCCGTGCTGCGCGAGGCCGTGGCGACCGCGTCCGGCCGCCCGGCCGCCGAGCTCAAGGACGCCAAGCGCCGCGGGATGCGCGTGCACGGACGGACGGGGCAGCCGTGCCCCGGCTGGGACGGCACCCCGTGCGGCGACGTCGTGCACGAGGTGTCGTTCGCCGACTCCTCGTTGCAGTACTGCCCGACCTGCCAGACCGGTGGACGGGCGCTGGCCGACCGACGGATGTCCCGGCTGCTGCGCTGAGCGGACCGGCCGCCGGGCCTACAGCTGGATCGTCGCGTAGGTGCCGACCTGACGGAACCCGACCGCCAGGTACGCGGCGATCGCCCGGGTGTTGTACACGTTGGCGTACAGCGAGACGACGGGCGCGAGGTCCCGCTGGGCGAGGCGCACGACCGCTGCCATCCCGGGTTCGGACAACCCGGTGCCACGCCGGTCCGGGGTCACCCAGACGCCCTGCACCTGGGCGACACCCAGCCCGACCGCGGCCAGCTCGGCCTTGAAGACCACCCGGGGGGCGCCCTTGTCGTCCTCGACCCGCACCAGCGAACGACCGGCGGCGATGAGACCGCGCACGCGGGAGGTGTACCCCGCGCCGCCACCGGACATCGGCGAGTAGCCGACCTCCTCGGTGAACATCCGCACGCAGGCCGGGAGCACGATGTCGAGCTCGGCGGGCCGGGAGGTGCGGACCAGCGGGTCGGCCGCCACCCGGGGCGGTCCGTCGATGACCATCGACGGCTGGTCCGCACGCACGTCCCGGGCCGGTGCGCGACCATCGCTCAGCACCTGCCACAAGTCCATGACGAGCTCGGCCGGGCCGACGAGCGAGGAGTAGCTGCGTGGGCGGCGCGCCGCGAGCTCGGCGAACCCGGCCAGGGCCCGGGCCCGGGTGCGCCGGTCCAGCCCCGGGGCCACCGGCACGAGGTTGGCGCTCACCAGGACGACCGCGAGCAGCTGACCGTCCTCCGCGTAGCCCCACAGCTCGTTGCCGGTCCGGGCCAGTCCCCCGGTGGCGGCCAGTTCGAGCCGCGCCGACGCGAGCACGGCTGCGACGGGGTCGACCGCGCACAGCGCCAGGGCAGCGGGCACCGCGTCGTCGCCGAGGACCTGCGCACCGGGGCGCAGCCCGGTCGCGCGGCCGGCCACCGTGGTCATGGCGTCAGTGTGCCCCAGGTCACGGCCCTCGCGCAGAGGTTGCGCGGATCGCCCTCGTCGGCCCCGCACGGCGCGGACCGGCCGCCCACGACGGACCTGGCCGACGCCCCGGAGCCCCACCTGGGTGGCACCACCCCAGGCACGCACTTCACCCCGCCGGACCGGCGCCCGGATGCCGAGCACCTGAGGACGAACCGGTACATTCCGGCCCCAGGCACAGGGAGCCCCGGGCGGTCCGAGGAGTGGTGCGGCGACCCGAGACCGGGCACGAGGAGGTGGCTGTGCGGTACGGCGTCCCCCGGGTGCCCACCTGGAACGTGGCGCGAGTCACCCTGCTGGACCGGCTCGACCCCGCGGCCCCGCTGCTGCTCGTGCACGGCCCTGTGGGGAGCGGCACGACCACGCTGCTCGCCGACTGGGCGCTCACCCGCCACCCCGTGGACCGGCCTCTCGTCTGGGTCGACCTCGCCGGTCTGGCCGAACCGGCCGCCGTGTGGTCGGCTGTCGTCGACGCCGTGGTCGACGCCGGGCTCACCGCGCGGCCGCCGGCCGGGTCCGACGGCGCCTGCACGCCGCGGGCCGCCCGGCACGGCCTGCTCCGCGCGATCGGGTCCGTGACGATCGTGCTCGACGGCCTGCGGCGCCCGGGAGAGGCGTCCCTCGCACGCGACATGGTCGACCTCGTGCGCACCTGTCCCCGGCTGCACCTGGCGATCACCACGCACGGCGATCCGCGGGCCCTGCGGCAGGCCGCGTCGCTGTCGGTCGACCTCGTCGACCTGGGGCCGGCCGAGCTCGCGCTCACCCCCGACGAGGTCGCCCAGGTGCTCGGAGGCGGTGGGTCCGACCCGGGCGCCGCCGACGCGGTGCACGAGGCCACGGGCGGTCTGCCGGCCGCGGTCCGCGCGCTCGCCGTGGCCGCCGCCGACGGCACGCTCGACCTGCGCACGGCGTCATCCGAGGCGCTCACCGCGGTCGCGGCCGCGGAGGTGGTACGCGCGCTGCGCACCGAGGAAATCGATCTGGACGAGCACGTCCTGTCGATCGCCCGGAGGCTGTCCGTCGCCGCCCGCATCACACCGTCGCTCGCGCAGCACCTGGCCGGCGAGCAGGTCGACGGTGTGCTCAGCGACCTGCTCGACGCCGGCCTCGGCACGTGGACCACGCAGCCGCAGCCCGCGCTCGTCCTCACCCCCGTGGTGCGCCGGGCGCTGCGCGCCGAGCTCACGCGTGACGAACCCGCACTCGTCGAGCCCCTGCTGCGGACCGTCGTCGAGCAGGCGCTCGCCGACCAGGACCCGACGACGGCCCTCACCGCCGCGACCGAGCTCGGCGACACCACGCTGGTCGGCACCGTCCTGCTCACCTCGATGGCGGCCGGCGGCACAGGAGACAGCCAGCAGACCCTCCGGCTGCTCCGCCGGCTGCCGACCGCCGCGCTCTCCCACGACCCGGTGCTCGCGTTCTTCATGGCGCTGAGCTACGGCACCGACGCGCGCCAACGGCCCCGTGCGCTGGAGTGGCTCGCTCTGGCGTCCGCAGCCATCGCCCACCGCGCACCGCAGGCGGACCCGGACGAGCAGACCCTGCTGCACGTCGCCGAGGCCGTCGTGCTGCGGCTGCGGGGCAAGGCCGAGCAAGCCGCTGCGACCGCCCGGCTCGCACTCGACCGGCTCGACACCACGCCCCGACGGGCGAACCACCTGATCGACCTGCTGCAACCGGTGGCGCACCGCCAGCTCGGTCTCACGCTCGCCGTCGCCGGCCACCTCGGCGAGGGCATCGCCGCGATCAACCGGGCGCTGGCCTACGAGCAGCCCGGCTCGGCGGGCGAGTTCACCGTGCACAGCCTCCTGGCCGGGCTCACCGCGACCCAGCACGACCTGCGGGTGGCGGCCGAGCACCTCGCCGCCGTCGACCGGATGCCTCGACCGCCGCGCACCGCCGCGCCCTACCAGCACGCCCTCGCCGACCTCGCGCGGATCCTGCTCTGGCTCGAGGCGGGTGAGGTCGACCGCGCCGAGCGGCTGCTGGACGAGCTCGGGCCCGAGCTGACCACGCACGAGCTGTGGGCGCCCTTCGCGCAGGCCTGGGCCTCGATCGACCTGCTCCGGGCCCGACCAGCCGTGGGCGAGGAACGGCTCGTCCAGGCGATGCGTGCCGGCCGGCGCGCCCCGCTGCCCACCCACTGGAGCTCGGCGCTCGTCGCCACCCGCGCGCTGCTGGCGCTCGCTGACGGCCAGGGCGAACGAGGCCTGGCGATGCTGGCGCCGCTGTCCTCCAGCCACCAGGCGGTCCGCGTCGTGCGCGCGCGGCTGCTGGTGTCCACCGGGCGGCTGGAGCAGGCGTCGTCGCTGCTCGCCTCCGCCGATCTGCCCGACGAAGGACCGTGGCTGCGCTCGGCGCGCAGGTTCCTGCTCGCCGTGACGGCCGATGCGCTCGGTCGGCCGCAGGTCGCCCGGACCTCCGCACGACAGGGCGTGGCGATCTCGCGCGCGGCCAGGACCGCGTACGGCTGGCTCGTGCTGGCCGACGACGAGCGGGCCGTGCTGCGCAGGCTGCTCGCCGGGACCGGCGAGGAGGAGACCGAGGCGTTCCTGCGCACCGTGCAGAGTGCGCCCTGCGTGCTGCCGGGTCGGGTCGGGGCCGCCGACCTCACCCGCCGTGAGCAGGTGGTGCTCGCGCACCTCGCCGAGGACGTCGAGCTCGCCGGCGTGGCGGCCCGGCTGCACGTGTCGCCCAACACGGTGAAGTCCCAGGTCCGCGGGGTCTACCGCAAGCTGGGCGTGGCATCCCGTGCCGAGGCGGTCGCGCGGGCCAAGGAGCTCGGGCTGCTCTAGCTCGCCGCGTCCGGGGTGTCTCGCGGCGGAGCGGGTGACGTGCCGTTCACCCCGGACCTCACCCTGCGCACCCCACCGCACGGCCGATGGTGTCGGGCTGGAACGGACGCCGCGCGTCCAGCACCCCGACCCGGACGGACCCATGCACCTGCACGTCGCCGACCCCCGACCCGCCACGACCGCACGCGGTCGACGTCGCCGCCGGCTGAGCCTGGTGCTCGCCGTCCTGCTCACCGGGGGCGTCGCCGTCACGGTGCCGGCCTCGGCCCAGGCCGCGCCCGACGGCAGGGGCGCGCTCAGCGTGCGCAAGACCGTGTCGGCCGCCACAGCCCGGCCCGGCGACCGCCTCACCTGGACCGTCCAGGTGACCTGCGAGTCCATCACCGCCATGTGCCAGGACGTCACCCTCGACGACACCGTGCCCAGCCCGTTCGTGCTCGACGACAACGGGGTGAGCGTGCAGGGGCAGCAGACCGGGCACGCCACCACCACCGTGTCCGGCAGCTCCGTGACGGTCGCGTTCGCCGAGACGGACCCGAACCACCCCGGGGCCACCGGGCTGGCGGCCGGGCAGTCGGTCTCCGTGCTGCTGTCCACGACGCTGCCCGCCGGGACGGGGCTCAGCTGGGACGGGCGCACCGTCACGAACACGGCCCAGGCGCGGGCCACGAACGCCGACCAGGCCACCGACTCCGCCGACGTGTCCGTCGTCGTCCCGGTGACCCCGTCGGTGGCCGTCACCAAGTCGTTCACCCCGTCCGACCAGGTCGCCGGGCAGTCCGGTCAGGTCGCCCTGCACCTGACCGCCGCGAACAGCTCACCCGTCGACGGCACCGGACTCACGCTCACCGAGCCCGCCGCGACGTCCCCGGCCTCCTTCGGCCCCGGCACCCCGCTGGAGCTCACCGGCATCGGCAGCTGGACGCTGCCGCAGGGCGCGACGGCGATGAGCCTGGACCTGGTGACCGCGGACGGCACCACCACGGTCGGGCCGTACGCGGCCGGCGCGACGGTCGACACCGGCACGCTCGACCTCACAACCGTCACGGCGGTCACCGCCCGCTACACCGGGCCGATCGCTGCCGGCGGGTCGGCCGGGTCCCTCGACCTCCAGCTGCGGCAGAACGGCTCGGCGCCGCGCGATGCGGTGACGAAGGTCCCCGACACGGTGGCCGCCCACCTGGCGACCTCCCGCGGGGACGCCGATGCGACGGCGAGCGCCACCTTCCAGATCAACCCGGTCATCGTCGAGGTCTCGGCCGGCAAGGTCATCGACGGCGTCGCGCACGCCCAGGTGGTCGCGGGCGCCGACGCCACGGTCACGTTGACCGCCACGAACTCCTCCAACACCTCGCTGGGCTCGCTGAGCATCGCGGAGCCGTCCGGCTCGTCGACGTCCCCGTTCGGCGACCCCGCCGCGGGCAAGCTCGGCTTCGTCGGGTTCGGCACCGACGGGTCGGGGACGCTGCCCGCCTCGACGTGGCCGTCCGGTGCGACCAGCGCGGTCGTCACCCTCACCGGGACAGGCACCGGTCTCCCCCAGCAGACCACCGTCGTCGCACCCTCAGGCGGCACGGTGACCTGGCCCTCCGTGCCCTCCGGTGCCGTCGTCACCGGGTTCACGGTGGCGTACACCGGGTCGGTGGCCGCCACCGCGAGCGCCCAGGTGCCGTTCCGGGTGCGGACGGACGCCGCCTGGGCGTCGACCACCCTGTTCCCCAACGAGGTCGCCGTCGACGGTGCGGCCAGCGACGGGACCGCCGCGGACACCCGCACCGCCTCGGCCGACCTCACCGTGCTGCCCCGCCGCGTCGTCACCACCACGACCAAGACGCTGACCGGGACCGTCGGGACGACACCGGTGACCGGGGCCACCGGGCAGCAGCTCATCGCCCGGCTCACCGGCCGGATCTCGGCCGACACGACCGTCCCGGTCGACCAGCTCGTGGTCGAGGACCTCGCGGGGCCGGGCTCGACCCTCTGGTCGGTCGCCGCGCTCGACCGCATCGGCTCGGTGCAGGTCCCGTCGGGCGCCCAGGCGGCGGTCCTGCTGCACAGCTCCTCCGGCTGGGCCACGCTGGCGGGGCCGACGTCGGACGCCTCGACGCTGCTCGACCTGACGGTCCCGGCCGGCGTGGACGGCGTGCGCGTGGTCTACACCGGCACCTCGCTGCCGATCGACGGCACCTTCACCCCGGTCACCGCCCTCGTGTTCGCCCTCACCTCGACCCAGACCCCAGGGACGTCGGCCACCGACACGGCCACCAGCACCGCGACCGGAACCGGCACCGGTGCGGGGCTGACCGGCCAGTCGCAGGGCGACGCCGCCGTGACGTTCGGACCGGGGTCCACACCGATCTCGCTCGACCGGGTGGACGCCTCCAAGTCGTGGCAGACGCCGGCGGCGCTCATCCCGCTGGACAACGCCGACCCCGGGGCGAGCGACCGGCCGACCAACCGGCTGACGCTGCGGGTGCAGAACATCACGGGCGTCCCTGTGCACACGCTGCGCATCGTCGACCCCGCCCCAGGCAGCACCTCGGACGCCTTCGAACGGGTCGACGTGACCCACCTGAGCGTCACGGCGCCCACCGGCACCACCGGTCTGCAGGTCGTGCTGCGGGACAGCACCGGTGCGACGCTGGCGACGCTCACGTCGGCCGGTGCGGTGGCGGCGCTCAGCGCGGCGGACCTCGCCGACGTGGCGGGCCTGTCGGCCACCGCCACCGGCACGCTGCCGGACAACGCGGCACTCGTCGTGCAGGCCGACACCGTGCTGCGGGCCGCGACCCGCACCGACGGCACACCCGTCGTGGGCACGCAGGACGGCCCGGCCTCGACCACCCTCACCAACACCCTGCGCGGCGACCTCGGTGACGGGACCGCCTCGGACGACGCCCAGGCGTCCACCGTGCTCTACCCGCAGGCACGCCAGCCGCTGGCCGCGGCCTCGGTCAAGTCGCTCACCCCGGCCACCGGGACCCGGTACTCCGCGAACGCTCGGACCGTCCGGCTCGCGCTGTCGGCCCATCGCACGAGCGACGCCGCCGTCAGCCGTCCGTCGCAGTACGTGCTGGAGGACACCACCGCGGCCTTCTGGGACGAGTTCGACCTCGTGGGCCTCACGGCGCTCTCCGGGATCACCTCCGCCGACGGCCCCGGATACACGGCCGCCGTGCAGTACCTCGTCGACGGCACCTGGTCGACGCCCGTGACCAGCGTCCTCGCGGCGGGCACGCCGACCACGTCCCCCGCCCTCCCGGCCGGGGCGGGCGCCCTGCCGAGCGGGGTGACCGGCGACCGCGTGACGGGCATCCGGGTCACGTTCACCGCCCCCGACGGCGCCTGGTTCGCCAACCGCACGGTCGGCGGGTTCGAGGGACCCACCGCCCTGGTGTCCCTGAGCCCGCGCAGCACCCTGCGCAGCTCGGCCGCCCTGGTGCCGACCGGCACGGTCACCAACGTCGTCACCGGCACCGTGACCGCCCAGTCCCTGAGCTCACCCGTGACGCTCACGCCGGCGTCGGCGACCTACACCGTGACCGACGGGACGCCCGGCGCCACCCTCACCAAGACGCCGGCCTCGACGACCACCGGGCCGGGCAGCCGGCTCGTCTTCACCCTCACGGCCACGAGCAGCGGCTCGGCCCCGATCGCCGACCCGGTGCTCACCGACGTGCTGCCCACGGACGGCGACGGAGCCCAGCTCGTCTACGACCCGGACGTGTGGGGCGCCGCCACCGTGACCGTCACCCCGGCCGGCACGGACCTGGGGACCCCCACGGTCGCGCTCGTCGGCACCCAGCTGCAGGTGACGTTCCCGGCGGGCACCCGGCTCATGCCGGGTCAGCAGGTGCAGGTGAGCGTGCCGCTCGCGGTCCGGGCCGGGGTGGCCGCCGGGACCACGCTGGTCAACACCGCGCGGTTCACCGGCAGCGGTCTGGTGCGGGTGGCCACCGCCCAGGTCTCGGTGATCTCGTTGCCGACCTACCTGCGGGTCAAGGACGTGCGCGAGGACGTCACGGACGGTGCCACCGCCTCCGGTGCGGTGAACTCCGTGACCGGTCAGGCGTGCACCTCCGCCGACGGCTTCTTCCGCACCCCGTGCCTGGTGCGGACGCAGCCGGGCGGGACGGAGACCTGGCGGCTGCGGCTGACCAACACGGGCAACCTGCCCACCGCCTCCGCGACGCTCGTCGACGTGCTGCCGTACGCCGGGGACACCGGCATCTCCCGCTCGCAGAGCACGAGCGCGCGCGGCAGCGTCTGGGCGACCCGGTACGTCGGTGACCTGCAGGTCAGCGGGGTCCCCACGGGGGCGAGCAGCACGGTGTCCTACCTCGTGGGGGCCGCGACCTGCTCCTACACCGGCGACCCGCGCTCGGCTGACCCGTTCGGCTCCGGCTGCCCGGCCTCGGCGTGGACCCCGGCCGACCAGGTGGGCGACCTCTCGCAGGTGCGCGGTGTGCGGGTCGACCTTGACCTGTCGAGCGCCCGGCTGGAGCCGGGCCAGACCGTCACGGTGACGTTCCGGACCCGCTCGGCCACGAGCTACGACCTGGCGGCCGCGGATGTCGACGCCCCTGCCTGGAACACCATGGCGGTGACGACCGCGAGCGTGAGCACCGCCGGGCTGGTCTACGAGACGCTCGAGCCCAACCGGGCCGGGGTCGCCGTCGACCGGACCTTCGCACTGGGCGACCGGGTGTGGCAGGACTTCGACCTGGACGGTGTGCAGGACGAGGGTGAGCCGGGCGTCGGCGGGGTGCGGGTCGAGCTGTACCGGGCCGGCTCGGACACCCTGCTGGCGTCCACGACGACCGACGCCGACGGCCACTACCTCTTCGACATGCTGCCGGCCGGGGACTACCGGGTGCGGTTCGTGCCGGACGCAGCCACGGCCTCCCGGCTGATGTTCACCGTGACCGGCCAGGGTGACCCGTCGACGGACTCCGACGCCGACCGCAGCACGGGGTGGTCGGGCACGGTCCACCTGGGCTCCGACTCCGGCCGGGTCCGCGCGGTCGTGGCCGCCGACGGGTCGGCCGCGGACTACATCGACCCGACGGTCGATGCCGGCATGGCGCCGCACACCGACGTGGCACTCACGATGACCAAGAAGGCGGTGGACCGTTCGGCCTCGACCGTCACCTGGCTGCTCACGGCGACCTCGGTCGGCCTGCACGACACGTGGGCGGGGATCACGGTCACCGACCCGCTCCCCCGGGGCCTGCGGTTCGTCTCGGCGTCCGGCGACGGCTTCACCTGCACGGCGGACGACGGGCAGGTCACCTGCTCGCACCCGGACCGGCTGGCGGCCGGCACCTCCGCGACCGTCACGGTCGTCACGACGCTGGTGGACCCGCGCAGCACCGTGTCCAACACGGCCACCGTCCAGGCCGACCGGCCGCACGGGGTGATCCAGGTGCTGGCAGACAGCGGGTCGGCGACCAGCGCCCCGTCCCGCGGGTCGCTCGCCTCGACGGGTGCCGCAGGTCTCGGGTGGCTGCTCGCGGCCGCGGTGCTCGCGCTGGGATCCGGTGCCGGGCTGCTGCTGCTCGTCCGGTCTCGTCGAACCCGCTGACCCCGGCAGGTCAGGCCGCACGTCACCGCGACGGGCGGTCTGACCAGCAAGGCGGCATGAGCCTGCCGACCCGGGACGGAGCGGTCCGAATGCGTCCGGTCAGCCGACGACGACCTGCGGTGCGCCGGACTCGACCGGCTCCATGGTCTCGGCGATCCGCAGCGCCTCCTCGATGAGGGTCTCGACGATCTGCGACTCGGGCACCGTCTTGACGACCTGCCCCTTGACGAAGATCTGGCCCTTGCCGTTGCCGGACGCGACACCCAGGTCGGCCTCGCGCGCCTCGCCCGGACCGTTGACGACGCAGCCCATGACGGCCACCCGCAGCGGCACCGTGAGGCCCTCGAGCCCGGCGGTGACCTTCTCGGCGAGCGTGTAGACGTCCACCTGGGCGCGGCCGCACGAGGGGCAGGACACGATCTCCAGCTTGCGGGGGCGCAGGTTGAGCGACTGCAGGATCGCCGCGCCGACCTTGACCTCCTCGACGGGCGGTGCCGACAGGGAGACGCGGATGGTGTCGCCGATGCCCTGGGACAGCAGCGCACCGAACGCGGTGGCCGACTTGATGGTGCCCTGGAACGTCGGACCGGCCTCGGTCACGCCCAGGTGCAGCGGCCAGTCGCCACGTTCGGCGAGCAGCTGGTAGGCGCGCACCATGACGACGGGGTCGTTGTGCTTCACCGAGATCTTGAAGTCGTGGAAGTCGTGCTCCTCGAACAGCGACGCCTCCCAGACGGCCGACTCGACGAGCGCCTCGGGGGTGGCCTTGCCGTACTTGGCGAGCAGCCGCGGGTCGAGCGACCCGGCGTTCACCCCGATCCGCAGCGAGACCCCGGCGTCGGAGGCCGCCTGCGCGATCTGCTTGACCTGGTCGTCGAACTTGCGGATGTTGCCCGGGTTGACGCGTACGGCGGCGCACCCGGCGTCGATCGCGGCGAACACGTACTTGGGCTGGAAGTGGATGTCGGCGATCACCGGGATCTGGCTCTTGCGGGCGATCGCCGGCAGCGCGTCGGCGTCGTCCTGGCTGGGGACGGCCACCCGGACGATGTCGCAGCCCGCGGCGGTCAGCTCGGCGATCTGCTGCAACGTCGCGTTGATGTCGGTGGTCGGGGTGGTGCACATCGACTGGATGCTGATCGGGGCGTCGCCGCCGACCTCCACCTTGCCGACCCGGATCTTGCGGGTGGGCCGGCGCGGGGCCAGCACGGCGACCGGGGCGGCGGGCATGCCGAGGGAGACTGAGGTGCTCACCCGAGCATTCTCCCACCGCGGCCGCACGTTTCGCGGCCCGGCCGACCTGAGGGTCGGTGCCCAGCGCGGTGCGCGGGACCTCGCGGGGTGCTCGTCGAGGTCAGCCGAGCCGCACCGGGTTGACGATGTCGGCCCACACGAGCAGCAGGCCCATCCCGCCCAGCAGCACGAACATCGTGTACGACAGCGGCATCAGCCGCGCGGTGTCGGCGGGTCGCGGCCGGGCCCGACCACGCAACCGGGCCAGCTGGCGCCCGGCGCCTTCCCACAACGCCGCAGCGATATGCCCACCGTCCAGCGGCGGCAGCGGGATCATGTTGAAGACGAAGAGCGACACGTTGAGCGCCGCGAGCATCTGCAGCAGGCTGAAGACCCGCAGCGAGTCGCTGATCCCGGCCCCCTGGACCGAGGTCACCTCACCGGCGATGCGGCCGACCCCGACGATCCCGATGACGCTCGTGGCGTCCCGCGGCTGCCCGGTGAACGTCGAGTACGCCACCTGCCACACCCGCTCCGGCAGCGTGAGCACGACCTTGGCGGTCTGCCAGGTCGTGGTCGCGACCGCGCCCGGCACGGACCACAGCGACTGGTGCTGCATCGCGGTGAGCGGGGCGATGCCGACGTAGCTCGACCGGGTCACCACCGCCGTGCCGGAGGCGTCGGTGACGGCGTTCCCCGCGGCGTCGACCGCGGTCTGCTCGCGCTGCACCGGGGTCACCGTGAGGTCGACCTGTCGTCCGCCGCGGTCCACCACGACGGCGACCGGCTCGGTGCCCGAGGCCCGGATGGCCGTGACCAGCTCGGCCCAGGTCGAGACCTGCCGGCCGCCCCACGACACCACGGTGTCCCCGTCCTGCATCCCGGCGAGGGCGGCGGGCGAGCGCGGGTCGTCGCTCGTGCACGTGGTGCCGGCGGCGGCGCTCGCGGGCAGCACGCACGGCTGCACCTGGCCCACCGTGAGGGTGGGGCCCTCGACGCCGATCCCGACGAGCGCGATCGCCATCAGGACGAACGCGATGACCAGGTTCATCACCGGTCCGCCGAACATGACGAGCAGCTTCTTGGGGGTGGACAGCCGGTAGAACGCCCGCCCGTCCTCACCGGGCCGGATCTCCTCGGCGCTGGCCTCACGCGCGTCGGCGGCCAGCCGACCGGCCCAGCCCCGGGGCTCGCGGGCGCCGACCGCATCCTTCGTGGGGTACATGCCGACGAGGCGCACGTACCCGCCCAGCGGGATGGCCTTGATCCCGTACTCCGTCTCACCCCGGGTGCGCGACCACAGCGTCGGGCCGAAGCCGACCATGTACTGGCTGACCCGGACCCCGAACCGCTTGGCCGGGACCATGTGGCCGACCTCGTGCAACGCGATCGAGGCGAGCACCACCAGCAGCGCCACGAGCACGCCGACCACGTACGCCATCTGTCCTCCGTCCGAACCTGGACGTCCATTGTCCCCCGACGACCTGGTATTCGGCTGGGTGCCGGGAGACGGGCCGGCACCCCGTGCGCGGCGACCGCACACGGCCGCGCCCGGACAGTGCGGGCACCCAGCCCACCGGCGCGACATCGACGTCCGCCCCCGACCACCGGATTCGGTGGTCGCGTCGCTTAACAACAGACGAGAACAGCACTACGGTCGTGGCGTGCCTACGCAATCCGTCGCTGTCGAACAGTCCCGCTCCGTCCTCACCGCCATCCCGGGTCCCGCGTCGCGCGCCCTGGCCGAGCGGCGACGCACCGTCGTCAGCGCGGCGGTCGGCTCCTCCGTGCCGGTCTGGGCGGCCCGCGCCGGCGGCGCGATCGTCGAGGACGTGGACGGCAACCGGCTCATCGACCTGGGCGCGGGCATCGCGGTCACCTCGGTGGGCGCTTCGCACCCTGCGGTCGTCGCCGCCGTGCAGGAGCAGGTCGCCGCGTTCACCCACACGTGCTTCATGGTGACGCCGTACGAGAGCTACGTCGCCGTCGCCGAGGCGCTGTCCCGCGTCACCCCGGGCGAGCACGAGAAGCACTCGGTGCTCGTCAACTCGGGGGCGGAGGCGGTGGAGAACGCCGTCAAGATCGCCCGCCGCGCCACCGGTCGCCCGGCCGTCCTCGTGCTCGACCACGCCTACCACGGCCGCACCAACCTCACGATGGCCATGACCGCGAAGGCCATGCCGTACAAGACCGGCTTCGGGCCGTTCGCCGGGGAGATCTACCGTGTGCCGGCCTCGTACCCGTTGCGCGACCCGGCCGGCATGACCGGTGAGCAGGCCGCCCGCCGGCTCATCGAGGTCGCCGAGCGGCAGGTGGGCACCGACCAGATCGCCGCCCTGGTCGCCGAGCCGATCCTCGGTGAGGGCGGCTTCCTGGTCCCCGCCCCCGGCTTCTGGACCACGCTGCGCGAGTGGACCACCGCGCACGGCATCGTGCTCGTGGCCGACGAGGTGCAGTCCGGGTTCGCCCGGACCGGCGCCATGTTTGCGATCGAGCACGAGGGCGTCGTCCCCGACCTCGTGACCACGGCCAAGGGCATCGGCGGCGGGATGCCGCTGGCCGCCGTGACCGGCCGGGCCGACCTCATGGACGTCGTGCACGGCGGCGGGCTCGGGGGCACCTTCGGTGGCAACCCGGTGGCCTGCGCCGCAGCCCTCGCGACCATCGACGTCTACGAGCGTGAGGACCTGCCCGCCGCGGCCCGCGCCATCGAGGCCCAGGTGACCGCGCGGCTGCGCGAGGTCGCGACCCGGGTGCCGGCGATCGCCGAGGTGCGGGGGCGCGGCGCGATGCTCGCGATCGAGCTGGTACGGCCCGGCACCCTCGAGCCCGACAAGGCCGCGGCCGCCGCGGTCGCCGCGGCGTGCCTGGCGCAGGGCGTGCTCGTCCTCACCTGCGGCAGCTGGGGCAACGTGATCCGGTTGCTGCCGCCGCTGGTCATCGAGCCGGCCCTGCTCGACGACGCGCTCGACGTCCTGTCGGCCGCGCTCGAGGGTCTGGCCGGATGACGACCCCCGACCCGGCCCGCGTGCGCGATCTCATCGCCGCCGAGTCAGCCGCACTGGTCGCCGCCCACCCCCGGTGCGCCGAGCTCGCCGCGCAGGGCCGCGAGCACCTCACCTACGGCGTCCCGATGTCCTGGATGGCCAAGTGGCCGGGGCCGTTCCCGCTGTCGGTCGCGCACGCCCAGGGCGCGCACTTCACGTGCGCCGACGGGATCGACCACGTCGACCTGTGCCTGGGCGACACGGGGGCGATGTGCGGGCACGCCCCGGCGGCGACGCTGGCCGCGATCACCGCGCAGCTGCCGAACGGGCTCACCGCGATGCTGCCGACACCGGACGCGGCCGCGGTCGCCGGGCTGCTCGCCGACCGGTTCGGCGTCCCCCGCTGGCAGCTCACCCTCACGGCCACCGACGCCAACCGGCACGTGCTGCGCTACGCCCGGCACCTCACCGGCCGGCCGAAGGTCGTGGTGATGGACTACTGCTACCACGGCACAGTCGACGAGGCCTTCGCCAACCTCGACGAGCAGGGCCGCACCGTGGCCCGCCGCGGCAACATCGGCGCCCCCGTCGACCCGGCGCTCACCACGATCGTCGTGCCGTACAACGACGTCGACGCGCTGGCCGCGGCCCTGGCGACCGGTGAGGTCGCGGCCGTCCTCATGGAGCCGGCGCTCACCAACATCGGGATCGTGCTGCCCGACCCGGGCTACCTGGAGGCGGTCCGTCGGCTCACCCGGCAGGCGGGTACCTGGTGGGTGGTCGACGAGACGCACACGCTGTGCGCCGGTCACGGCGGCTGCACCCGGGCCTGGGGGCTGGACCCCGACGTCGTCGTCATCGGCAAGACCATCGGCGGCGGGGTGCCCATCGGGGCGTTCGGGATGACCGAGGGCCTCGCCCGTGCCGTCGAGGAGCGCATCGAGCTCGAGGACATCGACGTCGGCGGGGTCGGCGGCACGCTGGCCGGCAACGCGCTGTCCACCGCGGCCGCCCGGGCGACCCTCGCGCAGGTGCTCACCCCGGACGCCTTCGACCAGATGGTCACGCTGTGCGACCGCTGGGCCGACGGTGTGCAGCAGGTGCTCGAGACGTTCGGGCTGGACTGGCACGTCACCCGGCTCGGCGCCCGCGCCGAGTACGCGTTCAGCGCCCAGCCGCCGCACGACGGGGCGCAGGCCGCCGCGGCCGACGACTTCGAGCTGCAGCAGTACCTGCACCTGCAGGCTCTGGTACGGGGTGTGCTGCTCACCCCGTTCCACAACATGGCCCTCATGAGTCCGGCGACCACGGCGGCCGACGTCGATGCGCACACCGCGGCGTTCGAGGCTGCGGCGCGGGCGCTCACCGCATGAGCGTGCTGGTCGCGGGCACCGACGGTCCGGACACGCCGCCGCTGCGCCCGACCCGGTTCGCCGAGCTGGCCAGCACCGACCGGGCAGCGCTCGACGCACTGCTCGACCGGGTCCCGATGGCGCACATCGGGCTGGTCACCGCGCAGGGCCCGTTCGTGGTGCCGACCCTGCAGGCCCGTGACGGGGACGACCTGCTGCTGCACGGCTCGTCGGGCTCGCGCTGGATGCGGGCGCTGGCCGCCGGCGCACCGGTCTGCGTGGCCGTGAGCGAGCTGAGCGCGCTCGTCGTGGCACGCTCCGCATTCGAGTCGGGGGTGCGCTACGCGAGCGCCACGATCTTCGGCACACCGCGTGTGCTCACCGGCGCCGAGCACGTGCACGGTCTCGACGTGCTCACCGACCGGCTGCTGCCTGGTCGCACGGCCGAGGTCCGCCGTCCGACGCCCAAGGAGCTCGCGGCCACCATGGTGCTCGCGCTCCGGCTCGAGCACTGGTCGCTCAAGGTGGCCGACGGCTTCTCCGAGGACGCACCGGACGACGTCGCCGGCCCGGCCTGGGCGGGTGCCGTGCCGCTCATGAGCGTCTGGGGCCCGCCGCAGGCCGCGCCCGATCTGCGCGCCGGGATCGAGGTGCCCGCCTCGGTACGGGCGCTTGCCGGACGTTCCTGAGCACGACGCACCGCCAGCACGCCAGCGGGTCCGCACACCTGGTGTGCGGACCCGCTGGCGTGTGCGCAGGTTCAGCCTGCGCGCCGCTTGCCCCGTGCGTGGCTGACCAGCTGGGCGACCAGCACGATCGCGAGCGCCGCGACGAACATGAACGACCCGATGACGTTGGCCTGCGGCGGGATGCCGCGGGTGGCCGAGACGTACACGAACTTCGGGAACGTGGTGAACGACCCGGAGTTGAAGTTCGTGATGATGAAGTCGTCGAACGACAGGCTGAAGGACAGCAGCGCCGCCGCCGCGATCCCGGGCAGCAGCAGCGGGAAGGTGACCCGCCAGAACGCCTGGAACGGTGAGGCGTACAGATCTGCCGCGGCCTCCTCCAGCGCCGGGTCCAGCCCGGCGACCCGTGCCTTGACCGTCACCACGACGAAGCTGATGCAGAACATCACGTGCGCCGCGACGACCGTCCAGAAGCCCAGCTGCACCCGCAGGCTGAGGAACTGGGCGAGCAGCGCCGCACCGAGCACCACCTCGGGGGTCGACATGGGCAGGAAGACGAGCAGGTTGACCGCCGGCCGCCCCCGGAACGCGAACCGCGCCAGTGCGAGGGCGAGCAACGTGCCGATCACCGTCGCGATGAGCGTGGCGACCACGCCGACCGACAGCGAGTTGCGGAACGCCTCGCACACCTGGGGCGCACCGCAGGGGTTCTGCCAGTTCTTCCAGGTGAAGCCCCGCCAGACGAGGTTCGACTTGCCGGCGTCGTTGAAGCTGAACGCGACCGTGTAGACGATCGGGACCAGCAGGTAGATGAAGGCGAGTGCGGCCAGCACCGGGATGAGGGCGTCACCCAGGTGCCAGCTGCGCCGACGCGCGGTCGGCACGGTCCCCCGCACCACGGGCCCGGTGGTCGCGCTCACAGCAGGTCCTCCGTCCCCGCGCGGCGCACGTAGCCGGCCACGAGCAGCAGGATCGCCGCCATGAGCACGACCGACAGCGCCGAGGCGGTCGGGTAGTCGAGCACCTTGAAGAACCGGGCGTCGATCACCTGGCCGATCATCGCGGTGTTCGTGTTGTTGCCCAGCAGGGAGGAGTTCACGTAGTCACCGGCCGCCGGGATGAAGACGAGCAGCGTGCCGCCGACGACGCCCGGCAGCGACAGCGGCCAGGTCACCGTGCGGAACGTCGTGACCGGCGAGGCGTACAGGTCCGCGCCGGCCTCGAGCATCCGCGGGTCCAGTCGTTCGAGGCTGGCGTAGACCGGCAGCACCATGAACGGCAGGAAGTTGTAGGTCAGACCGCAGACCACGGCGAACGCCGTCGCGGTGAGCCTGCCGTCGGGTGGCAGCAGGTGGACGAACCGCAGCGCGGCGACCACCGGACCCTCGTCGGCCAGGATCTGCTTCCAGGCGATGGTCCGCAGGATGAACGAGGTGAAGAACGGCGCGATGACCAGCACGAGCAGCAGCCCCTGGAGCAGCGACCTGCCGCGCGCCCGCACCGCGATGACGTACGCCATCGGGTAGCCGATCGCCAGGCAGGCCAGGGTCGCGATGGCAGCGAACACGAACGAGCGCACCAGCTGCGGCCAGAACTGGCTGAGCGCGTCGACGTAGTTCTGCCAGTGCAGCGCCGGCTGGTACTGCCCGAGCTCACCACCGGGCACAGGCACGTACAGGCTGGTGGCCAGCAGCGCACCGACCGGCACGATGAAGAACACCGTGAGATAGACCAGGCCGGGCGCCAGCAGCCACCGGTGCCCGGCGCCCCGGGCCCGCTCCTTCGGTGCCGGTCCCCCGCCGCCGGCGCCGAGGCCGGCCAGCAGGCTCACGGCTCGGCGTCCAGGTCGGCGGCCCCTTCGGCGGCGTCCTGGTCGCCGTCCAGACCGAAGGTGAACTCCTGGGACCAGGCCAGCCGGACCTTGGTGCCCAGCGTCACGGTGGCCCCGCCGAGCAGGTTCTGGGAGAACACCCCGAACGTGCCCAGATGCTCCACCTCGACCTGGTACTGGGTGCTCACCCCGGTGAACGACACGTCGGTCACGATGCCGGGGCCGACGACGTTGTGGTTGGGCGACGGCTCCTGGCCCTCGATGAGCAGCCCGATCTTCTCCGGCCGGACCCCGACGAGCACGGAACCCGTCGTGGCGACCGCCCGGTCGACCGGCACCTTGACGGTGGCGCCGCCGACGGTGACGAGCAGCAGGTCGCCCTCCCGCCCGACGACCTGGCCGGGTGCGAGGTTCGACTGGCCGAGGAAGTTGGCGACGAAGGCCGTGTGCGGGCGCGAGTAGAGCTCCTCGGGCGGGCCCATCTGCTCGATCTTGCCCTTGTTCATCACCGCGACCGTGTCGGCCATGGTCATGGCCTCCTCCTGGTCGTGCGTGACGTGCACGAAGGTGAGCCCGACCTCGGTCTGGATCCGCTTGAGCTCGAGCTGCATCTGGCGACGCAGCTTCAGGTCGAGCGCACCGAGCGGCTCGTCGAGCAGCAGCAGCTCGGGCCGGTTGACGATGGCCCGAGCCAGGGCGACCCGCTGGGCCTGGCCACCGGACAGCTGAGTCGGCTTGCGCTCCCCCAGGTGTCCCAGCTCGACGAGGTCGAGCGCCTCCTTCACCTTGGCGTCCACGTCGTGCTGGCGTCGCCGGCGCAGCCCGAAGGCGACGTTGTCGGCGATCGTCAGGTGCGGGAACAGCGCGTAGCTCTGGAAGACGGTGTTGACCGGCCGGCGGTGCGCCCGGTCACCGGTGACGTCGCGCCCGCCGATGCACACCGTCCCCGAGGTCGGCTGCTCCAGCCCGGCGACCATGCGCAGAGTGGTCGTCTTGCCGCAGCCCGACGGGCCGAGCAGGGCGAAGAACGATCCGGCGGGGATCGTCAGGTCCAGGTCGTCGACGGCGAGGAACGAGCCGAACGACTTGGTGACGGACATCAGCTCCAGGGCGGGTGTGGTCACCTCAGGCACCGATGGCGTCGAGGAACTGGTTGTTGTACTTGGTTTCCTCGTCCGTCGTCAGCGTGCGGAACATCGCGACCTTGGACAACGTGGCCTCGCTCGGGAAGATGAGCTCGTTGTCCACCAGGGTCGGGTCGACCTTCTCCATCGCCTGCTTGGCGCCCTGCACCGGGGTGATGTAGTTGACGTAGGCGGCGACGGTCGCGGCGACCTCGGGGTCGTAGTAGTAGTCGATGAGCTTCTGGGCGTCGGTGACCTGGCCCGAGGTGATGGGCACCATGAGGTTGTCGCTCCAGAGCGTGCCGCCGGCCTCCGGGATCGCGAACGTGAACTTGTCGTCGTTCTCGAAGTTGAGCTGCTGGATGTCGCCGGACCAGCCGATGACGGCCACCGCGTCCCCGCTCACCAGGTCTTCCTTGTACGAGTTGCCCTTGACCGAGCGGATCTGACCGTTCGCGATCTGCGCCTTGAGCACGTCGAGCGCGTTCTCGAACTCGGTGTCGCCCCAGCTGTCGGACGCCGGGTTGACCCCCTGGTCGAACATGATGAGGCCGATCGTGTCGCGCATCTCCGAGAGCACCTCGACCCGGCCCTTGAGCTCGGGCTTCCACAGGTCGGAGACCGTGGCCAGCCCGCCCGGCACGGCGTCCTTCGCCCAGGCGATCCCGCCGAAGCCCGACTGCCAGGTGAGGGAGTGCGTGCGGCCCGGGTCGTAGTCCACGTTCGCCAGGTTGGGCAGGATGTTGGACGTGTTCGGCATGGCCGAGCGGTCCAGCGTGGCGGTGTAGCCCTGGCGGACCCAGCGTGCGGCCATCCAGTCGGTGAGGGTCACCAGGTCGTAGCCGATGTCCTGCCCGTTGGCGAGCTGGCCCTTGACCTTGCCGTAGAAGGAGTCGTTGTCGTCGATGTCCTCGGAGTACTCGACCGTGAGGCCCGAGGACTTCTGGAACGCCTTGAGCGTGGGCGAGGTGACGTGGTCGTCCGCGAGGTCGATGTAGAGCGTCCAGTTCGCCCAGCGGAGCGTGCCGGCCTTGCCGCCGGTGCCGGCGGCGGGCCCGGACGAGCTCGCCGCCGTGCCGCCGCCGGTGCCGCACGCGGCCAGGGCCGCGGCCGACCCGGCGGCGCCGAGCAGCCCGAGGAAGGTACGACGCGACAGACCTGCCGAACCGGCACGGGCCATCAGCTCACGCAGCACGGGGTCGGGGCTTGCGTTGCGGGTCATGGTGCTCCTCTCGTTCCGGCGGTGCTGCCGGGGCTGGGGCGTCAGTGGACGTCAGTATCGCGGCGCCGTCGGACTTAGCGTGGCGAAACCATCTCTCAACAACGAGAACCGAAGGCTACGGACGTGTGTCGCAACGGTTTCGTGCGTCTCAGGCCCATGCAGACATCACATGCTTGATCCGCGTGTAGTCCTCGAAGCCGTACATCGACAGGTCCTTGCCGTAGCCGGACTGCTTGTACCCACCATGGGGCATCTCGGCCACGAACGGCAGGTGGGTGTTGATCCAGACCACACCGAAGTCGAGCGACCGCGACATCCGCATCGCGGTCGCGTGGTCGGTGGTCCACACCGAGGAGGACAGGCCGTACTGCACCCCGTTGGCGGCCCGCAGCGCCTGCGCCTCGTCGGCGAAGGTCTGCACCGTGATCACCGGGCCGAACACCTCCTGCTGGCTGAGCTCGTCGTCCTGGCGGAGCCCGTCGACGACCGTGGCCTGCAAGAAGTAGCCGGCCTGCCCCTGCCGGGCACCACCGGCCACCACCTGTGCGTGATCGGGCAGCCGGTCCAGGAACCCGCTCACCCGGGCCAGCTGGGAGGCGTTGTTCACCGGGCCGAACGCGACCGTGGGGTCGGCAGGGAGCCCGGTGCGCTGCTCGCGCGCCGCCTGCGCGAGCGCGGCGACGAACTCGTCGTGCACCGACTCGTGCACGAGCACGCGGGTGGCCGCCGTGCAGTCCTGCCCGGCGTTGTAGTAGCCGGCCTGGGCGATCCCCGCAGCGGCGGCCTGGACGTCGGCGTCCGCGAACACGATCACCGGCGCCTTGCCGCCGAGCTCGAGGTGCACCCGCTTGACGTTGGCCGCGGCAGCCTGCGCGACCTGGGAACCGGCACGCACCGACCCGGTGATCGCCACCATGTCGGGCCGGGGGTGCGCGACGAGCGCCTGGCCGGTCTCCCGGTCGCCGCACACGACGTTGAGCACACCGGGCGGCAGGATCTCGTTGGCGACCTGGGCGAGCAGCACGGTCGAGGCGGGCGTGGTGTCGGACGGCTTGAGGACCACGGTGTTCCCCGCCGCCAGCGCGGGCGCGATCTTCCAGACCGCCATCATGAGCGGGTAGTTCCAGGGCGTGACCTGGCCGACCACCCCGACCGGCTCCCGCCGGACCCAGGAGGTGTGCCCCGCCAGGTACTCCCCCGCGGACGCCCCCTCGAGGATCCGGGCGGCACCGGCGAAGAACCGCAGCTGGTCCACGCACGGCGGCACCTCGTCGGTGCGGGTCAGGTGCAGCGGCTTGCCCGTGTTGCGCGACTCGACCTCGACGAACTCGTCCGCGCGCTGCTCCATCGCATCGGCCAGCGCCAGCAGCGCCCGCTGACGTTCGGCCGGGGTGGTGTCGCGCCACGTCTCTGACGCCACGTCAGCCGCCCGGTAGGCGGCGTCCACATCGACCGCACCTGACAGCGGAGCGGTGCCGTACGCCTGCCCGGTCGACGGGTCGATGACCTCGGTGGTCCGACCGGAGGCGGAGGGGACCGACTCACCGTTGACGACGTTGAGCAGGGACACGGACACGGCGGCTCCTCACCGGTGGGCTACGACGTCCGCGCAGGCTACGCCGCACCTGCCGAGATGTGAACCCATGACCGACGTATCCGTCAGGATCCGACCTGCGGAACGAGCGATCTCGCAGGCTGGAGCGCGCCACACCACGGATTCGCTTGCGAACGCGGCGAAGGAGGGGGACCATCGGGGCCGTGACCCCGCACCCCCGCGCCCCCCTGGACGACATCGCCAAGGCGATCATCGAGCAGCTGCAGGAGGACGGCCGACGACCCTACGCGGCGATCGGCCAGGCCGTGGGCCTGTCGGAGGCCGCCGTCCGGCAACGCGTCCAACGGCTCGTCGAGTCCGGTGTGGTGCAGATCGTCGCCGTCACCGACCCGCTCCAGGTGGGTTTCCCCCGCCAGGCGATGATCGGCGTCAACGCCGACGGCGACACCCAGCGGGTGGCCCGGGCGCTGGCCGAGCTGCCCGAGGTCGACTACGTGGTGAGCACCGCCGGAGGTTTCGACGTGCTCGCCGAGGTCGTCTGCGAGGACGACGAGCACCTGCTCGAGGTGCTCAACAGCAAGATCCGCATGCTGCCCGGTGTGCGGTCGACGGAGACGTTCGTCTATCTCAAGCTGCACAAGCAGCAGTACAACTGGGGAACCCGATGAGCTCGAGCACGACCCCCGCCGGCACCGACCGCTCCGACGCCGCGCGGGCCCACCTCTGGGGGCACTTCACCCCCGCGTCCTGGTGGGACAGCAAGGTCCCGACCATCGTGCGCGGCTCCGGCCACCACATCTACGACGACGCCGGCAAGGAGTACATCGACGGCCTGTCCGGGCTGTTCGTCGTGCAGGCCGGTCACGGGCGCACCGAGCTGGCCGAGGTCGCCGCCAAGCAGGCCGAGAAGCTCGCGTTCTTCCCGCTGTGGTCCTACGCCCACCCCGGCGCCATCGACCTGGCCGAACGGCTGGCCGGCTACGCCCCCGGCGACCTCAACAAGGTGTTCTTCACCACGGGCGGCGGCGAGGCCGTCGAGTCGGCGTTCAAGCTGGCCAAGCAGTACTGGCTGCTGCGCGGCCGGTCGCGCAAGACCAAGGTGATCTCCCGGGCCACCGCGTACCACGGCACCCCGCACGGCGCGTTGTCGATCACGAGCCTGCCCGGGATGAAGTCGATGTACGAACCGCTCGTGCCCGGTGCCGTCAAGGTGCCCAACACCAACATCTACCGCGCCGACGAGTCGCTGCGCGACGACCCGAAGGCGTTCGGCCGCTGGGCCGCCGACCGGGTGGCCGAGGCCATCGAGTTCGAGGGCCCGGACACCGTCGCAGCCGTGTTCGTCGAGCCGGTGCAGAACGCCGGCGGCTGCTTCCCGCCGCCGCCCGGGTACTTCGAGCGGCTGCGCGAGATCTGCGACGAGTACGACGTGCTGCTCGTCTCCGACGAGGTGATCTGCGCGTTCGGCCGCATCGGGTCGATGTTCGCGTGCACCGACTTCGGCTACGTGCCGGACATCATCACCTGCGCCAAGGGCCTGACCAGCGGCTACTCACCGCTCGGCGCGATGATCGTCTCGGACCGCGTCTACGAGCCGTTCGCCGACGGGTCGGCCACCTACCTGCACGGCTACACGTTCGGCGGGCACCCCGTCTCGTGCGCGGTGGCCATGGCCAACCTCGACATCTTCGAGCGCGAGGGTCTCAACGACCGGGTGCACACCCTCGCGCCGGCGTTCCGCACGACGCTGGAGAAGCTGCACGACCTGCCCATCGTCGGGGACGTGCGCGGCGCCGGGTACTTCTACGGGATCGAGCTGGTCAAGGACAAGGCCACCCGCGAGTCGTTCGACGCCGACGAGTCCGACCGCCTGCTGCGCGGCTTCCTGTCCGAGGCGCTCTTCGAGGCCGGGCTGTACTGCCGGGCCGACGACCGCGGCGACCCCGTCATCCAGCTCGCACCGCCGCTCACCGTCGGCCAGGCCGAGTTCGACGAGATGGAGTCGATCCTGCGGTCGGTGCTCACGCAGGCCTGGGACCGGCTGTGAGCGCAGCCTCGCGGCTCTCGCTGTGGTGGGAGCAGGCGCTGGCGGACGACCCGTCGGCGGCCACCCCGAGCACACCGCTGGACGGTGACACCACCGCCGACGTCACGATCGTCGGCGCAGGGCTCACCGGACTGTGGACCGCCTACTACCTGCTCGAGGCCGACCCGTCGCTCGACGTGCTGGTGGTCGAGCAGCAGGTCGCCGGGTTCGGCGCCTCGGGCCGCAACGGCGGCTGGTGCTCGGCGCTGTTCCCCGCCTCCGCACAGGGCCTGGCCCGCAAGCACGGCGAGCAGGCCGCCCGCGAGATGCGCGCAGCCATGCGGGACACCGTGGTCGAGGTCGGCGGTGTCGCCGCCGCCGAGCAGATCGAGTGCGACTTCGTCTACAGCGGCACGCTCACCCTGGCGCGCACCCCCGTACAGCTCGAACGGGTGCGGGCCGAGGTCGTCGAGGACAACGAGTGGGGCGAGGAGACCGTGCTGCTGTCGGCCGCCGAGGCGTCCGACCGGGCGCGGGCGACCCATGTGCTGGGCGGCTCCTGGAACCCCAACTGCGCGCGCGTGCAGCCGCAGCGCCTGGTGCGCGGGCTGGTGCGGGTGCTGCGCGGCCGCGGCGTGCGCATCGCCGAGGGCACACGCGCCCTGCGGATCAGCCCCGGTGCCGTCGTCACCGACCTGGGGACCGTGCGCACCCGGTGGGCCATCCGGGCCACCGAGGCCTGGACCCCCGACCTGCCCGGGTGGCGCCGCGCCGTCGCCCCCGTCTACTCCCTCATGGTGGCCACCGCACCGCTGGACGAGGCGACCTGGGCGCAGATCGGCCTGGACGGGCGCGAGGTCTTCACCGACGGGCGCAACGTCGTCATCTACGGCCAGCGCACCGCCGACGGACGCATCGCGTTCGGCGGCCGGGGCGCGCCCTACCACCTGCGGTCGCGCATCGATCCCGCGTTCGACCGGGACGAGACCGTGTTCGCGCACCTGCGCACCACACTCGTCGAGATGTTCCCGGCGCTGGCCGACGTGCCGTTCACGCACTCCTGGGGTGGGCCGCTGGCCATCCCCCGCGACTGGCACGCCTCCGTCGGCATGGACCCGCAGACCCGCATCGGCTGGGCCGGGGGCTACGTCGGCGACGGTGTGGCGACCACCAACCTGGCCGGCCGCACGCTGGCCGACCTGGTGACGGAGGCCGACACACCGCTCGTGCGCCTGCCGTGGGTGGGCTACCGGTCCCGCGACTGGGAGCCCGAGCCGCTGCGCTGGCTGGGCATCACGGCCGGACTCCAGGCGGCCGCATGGGTGGACCGCGCCGAGGACCGGAGCGGCCGGCCGAGCCGGCTCGAACCGGTGCTGGCCAAGCTCACCGGGCACTGAGGGCCCAGGCGCCGCCGTGCGTCAGCGCTGGTCGAGCAGGGCCGAGGCGCGGGCGCGGGCCCAAGTGTCAGCCCGCAGCACGTCCGCCAGCTCGAGTCCGTCGGCGGCGGTGCCGTCATGCTCGGCGAGCACCCGTTCGACCGTCGCCACGATGTCCAGGAAGCCGATGCGGCCGGCCAGGAACGCCTCGACACCCACCTCGTTCGCGGCGTTGTAGACCGCCGGGTGCGTCGCGGACGCGCCGACGGCCTCCCGGGCCAGCCGCACCGCCGCGAAGACGTCCTCGTCGAGGGGTTCGAAGGTCCACGAGGTCGCCGACGTCCAGTCGCAGGACGGGGCTGCCTGCGCGATCCGGTCCGGCCAGCCCAGGCCCAACGCGATCGGCAGGCGCATGTCCGGCGGCGACGCCTGCGCGATGGTGGCGCCGTCGACGAACTCCACCATCGAGTGCACCACCGACTGCGGGTGCACCACGACGGCGATCTGCTCGGTCGGCACATCGAACAGCAGGTGCGCCTCGATGAGTTCGAGGCCCTTGTTCATCAACGAGGCCGAGTTGACCGTGACGACCGGGCCCATCGACCACGTCGGGTGCGCCAGCGCCTGAGCCGGCGTCACGCCCTTGAGCTCGTCGGCGGTCCAGCCGCGGAACGGCCCGCCGGACGCGGTGAGGACGAGCCGGCGCACCTCGCCCCGGGTCCCGGCCCGCAGGCACTGTGCGATCGCCGAGTGCTCGGAGTCGACCGGCACGATCTGGCCCACCCGGGTCCGGGTCGCGCGCACGAGCGGCCCGCCGACCACCAGGGACTCCTTGTTGGCCAGTGCCAACGTGGTCCCCGCGGCCAGCGCCGCCAGGGTCGGGGCGAGGCCGACCGACCCGGTGATGCCGTTGAGCACGACGTCGGCCGGCATGGCCGCGAGCGTGACCGCCGCCTCGGGCCCGGTGACGAGCTCGACCCCGGCGCCCGACCAGCCCGGGTGCACCGGGCTCTGCGCCGCCAGCGCGGCCCGCAGCTCGTCGGCGGCCGACGCTCGGCTGATCGCGACAGCGGACACGCCGAGCTGCGCAGCCTGCCGGGCGACCGTCGCGACGTCCCGTCCGCCGGCGGCCAGGCCGACGACCTCGAAACGACCGGGGTTGCGGGTGATGACGTCGATCGCCTGGGTCCCGATCGATCCGGTCGACCCCAGCAGCACAACCCGACGGCGACTCATTCGACGCCGAGCAGGACCTCGACCGCGCGTGCGCAGAAGGCGTCGACGCTGTCCTCGTCGTAGGCGTTGCGACCGCGCCGCGGACGGAACGTGAGCGCCCGCACCTCACCGGCGGTGAGCGCGGCACCCTGGTCGAAGTAGGCGATGAGACGGTGGCACAGCGCGTCGACGTCGGCCGGCTCGTAGCCGTGCGCGCCCTTCGTCGGCGGGGCGAACCGGTCGCCGTCCGGGCGTCCGAGCCGACCGTAGAGGGTGCGCGCCCGCTCCCCGAGGTGGTCCATCCACGCCTTCTGGCCCTGCTGGGCCACGAACTCGGCCCGCGCCCGGGCCACGAACGCGGCCTCCAGACGGTCGAGGGCGGCGTCCACCGCGGCCGTCACGTAGCCGCCGCGCACGAGCTCGAAGCCCGCACTGCGCACATCAGCCGCCGACAGGGCGCCGGCCGGGCCCTTCTCGTAGACCGAGCGGGCATGGGTGAAGAACTCGTCGACCTCGTCCGGGTCGTAGCCACGCCGCAGCGCACCCACCGTCCGGAACATGCCGTCGTCGCTCACTCGTCCTCCTGTCCGGCGAGCTGACCGCATGCGCCGTCGATCTCGCTCCCACGCGTGTCACGGACCGTCGTCGGGATCCCGTGCGCCCGCAAGCGTGCCACGAACTCCGCCTCGACCGAGGGCTCACTCGCCGTCCACCGCGACCCCGGGACGGGGTTGAGCGGGATCGGGTTGGCATGCACCCATCCGCGCCCCCGGGCGTTGAGCAGCTCGCCGAGCAGATCGGCCCGCCACGCCTGGTCGTTGACGTCGCGCATGAGCGCGTACTCGATCGAGACCCGACGTCCGGTGCGCTCGAAGTACCGCCGCGCCGAGTCGAGCACCTGCGCCACCGACCAGCGTGTGTTGACCGGCACCAGCTCGCCGCGCAGCTCATCGTCCGGGGCGTGCAGCGACACCGCGAGCGTCACCGGGATGCCCTCGTCCGCCAGCTTGTCGATCGCCGGGGCGAGCCCCACGGTCGAGACGGTCACGTTGCGGGCCGACAGGCCGAACCCGTCCGGCACCGGGGCCACGAGGGTCCGGACCGCCGCCATCACCCGGGCGTAGTTCGCCAGCGGCTCCCCCATCCCCATGAAGACCACGTTCGAGAGCCGGGTCGGCCCACCCGGGAGGTCACCGTCGGCCAGCATCCGCCCGGCGGCCCGCACCTGGTCGACGATCTCGGCCGTCGACAGGTTGCGGGTCAGCCCGAGGCGGCCGGTGGCGCAGAACGCGCAGGCCAGACCGCAGCCGGCCTGGCTCGACACGCACAGCGTCGAGCGGTGCGGATAGCGCATGAGGACAGACTCGACCCGGGCGCCGTCGAACAGGTGCCACAGGGTCTTCACGGTGGTGCCACGGTCGGCCGTGAGCCGCTTCGACTGCGTGAGCAACGGGGGCAGCAGCGCCTCGACGAGCGCCTGCCGGCTGGCGGCCGGCAGGTCCGTCATCTCGTCGGCGTCGGTGGTCAGGTGCCCGTAGTAGTGCGTGGCGAGCTGACGCGCACGGAACGCCGGCTGACCCAGATCCGTGACCGCCGCGGCACGCTCGTCCGGCGACAGGTCCGCGAAGTGGCGCGGCGGCTTGCCCCGCGCGCCGGCGGAACGGGTCGACAGGTCCAGGGCGACGGGCTCGCTCATGAGGCCACCGGCTGCAGCACGGCGAGGATGAGGTAGACGGCGGGCGCCGAGATGAGCATGGAGTCCAACCTGTCGAGGATGCCGCCGTGACCGGGCAGCAGCCGCCCCATGTCCTTGAGCTCGAGATCCCGCTTGAGCATGGACTCCGCCAGGTCGCCGAGCGTCGCGGTGGTCACCACGGCGATCCCGAGGAACGCACCGACCAGCGGGCGACCGTGCAACCACCACTGCACCCCCACGACGCCGACGACGCAGGCCAGCACGAGCGAGCCGGCGAAGCCCTCCCAGGACTTCTTCGGGCTCACCGACGGCGCCATCGGATGGCGGCCGAGCAGCGTCCCGACGGCATAGCCGCCGGTGTCCGAGGCCACCGCGAGCAGGATGAACAGCAGCACCCGCACCGGCCCGTCGGGGGCGGCGAGCATGAGCATCGCGAACCCGGCGAGGAACGGGATGTACGCGGCCGCGAACACGGCCGCCGTCGCGTCCCGCAGCGCCGGCAGCCCGCTGCCGTCGAGCACCCGCCACACCACGGCACCGCCGACGGTGAGCAGGAACGCGACGAACAGCGCCTCCGGCCCAGCCGTGTACGCCGAGACGAGGATGCCGACCGAGCCCACGAGCAGCGGCAGCAGCGGCAGGTGGATCGAGCGCCGGGTGAACGCCTGCGCCAGCTCCCACAGCGCCGCGCCGACCGCGACCACCGCCAGGACGGCGAAGGCCTCCTTGCGGATGAACAGCGAGGCGACGACGAGCAGCACCAGGCCCAGCCCGACGGCGAACGCGACCGGGAGGTCACGTCCGGCCTGGGGCTTGCGGGGCGCGGCGAGCTCCGACATCAGACCTCGAGCAGCTCGCTCTCCTTGCTGGCGAGAAGGTGGTCGACGAGCTCGGTGTGCTTCTTGGTGAGCGCCTCCAGCTCCTTCTCGGCACGGGTGACCTCGTCCTCGCCGACCTCGCCGTCCTTGACCAGACGGTCGAGCACGTCCTTGGCGTGACGGCGCACGGAGCGCACCGAGATCCGGGCGTCCTCGGCCTTGGTGCGGGCGAGCTTGACGTAGTCGCGCCGGCGCTCCTCGGTGAGGGCCGGCAGCACGACGCGGATGACCTGGCCGTCGCTCGTCGGGTTGACGCCGAGGTCGGAGTTGCGCAGCGCCTTCTCGATCGCCGTGATCGACGACCGGTCGAACGGCGAGATGATGACCGTGCGGGCCTCGACCACGTTGAACGAGGCGAGCTGCTGCAGCGCGGTCGGCGTGCCGTAGTACTCGACGAACACCTTGGCGAACATCGCCGCGTTGGCCCGGCCGGTGCGGATCGCCGAGAAGTCCTCCTTGGCGACCTCGATGGCCTTGTCCATCTTCTCCTCGGCCTCGAAGAGGGTCTCGTCGATCACCGCTGCTCCTTCTCGATGTCTGCCGGGGACTGCGTGCCGCGCACGCTCACGCGGTCGTCACCAGGGTGCCGATCTTCTCACCCTGAAGTGCGCGGGTGACGTTGCCGGGCTCCTCGAGCCCGAAGACGCGCATCTGGACGTCGTTGTCCCGGCACATCGACAGCGCGGTCGCATCCATCACGGCGAGGCCGTCGACGAGTGCGCGGGTGTACGTGAGGTGGTCCAGCCGACGTGCCGTCGGATCGGTGCGCGGGTCGGCGGTGTAGACCCCGTCGACCCCGTTCTTGCCCATGAGCACCTCGCTGCAGTGCGTCTCCAACGCACGCTGCACGCTCACGGTGTCGGTGGAGAAGTACGGCATGCCCGCACCGGCGCCGAAGATGACGACGCGCCCCTTCTCCATGTGGCGGATGGCGCGCAGCGGGATGTACTGCTCGGCGACCTGGCCCATCGCGATGGCCGTCTGCACCCGCGTGCTCACATCCGCCTGCTCCAGGAAGTCCTGCAGCGCCAGGCAGTTCATCACCGTGCCGAGCATGCCCATGTAGTCGGCGCGGGCACGGTCCATGCCGGCCTTGGACAGCTCGGCACCGCGGAAGAAGTTGCCGCCGCCGACCACGATCGCGACCTGCACGCCGGAGCGCACGGCCACCGCGATCTCGCTGGCGATCCGCTTGACCACCTCGACCGACAGACCGACGTCACCGCCGCCGAAGGACTCCCCCGAGAGCTTGAGCAGCACCCGACGGACACCCGTCGGCGACGGTGACCCGGTCATCGGTCAGGCCCCGACCCGGAAGCGGGCGAAGCCGGTGACGGTCCCGCCGGCCTCGGCGAGCACCTGGCCCACGGTCTTCTTCGGGTCCCGGGCGTACGCCTGGTCGACCAGCACGTTCTCCTTGAAGAACCCGTTGACCCGGCCCTCGACGATCTTGGGCAGCGCCGCCTCGGGCTTGCCCTCGTTGCGGGCCGTCTCCTCGGCGATCCGACGCTCGTCGGCGACCAGGTCGGCCGGCACGTCCTCACGCGTGAGGTAGGTCGGGGAGAACGCCGCGATGTGGGTCGCGACGTCGTGCGCCACGGACGCGCCCTTGGCGTCGGTGCTCACGAGCACACCGACCTGCGGGGGCAGGTCCTTGTTGACCTTGTGCAGGTAGACCTCGACGTGCTCGCCCGCGAGCCGGGCGATCCGGCGCACGACGAGCTTCTCGCCGATCGTCGCCGCCACACCGTCGACCGCCTCGGCGACCGTGACACCGTCGGTGTCCGCCGCCAGCAGGCCGTCCACGTCGGACGCCGCCGAGGCGACAGCCGCCGCCAGGACCCGGTCCGCCAGGGAGATGAAGGCCTGGTTCTTCGCGACGAAGTCCGTCTCGGAGTTCACCTCGACGAGGACGCCGACCTGGCCCTCGCCGTCGGACGTCGGGCCGACGTGCGCCGCGACGAGGCCGTCGGACGCCGACCGGCCCTCACGCTTGCTCACGCCCTTGAGGCCCTTGACCCGGATGATCTCCAACGCCTTGTCGGCGTCGCCCTCGGCCTCCTCGAGCGCCTTCTTGACGTCGAGCATGCCCGCACCGGTCTTCTCGCGCAGCGCCTTGATGTCCGCCACCGAGTAGTTCGCCATCAGATGTCCTCGTTCTCGTCGTGGTGCACCGGGGAACGGCGCGGGATTCAGTTGGCCTCGGGAGCCGTCTCGTCGGCCGCAGCAGCCGGCGCCTCGTCGGCGGCGACCTCGGCAGCAGCCTCGACGACGACCTCGTCGACCGCAGCGGTCTCGCCGGCGGCAGCCGTGACGTCCTCGGTCACGACGGCCGCAGCGGCCTCAGCACCGGCGAGGAGCTCCTGCTCCCACTCGGCGAGCGGCTCGGCGGGAGCAGCGGCGGCCTCGCCGTCACCGGTCCGCGAGGCGTGGCGCTTGATGAGGCCGTCGGCCACGGCGTCGGCCACCACGCGGGTGAGCAGCTGCACGGCGCGGATCGCGTCGTCGTTGCCCGGGATCGGGTAGTCGACCTGGTCGGGGTCGCAGTTGGTGTCCAGGATCGCGACGATCGGGATGCCCAGCTTGCGGGCCTCGTCGACCGCCAGGTGCTCCTTGTTGGTGTCGACGATCCAGACCGCCGACGGCACCTTGGCCATGTCGCGGATGCCACCCAGGGTCTTGGCGAGCTTGTCCTTCTCGCGACGCAGGACGAGCAGCTCCTTCTTCGTCAGACCGGAGCCGGCGACGTCGTCGAAGTCGATCTGCTCGAGCTCCTTGAGGCGCTGCAGACGCTTGTGCACCGTCGTGAAGTTGGTGAGCATGCCACCGAGCCAGCGCTGGTTGACGTAGGGCATTCCCACGCGGCTGGCCTGCTCGGCCACCGGCTCCTGGGCCTGCTTCTTGGTGCCGACGAACAGGATCGTGCCGCCGTGGGCCACGGTCTGGCTGACGAACTCGTACGCGGAGTCGATGTAGGTCAGCGACTTCTCGAGGTCGACGATGTAGATCCCGTTGCGCTCGGTGAGGATGAAGCGCTTCATCTTCGGGTTCCAGCGGCGGGTCTGGTGCCCGAAGTGGACACCGCTGTTCAGCAGCTGGCGCATGGTGACGACGGCCATGATCGACCTTTCGGCGCGCGCACGGCGCGCGCACTCCTGCGGACCGACAGGTCCGCGTGCTCGGTTGTCGACCCCGACCGGGTGGCCGAGGTCCCTGGCGCCCGCCGGACCCGCACCGGGTGCTCCCCGGACCGCTGCGGGCGTCGGCCTCGTCCCCGGTGCCGCACGAGTGCGGCGTGGATCGGAGTCTGGACGCGCGAAGTCGACCGGCATGCCGGTCGCAGGCAGGAAGTCTACCCGACCCGGGCAGACGCGCCGACTCACCGGTGACGAGCCGTCCTGCGCCGTCCGTCGCCCCGGCCGGTGCACCGGCGCCCGGCCCGACAGCCCCGCTGCGGACCAGTCTCGCGGGCATGCGGACCTCGACACTCGCGCGCACCCTCGGCCTCGCCCTGCTCGTCCCCCTCACGCTGAGCGCCCCGCAGCCCGTCGCCGACCGCGCCGCACCCGCCCCGGCCCCCGTCCGACCCGCCTACCGGCTCCCCCTCGACCCGCCCGCCCCGGTCGTCCACCCGTTCCGGGCGCCGCCTGACCGGTGGTCCGCCGGGCACCGCGGGGTCGACCTCGGCGCCATCCCGGGGACAGCCGTCCTGGCACCGGCCGACGCTCTGGTCACCTTCGCGGGCCAGGTCGCCGGCCGGCCGGTCCTCACGCTCACCCACCTCGACGGACGGCGATCGAGCCTGGAACCCGTGATCGCCTCGGTCGGCCTCGGCCAGGCGGTCGTCGCAGGCGAGGTCGTCGGGACGCTCGATGACGGCGCGCTGTCGCACTGCGCGCCCGCGGCCTGCCTGCACTGGGGTGTGCGTGCGGAGCAGACGTACCTGGACCCGCTGAGCCTGCTGCCCGGATCAGGTCCGGTGGTGCTGCTGAGCTCCGCTCACCGACCGCCGGTGGCTGGTCGGTCAGGCGACCCGCTCGGCCTCGCGCATCTGGTGACGCAGCCGCGCCATCGCGGCCGTGTGCATCTGGGACACCCGGGACTCGGTGACACCGAGCACCCGGCCGATCTCGGCGAGCGTGCGCCGCTCGTAGTAGTACAGGACGACGACCAGGCGCTCACGCTCCCCCAGCGTCTCGATCGCACGGCCCAGCAGGTGGGAGGTCTCCATCGCCTCGACCTGCGCCACGGGGTCGGGCACCCGGTCGTCACCGAGACGGTCGCCCATGCTGAGGCTGCCCGAGGCGTCCTCACCCGAGACGACCTCGTCGAGGGCTGCGAGGTTGACGCTGGCGACCTGGCCCAGCACCGAGTTGAGCTCACCGGTCGAGATCCCCAGGTGCTCGGCGACCTCACGCTGGCTCGGCGCCCGGTGCAGGTCGACCTCGAGCTCGCAGAAGGCCCGGTCGATCGCACGCGCCTTGGACCGAACCGAGCGCGGCACCCAGTCCATGGCACGCAGCTCGTCGAGGATCGCACCCCGGATCCGTGAGGAGGCGTAGGACTCGAACCGCACGGCGCGGTCGGTCTCGAACTTCTCGATGGCGTCGATGAGACCGAACATGCCGTACGAGACCAGGTCGGCCTGCTCGACAGTGTTCGGCAGCCGCATCCCGAGCCGACCCGCGACGGCGGTGACGAGCGGGACGTAGTGCAGGATCAGCTGCTCACGGGCGACCGGCGACGAGGTCGTCTTGTAGTCGAGCCACAGCGCGTCGACGGGGTCGACGTCGGCGACGGTCCGCTGAGTGGGGATGACACCGACCGGCGCGGTCGGTACCGGGAACCGGTGCACCGGGACCTGCTGCGTCGCCACGGTGGTCGTCATGGTGGTCTCCATCTCCTGCAGTGCGCTCATGCCCGGGGGTGAGCCAGGTCGAAGGCTGAACGAAGCCGCTCGGCGGACACGTGGGTGTAGCGCTGCGTCGTCGCAAGGCTCGCGTGGCCGAGCATCTCCTGGACCGAGCGCAGGTCGGACCCGCCCTCGAGCAGATGGGTGGCCGCCGAGTGCCGCAGTGCGTGCGGGGCCACGTCGTCGACACCCGCGGCAGCGGCGAGGCGGTGCACCGCGGCGCGCGCCTGCCGCTGGTCGAGCCGTCCGCCGCGCGAGCCCACGAGCAGCGCCGCGCATCCCGCGCCGGCGAGCGCGGGACGGGCCGAGCCGAGCCAGGTCTGCGCGGCTCGGACGGCCGGCAGACCGATGGGCACGACCCGCTCCTTGCGGCCCTTGCCCAGCACCCGCAGGGTGCGCTGGTCCAGGTCGAGGTCCGACACGTCGGCGCCGCACAGCTCCCCGACCCGCACCCCGCTGGCGTACAGCAGCTCGGCGAGGGTCCAGTCGCGCACCTGCACCGGCCCGCCGTCCTGCGCCGCGAGCCGCGCGGTGTCCAGCAGCTCCGCGACGGCCTCCTGGCCGAGCACCGTCGGCAGGGTGCGCGCGGCGCGGGCGTTGGCGAGCCGGGTCGTCGGGTCCACCGCGAGGCGGCCGGTGTGCACCGACCAGGCGAAGAAGGTGCGGGCGGCGGCGCTGCGGCGCGCGATCGTGGCACGGGACCTCGACGCGGCGACCATGGCACCGAGCCAGCTGCGCAGCACCATGAGGTCGATCTGGTCGAGACGGCCGTGCCCGAGACGGACGGCGTGGTCGAACAACGACTCGAGATCACCGAGGTAGGCGCGGACGGTGTGCTCGGACAGCCCGCGCCCCGCCTTCAGGTGCAGGGCGAAGTCGGACAGCAGCCGAGCCCTGTCGGCTGCGCCCTCCTCGATCTGCGCCATGAACACACCCCTACCCTGGTTGGCACATGGGCCCCCCACAAGAGGCACTCAAAGTACATGGATGTAGTCCTTGCCCAGAAGGTCGACTATGTCCGATATCGGCGGAGACCGACTCCCTTTCGTCCGTTTATTTCACCCGCCCGACGCGTCATCCAGCGGCACCTTCGCCCAGATGGATGCAGGACCAGCCCGGGACATTAGTCCTGGTCACGAGGCTGCCGAGCCCGCCAGCCGGAACCCGAGCGGGCGGCAAGACCAGCCAGCTCGAGGCGTCCCAGGCTCGCCCGGACGCTCGCGACGGACATCCCGCACGCGGTCGCGAGGTCAGCCGGCTCGGTCGGGCGCCGCACCGACAACGCCTCGTGCACGGTGCGTGCCGCGGGGTCGAGCCCGTCGAGCGGACGTCCGACGTCCGGCTCGGCGCCCAGGCTCGCGTCGACCGGCCCGACGAGCTCGAGCACCTCGTCCGACTCCGTCACGCAGACCGCGCAGCCCTCCCGCAGCAACCGGTGGCAGCCGGCCGACGCGGCCGACGTCACCGGCCCCGGGACGGCCCCCACCGGTCGCAGCAACCGCGCCGCATGGTGCGCCGTGGACAGCGCCCCGGATCGCCATGCGGCCTCGACGACGACGGTGGCCGTCGCCATGGCCGCGATGAGCCGGTTGCGCTGCAGGAACCGCGAACGCAGCGGCGCCGCACCGGGTGGGGCCTCACCCACGAGGGCGCCGCCGGTCGCCACGACCTCGTCGAACAGCTCGCGGTGCGCGCCGGGGTAGGGCCGGTCGATCCCGCCTGCGAGGAGCACGACGGTCGCGCCGCCCGCCGCCATCGCTCCCCGGTGCGCCGCCGCATCGATCCCGAACGCCCCACCGGACACGACGAGGACGCCGCGCGATGCGACGCCGTGGGCCAGCTGGGCGGCGACCTGGCGCCCGTAGGCCGTGCAGGCACGAGACCCCACGAGCGCCACCGCGGACAGCGGACCCGCCGGCAGCCGCCCGCGCACCCACAGGCAGTGCGGCCGCCCCGCACCCAGATCGTCCAGACCGGCCGGCCACTGCGCATCACCGGGCACCACGACATGGAGGCCGTCCGGGACCGCCAGCTCACCGCCGACCACGCCTGCGGCCGCACCCCGTCGGGCCCACAGCGCGGCCCGACGCGCGAGCCCGGAGCGCGAGCCCACCGACAGCCCGCGCCCCAGGTCCCCGAGCAGCGTCCAGTCGGGACCGTGCGCACCGACGGAGGCCACCCACGAGGCAGCGGCCTGCGCACCGACCGCCTCGAGCAGCGCACCCGCGGCCTCGTCACCGGGTTCGGCGAGCACGCTCCACAGGGCGCGGGCCCGCCGGTCCGCGGACGAGCAGTCCTCCGGGCCGGACGCCTCGGCCGGCTCCCCGGGCCCCGACGTCCTCACGCCGCACCGCGACGCGTGCGCAGCGCCATCGCCTCGCC
The DNA here is from genome assembly GCF_009829685.1 of Cellulomonas citrea. GTDB lineage: Bacteria > Actinomycetota > Actinomycetes > Actinomycetales > Cellulomonadaceae > Cellulomonas > Cellulomonas citrea. The sequence continues at coordinate 38,636 of NZ_VWSD01000007.1, forward strand.
GATCTCGTCGTCCCCCGGTGCGACACGGCCGGCCAGGTCGGCGAGGGTCCAGGCGAGCCGCAGCACCCGATCGGCTCCGCGCAGCGACAACCAGCCACGGTCGAGCGCCTGGTCGAGCTCGGCCGCCGCACGCCCCCGACGCCCGAGCCGCTGCCGCAGCCACGAGCCGGGGACCTCGGCGTTGGTGCACCACCCGGTGCCCGCCAGCCGCGCCGCGGCCGCGCGCCTGGCACCGAGCACGCGCTCCGCTACGACGGCCGTGCTCTCACCGGAGCGACCGTCCGAGGTCGCCGGGGGTACGTCGAGCTGGATGTCGACCCGGTCGAGCAGCGGTCCGGAGATCCGGCCGAAGTAGCGACGTCGCTGCTCGGCGCGGCAGGTGCAGTCCGCCCCCTTGCCGAACCAACGACCGCAGGGGCACGGGTTAGCCGCCAGCACGAGCTGGAAACGTGCCGGATAGCGTGCGGCGCCTGCCGCCCGGTGCAGCACCAGCTCACCGTGCTCGAGGGGTTGGCGCAGCGTCTGCAGCACCGAGCTGGCGAACTCGGGGGCCTCGTCGAGCAGCAGGACACCTCGGTGCGCACGCGACGCGGCACCCGGCCGTGGCACCCCCGACCCGCCCCCGATGATGGCGGCGGGAGTCGCGGTGTGGTGCGGGTCCTCGAACGGCGGGCGGCGCATGAGGCCGCCGGACGGGTCGAACGTCCCCGCGACCGAGTGCACCGCGGTCACCTCGAGCGACTGCGCGGCGTCCAGGTCGGGCAGCAGACCCGGCAGCCGGGCCGCGAGCATCGTCTTGCCCGCGCCCGGCGGCCCGACGAGGAGCAGGTGGTGCCCTCCGGCCGCCGCCACCTCGAGCCCGCGGCGCGCCTCGACCTGCCCGAGCACATCGGCCAGGTCGAGCCCGGCCGACCGGTGCACCTCGACCGGTTCGGCACCCACGGGTTCCACCGCGGGCACCTCGACCTCGCCGCCGTACCAGGCCGCGACCTGCGCGAGGCTGTCGGCCGCGGCGACCTGGGCCCCGGGGACGAGCGCCGCCTCGGCCGCGTTCGCCGAGGGCACGACGACCCGTGGGATACCCGCCGCCACGGCCGCGGCCACCGCAGGGAGCACACCGCGGAGCGGTCGAAGCCGTCCGTCGAGCCCGAGCTCCCCGAGGTGGACCACCGGACCGGGACGGTCGGCGTCGACGAGCCCGGCACCCGCGAGCACCGCGACGGCGATCGCCAGGTCGAAGCCCGAACCGGACTTCGGCAGGCTCGCGGGTGTGAGGTTGACCGTCACCCGGCGGTTGGGCCAGGTCAGCCCCGAGGACGCGACCGCGGCACGGACCCGGTCACGCGCCTCGGACAGCGCCGCGTCCGGCAGCCCGACGATGGCGAAGGCTGGCAGCGAGGGCGCGAGGTGCGCCTCCACCTCGATGGGGTGCGCCCTGGTCCCCACGAGCGCGACGGAGCGCGTGCGGCCGAGCGGCACCTAGCCCACCACCCCGACGAGGTGCTCGATCGACGGGCCACCGCTGCGGGGCACCGTGATCGCGATGACGTCGACGCGCACCGCGGCCGGTCGCAGCTCGTGGGCGGCGAGCCAGGCGGCCGCCAGGCGACGCAGCCGGACCAGCTTGGTCCTCGTGACGGCCTCGGCGGGTGAGCCGTAGGTCGCACTCCGTCGGGTCTTGACCTCGACGGCGACCAGCTCGTCGCCGTCGAGGGCGACGAGGTCGAGCTCACCGGTCGCGCACCGCCAGTTGCGGTCGAGGACCTGCCACCCGGCCGACGTCAGGTGTGCAGCCGCGACGTCCTCACCGAACCGACCGACCGCCTGTGTGACCCGCATACGTGCAGGGTCCGCCTCCGCGACCGGCGGCAGACGGCGGCTGGCTCCCGCAGGACAACCCGCAGCCGCTCACCGGGGCTGGGGACGGCTGGTCAGGCGCGGCCGACCTCGCCCAGGTCCAGCTCGGCCTTGGCGAGCTCCTCGACGTTGACGTCCTTGAACGTGACCACCCGCACCGACTTCACGAACCGCGCGGAGCGGTAGACGTCCCACACCCACGCATCGGTGAGCGACAGCTCGAAGTAGACCTCACCGGCCGCCGACCGCACCTGCAGGTCGACCTGGTTGGCCAGGTAGAACCTGCGCTCGGTCTCCACCACGTACGAGAACAGACCGACGACGTCGCGGTACTCCCGGTACAGGGCGAGCTCGGCATCGGTCTCGTAGTTCTCCAGGTCCTCGGCGCTCACCCGCCCATCATCCCCCATGGACCCGTCCGGTCGACCGCGAGGACCTCCGCGGCCACCGGCGGCAGACCGGGCAGCCGCCAGGAGCGCCGGTGCCAGGGGCACGGACCGTGCTCGGCGAGCGCGGAGACGTGCTCGGCCGAGGCATAGCCCTTGTTCGCCTCCCACCCGTACTGCGGGAACTGCGCACCCAGCTCGACCATGAGCCCGTCCCGCTCGCACTTGGCCAGCACCGAGGCGGCGGCCACGCTCGCGCACTCACGGTCGGCCTTCACCCGCAGGTGGACGGCGCGGTGCACCGGCTCCTCGGGGCCGAACAGGTCCGCCGGTGGCGTGAGCCAGTCGTGGGAGCCGTCGAGCAGGACGGCGTCGACCGGGCCGACCTGCTCCTCGGCCACCGCCAGGGCCCGGGTTCCGGCCAGCCGCAGGGCGGCGATGATCCCGACCTCGTCGATCTCCGCCGCACTGGCATGGCCGACGGCACGCGCCCGCCCCCACCGCGCGAGCGCCGGCAGCAGCGCACGCCGCGCCGCCGGGCTCAGCAGCTTGGAGTCGGCGACACCGACGGGCGCCGACCGTGTCGCCAGGTCCACGACCACCACGCCGACGCTCACCGGGCCCGCGAGCGAGCCCCGGCCCACCTCGTCCATCCCTGCGACCAGTCGGGCGCCGGCCCGCAGCACCGCGCGCTCGTGGCCCAGGTGGGGTGCGCGCCGTCGAGCGGCGCCCGTCATGACGGGTCGGGGACCGAGGCGAACACCGCCCCCGGGTTCGGCAACGTCGTGAGGCGGTCGAGCGGCCACACGGTGACGAAGGCGACGCCGACCACATCCGAGACCGGGACGGCCCCGCCGCCGGGACGCCCCTGGTTGTACCGGGAGTCCGCCGAGTGCTGGCGGTTGTCGCCCATCACCCACAGGTAGCCGTCGGGGACGACGACGTCGAACGCGACCTCGCTCGGCTGGGAGCCCGGTTTGAGGTACGTCTCCGTGATCGGCACACCGTTGACCGTGACCGGCGACCCGGCGCCCGCGCAGGCGACGTGGTCCCCCGGCAGACCGATGACCCGCTTGACCAGGTGGTCACCCGAGTCGGTGGGCAGCAGCCCGATCCAGCGCAGCGCGTCGTCGAGCACGACCGTGGGGCCGGACTCCCGGGGCGCCTCGGTGGGGGGCAGCCAGCCGCCCGGGTCCTTGAACACCACGATGTCGCCCCGGTGCAGCGAGAACACCCGCGGCACCAGCTTGGACACGAGGATGCGGTCGTGGACGATCAGCGTGTCGTTCATCGAGTCCGACGGGATGAAGAACGCCTGGACCAGGAACGTCTTGACCACGACGGACAGCACGACCGCACTGACCACGATGATCGCGGTCTCGCGCAACCAGGCCAGCGGACCGCTCGCGGCCGGCTTGCGGCGCCGCGCACCACGTCCGTCACGCGGGCGGGCCCGGACCTGCTCAGGGAGCTGGTCCGGGCCCGGTCCACCGTTGCTCGGGGACGCCGCCTCGGCGGTCTCGTCGCTCACGCGCTCACTGTCGCACGACGATGCGGCGACTGGCGAACCGTTCGCCGCACGGCGACTCAGGCCTGCTTGGCCGGGATCGCGTCGCGCTTCTCCTTGATCTTGGCCTTCTTGCCGCGAAGGCTGCGCAGGTAGTAGAGCTTCGCGCGCCGCACGTCACCGCGGGTCACGACCTCGATGGTGTCGATGGTCGGGGCGTGCAGCGGGAAGGTGCGCTCGACGCCCACCCCGAAGCTCACCTTGCGCACCGTGAAGGTCTCGCGGACGCCGCCGCCCTGGCGGCCGATGACCACGCCCTGGAAGGCCTGGATACGCGAGCGCGTGCCCTCGACGACCTTGACGTTCACCTTGACGGTGTCGCCCGCGCGGAAGGCGGGGATGTCGGAGCGGAGCGATGCCGCGTCGATCGGGTCGAGCGTGTGCATGGGTGTCGCCTCTCAGCCCTGCCACCGGTCAGAGCGATCATCCGGGCCCGACCGCCAGGCGGCGTGCGGACCACGTGCTTCATGGACGTGACGTGTGCGATGCACGACCGGCCACATCGGCCGACCGGCAGGGCCTGTGCTGTCCCCCCGGAGGCAGGGACATCAGGCGCGCACCGACCTGACAGTGTGCCACACGGGTGCGCCGCGGGCCGAATCAGGGTGTCCGGACGACGGCCCCGTCGCGCACCGACCAGCCCAGACCCGCGAGCACCTGCAGGTCCTCACGGTCCAGCACCGACGGGTCCAGCCCGGCGAGCAGGTCCGGACGACGTGCCGCGGTGCGTTCGAGGGCCCGGTCCCGGCGCCACCGGGCGACGTTGCCGTGGTGCCCCGACAGCAGCACCTCCGGCACGTCGAGCCCGGCCCAGCTCGTCGGACGCGTGTACACCGGGTACTCCAGCAGGCCGTCGCCTGCGTGCGACTCCTCGACGAGCGACTGCGGGTTGCCGATCACCCCGGGCAGCAGCCGGGCGACCGCCTCCACCACGACGAGCGCCGCGACCTCGCCGCCGTTGACGACGTAGTCGCCGATCGACACCTCGGTGACCGCGCCGCTCGCGGCGAAGTGCTCGGCCACCCGTGCGTCGATCCCTTCGTAGCGACCGCAGGCGAAGACAAGGTGCTGCTCGGCGGCCAGCTCCTCGGCGAGCGGCTGGCTGAACCGTTGGCCGGCCGGCGACGGCACGATGAGCCGCGCCCCCGGCGTGAGGACCGCATCGAGCGCCTCGCCCCACACGTCCGGCCGCATCACCATGCCGGCTCCACCGCCGAACGGGGTGTCGTCGACCGTGCGGTGCCGGTCGAGGGCCCAGTCGCGCAGGTCGTGCACCGCCAGGTCGAGCACACCGTCCCGCACCGCCTTGCCGACCAGCGACAACGACAGCGGCGACAGGTACTCGGGGAAGATCGAGACCACGTCGATGCGCACGTCAGCGACCGTCCTGCCCGGTCTCCTCGCTGACGACCAGCGCGTCGGCGTCCACCGCCAGCAGACCGCCGGGCGGGTCCATGAGCACCCGTCCGCCGGCCACGTCGACCACCGGGACGATCTCGCGGACGAAGGGCACCCGGCTCACCGTCCCGTCGGGCTCGCGCAGCACCAGCAGGTCCTGGGCGGGCAGGTGCTCGAGGTCGACCACGGTGCCCAGCAGCTCGTGGCTGCCGACCCGCTCGACCCGCAGACCGATGAGCTCGTGGCGGTACCACGACTCGTCGTCACCCTCGTCGTCCGCCTCGACGACGAGGTCCACGCCACGCAGCGCCTCGGCGCCGGTGCGGTCGTGCACCCCCTCGAAGGTGGCGAACCAGCGGCCCTGCTGCTCGCGGACCGCCTCGACGACGAGAGGCCCGGCGCCCGCGGGGTCGGTGTCGAGCACCGCCCCGCGGGTCAGCCGGGCCTGGGGGTCGTCGGACCGCACGTCGAGGGCGACCTCGCCGCGCAGCCCGTGGGCGCGCCCGATCCGAGCGACCGTCAACTGCACGAGGAGCTCAGCGCCGGTCGACGTCCACGACGTCGACACGGACGGAACCGTCCGTCGACAGCGCGTTGACGACCTGGCGCAGGGCCTTGGCGGTGCGGCCGCTGCGGCCGATGACGCGCCCGAGGTCGTCGGGGTGCACCCGGACCTCGAGCAGCTCACCGCGCCGCAGCGCGGCCTGACGCACGTGCACGTCGTCCGGGTGATCGACGATCCCCCGGACCAGGTGCTCCAGCGCGTCGGAGAGCATCAGGCCTGCTCGTCGTCCGCGGCCGGCGCGGCCGCAGCCTGGGACTTGCGCTCCGAGGCGGTCGCCTTGACCTTCTCGGCGGCGACGGCGACGGCCTCGACCGCAGCGGTCGCGTCGACCTTGGGGGCCTTGGTGCGCAGCGTGCCCTCGGTCCCCGGCAGGCCCTTGAACTTCTGCCAGTCACCGGTGATCTTGAGCAGCACGGCGACCTGCTCGGTCGGCTGGGCGCCGACGCCGAGCCAGTACTGGGCGCGCTCGGAGTTGACCTCGATGAACGAGGGCTCCTCGGTGGGGTGGTACTTGCCGATCTCCTCGATGACGCGACCGTCGCGCTTGGTGCGCGAGTCGGCGACGACGATGCGGTAGTACGGCGCGCGGATCTTGCCCAGGCGCTTGAGACGGATCTTGGTGGCCACGGTGTGATGTCTCCTGAACGTGCAACGGGGCGGTCCTTGCCGCGCCTCCCGTGGGGCAGGCGCGCGGGTAAGACCTGAAGGACTACGGCAACGGCAGGTAGAGGGGCTGCGTGCGCCGTGGACAGCCGCTCATTGTGCCAGATGCGCGGGCCCCGCCCAACTCAGGCGCACCGCCCGCACCGCGGAGGACCTGCCCCTCCGGCCTCGCGACGCGCCGAGCGCGCCGCCGACCGCCGGCTCAGCGCACCCGCACCCCGCGCAGCACGACGGCGGCCGGGGCCGCCAACGCACGGATGTCCACCCGCGGGTCGACGTCGTAGGCCACGAAGTCGGCGGAGGCGCCCTCGCTCAGCCCAGGAACCCCGAGCCACTGCCTGGCGCGCCAGCTCGCGGCGGCCACCACCTCGGCGGCGGGCAGCCCGGCAGCGACCAGCTCGGCCGCCTCGTCGGCGATCCGGCCGTGCGCGATGGTGCCGCCGGCGTCCGTGCCGACCAGGATCGGCGCCCCGGCGTCGTGCAGGTCCCGCACCTGCTGGTAGCGACGGGCGTGCATCTGCCGCATCCGGGCGGCGAACGCCGGGAACCGGGTGCCGGCGTCGGCGATCGCACCGAACTGGGCCACCTGGAGCAAGGTCGCGGTCACCGGGATCCCGGCGGCCGCGATCGCCTCGACCTGGGTGGCGTCGGCGCCGGTCGCGTGCTCGAGGCAGTCGATGCCCGCCGCGAGCAGGTCGTCCAGCGTCTCGGTCGCGAAGGTGTGCGCCGTCACGCGGGCCCCGGCGGCGTGCGCCGCCGCGATCGCGTCGGCGAGCTGGCGGGCCGACCACAGCGGACGCAGGTCGCCGCCCGAGACCAGTTCACGGTCGATCCAGTCGCCGACCAGCTTGACCCAGCCGTCGCCGCGCGCGGCCTCCTGGGCCACCGCGACCGGCAGCTCGTCCGGGTCGTCCAGCTCGCGCGCGTAGGACCGCAGGTAGCGCTTGGGCCGCGCCAGGTGGTGCCCGGCCCGCACCAGCCGCGGCAGGTCGGGCTCGTCGGCCACCCACGAGGTGTCCAGCGGCGAGCCCGCGTCCCGGATCGCCAGCACCCCGCTGTCCCGGTCGGCCAGCGCCTGGGCCCGGGCCGTGGCCCGGTCGGTGGCGCCGCCGGCCGCCAGCCCCACGTGGCAGTGCACGTCGACCAGCCCGGGCAGCACGACGCCGCGCACCGTCGCCGCGGGCTCACCCGCAGGACGGGTGTAGGTGATCCGCCCGCCCTCGACCCAGGCCTCGCCGACCTCGTGCTCGTCGTCGACGACGACCCGACCCACCAGGTGCAGGACGGACATGGCTGCCAGGCCCGTCACTGACCGCGCAGGTACTGGTCCAGCCCCTCGGGCAAGGTCACGTCGGCCGGACGGCTCGGCGCGCCGCCACCCAGACCGAACGCCGAGCCTGCCGGGGAGGCCGGCCGGGCGACCTCGCCGCGCAGCTGCGCGGCCCGCGTCGCCGGGTTGCCCGACCGCGCCTTGCCGCGCTTGGGCGGCGGTGCGGTGCGGCCCTTCGCCTTCTTGCCCGAGCCCGGCAGGTTGCCCATCCCCGGCATCGACGGCATGCCGCCGCCGCGCGCCATCTGGCGCATCATCTTCTGCGCCGCGTCGAACCGGACCACCAGGTCGTTGACGTCGGAGACCTTGGTGCCCGAACCGGCGGCGATGCGCGAGCGGCGCGACCCGTTGAGGATCTTGGGGTTGGCGCGCTCGGCCGGGGTCATCGAGTGGATGATCGCCTCGACGCGGTCGACCTCGCGCTCGTCGAAGCTGTCCAGCGCCTCGCGCATCTGACCCATCCCGGGGAGCATCCCGAGCATCTTCTTCAGCGGCCCGGCGCTGCGGACCTGCTGCAGCTGGCTGAGGAAGTCAGCGAGGGTGAAGTCCTCACCGCTGGCCAGCTTGCCGGCGAACCGCTCGGCCTGCTCGGCGTCGAAGGTCTTCTCGGCCTGCTCGATGAGGGTGAGGACGTCACCCATGTCGAGGATGCGCGAGGCCATCCGGTCGGGGTGGAACACCTCGAGGTCGCTGAGCTTCTCACCGGTCGAGGCGAAGAGGATGGGGCGCCCGGTCACCTGCGTGACGGACAGCGCCGCCCCACCGCGGGCGTCGCCGTCGAGCTTGGACAGCACGACGCCGGTGAACCCGACACCGTCGGCGAACGCCTGGGCGGTGGTGACCGCGTCCTGGCCGATCATCGCGTCGACGACGAACAGGATCTCGTCGGGCGAGGTCGCGTCCCGGATCGCCGCGGCCTGCGCCATGAGACCGTCGTCGACCCCCAGCCGCCCCGCGGTGTCGATGACGACGACGTCGTGCTGACGCGCACGTGCGGTCTCCACGCCCGCACGAGCCACCGCGACCGGGTCGGCACCGGCCGGGAGCACGTCGTCCGCACCGGCGTTGCCCGGGTGCGGGGCGAACACGGGGACCCCGGCCCGCTCCCCCACCACCTGCAGCTGGGTGACGGCGTTGGGACGCTGCAGGTCGGCCGCGACGAGCAGCGGGGTGTGCCCCTGCTCGCGCAACCAGAGCCCCAGCTTGCCGGCGAGCGTCGTCTTGCCCGCACCCTGCAGACCCGCGAGCAGGATGACGGTCGGCGGGTTCTTGGCCAGCCGCAGCTCACGGGTGGCGCCACCGAGCACCGTGACCAGCTCGTCGTGCACGATCTTGACGACCTGCTGCGCCGGGTTGAGGGCGCCGGACACCTCGGACGACAGCGCCCGCTCACGGATCGCCCCCGTGAAGGAGCGGACCACCGGGACGGCGACATCGGCGTCGAGCAGGGCACGGCGGATCTCGCGCACGGTGGCGTCGACATCCGCCTCCGACAGCTTGCCCTTGGTGCGCAGGTTGCGGAAGGTGGCGGTCAGCCGGTCGGACAGGGAGGCGAACACCGCAGGGACTCCAGAGGCAGGTGACTACGGACGGTCCACAGTATCCGTCAGCGCGGCCCGGGCCAGGTCCGTGAGGTCGTCCACGAGCCGCGCCCGCCACGTGGTCCAGGCCGTCGGGCCGGCCGCCGACGCATCGGCCTCGGTGAGCGCACGCAGCAGCTCGAGCAGGTCGGCGCGGTGGTCGACCGCGACGAGCAGCCGCTCGACGGTGGCCGGGTCGTCCAGGTCGGCCGTCGTGGCCAGGTCGGCGAGCGTGAGGTGCTCGCGCACCAGCCGGGTGACGTCGGCGGCGACCTGCGCGCCGAACCCCATCCGGGTGACGATCGGCCCGGCCAGCCGGGCGCCCTCGATCGAGTGGTCACCGGCGCCGGCGCGTTTGCCGATGTCGTGCAGCAGCGCGGCGACGAGCAACGTGTCGGAGTTCTCCAGCTCGCGCCGGTCCCGGCCGGCCCGCGCCACGGTCTCGACGATGTGCCGGTCGACGGTGTGGTGGTGCACCGGTGAGCGCTGCGGCCGGTTGCGCACCCCGGCCCACTCCGGGATCCAGGTGGTGACGACGCCCGCCAGGTCGAGCGCCTCCCAGACCGGCACCTGCGCGGGGCCGCTGCCCAGCAGCGCGAGGAGCTGGGTGCGCGCCGTGCGGGGCCACGGGACCGGCAGCGGCGGGGTGGCCTGCAGGCTGGCCACCGTGACCGGGGACAGCACCAGGCCGGTGCGGGCGGCCGTGGCCGCGGCCCGCAGGGACAGCACGGGGTCCTCGCCCGGGCGGGCGTC
>NZ_VWSD01000080.1 GCF_009829685.1 Cellulomonas citrea
TCGCCGCCGCCGGGGTGCAGGTGGTCGGCGGGGTCCTCGTCGAGCAGGGCCGCACGCTGCTCGCCGGCTGGCTGGCCCGGGTGTCCCGGCCGCACGTCACGCTCAAGCTCGCCTCGACCTTCGACGGGCGCGTCGCCGCCGCCGACGGGACCAGCCGCTGGATCACCTCGGACCTGGCCCGACGCCACGCCCACGACGTCCGTGCGCAGATGGACGCCGTCGTGGTCGGCACCGGCACCGCACTCACCGACGACCCGTCGCTCACGGCACGCGACAGCGACGGCCGGCTCACCTCGCACCAGCCCATGCGGGTCGTGGTCGGCATGCGCGACCTGCCCGCTGGTGCCGCGCTGCACGGCCCCGGCGGCCCGCTCGTCCAGCTGCGCACCCACGACCCGTACGTCGTGCTCGGCGAGCTCGCCGCACGCGGTGCGCACCGGGTCCTCGTCGAGGGCGGGCCGTCGCTGTCGGCGGCGTTCCTGCGCGCCGGTCTGGTGGACGAGCTGCACACCTATCTCGCGCCGGTGCTGCTCGGCGCAGGCCCGTCGGCGGTCGCCGACCTGGGCATCACGACCATCGACGACGCGGTGCGGCTGGTGCCCACCCAGGTGCTCCGGCTCGGGCCGGACGTCCTGGTCGTCGCGACCCGATCGGAGGACTGACGTGTTCACAGGGATCGTCGAGGAGCTCGGAGAGGTGGTCGGGCTCGAACGCGGTGAGCGTGACGCCCGGCTGGTCGTGCGGGGACCGCTGGTGACCAGCGACGCCCACCCGGGCGACTCGATCGCGGTCTCCGGGGTGTGCCTCACCGTCACCTCGCTGGCCGGGGACGGGACCTTCGCGGCCGACCTCATGCCGGAGACCCTCGAGCACACCGCGCTCGGCGCCCTGGCCCCGGGCGAGCGGGTCAACCTCGAGCGGGCGATGGGGGTGGACGGCCGGTTCGGCGGTCACCTCGTGCAGGGGCACGTCGACGGCGTGGGCACCGTGCTGTCCCGCGACCCGGGCGAACGCTGGGACGTCGTGACCATCGCCCTGCCGGCGGCCCTGGCCCGCTACGTCGCGCACAAGGGGTCGATCACGGTCTCCGGCGTCTCGCTCACGGTCTCGGCCGTCGCGGACGACCGGTTCGAGGTCTCGCTCATCCCGACGACGCTGGCGCAGACCACACTCGGCGCGCTGGCCCCCGGTGCCCCGGTCAACCTGGAGGTCGACGTGCTCGCGAAGTACACCGAACGTCTGCTGGCGGTGACCCGGTGACCGGCGTGCTGCCCCCGACCGGGACGGTCGAGCAGGCGCTCGACGAGCTGCGCGCCGGCCGTCCCGTGCTGGTCGCCGACTCCGCCGACCGGGAGAACGAGGCCGACGTCATCTTCGCGGCGCAGTCGGCCACCCCGGCCTGGCTCGGCTGGACCATCCGGCACTCCTCGGGCTACCTGTGCGCCCCGATGCCGGCGGCCCGGGCGGACGCCCTCGACCTGCCGCTCATGGTGCCCTCCAGCCAGGACCCGCGACGCACCGCCTACACGGTCACGGTCGACGCCGCGACCGGTGTCACCACGGGCATCTCGGCGGCCGACCGCACGCGCACGCTGCATGTGCTCGCCGACCCGGCCAGCGGGCCGGTCGACCTCATCCGCCCCGGTCACGTGCTGCCGCTGCGGGCCGCGCCTGGCGGTGTGCTGCACCGCGGCGGGCACACGGAGGCGGCCGTCGACCTGTGCCGGCTGGCCGGGCTCGAACCGGTCGCCGGGATCGCCGAGCTCGTGCACGACGACGGGTCGATGATGCGGCTGCCCGATGTGCAGCGGCTCGCGGCGCTCGAGGGATTGGTCGTGCTCACCATCGCCGACCTGGTGCGCTGGCGCATCGAGCACGGCGACCTCCCGGTGGCCACCGAGGAGGCGCCCGAGGCGCAGCGCGTGCACCGGACCGCGTCGGCGGCGCTGCCGACCCAGTTCGGCGACTTCACCATGCACGGCTACCGCGACCTGCGGACGGGCGCCGAGCACGTCGCGCTCGTCCCGGTGCGGGGCCTGGGGGAGCGGCCCGTGGTGCGGGTGCACTCCGAGTGCCTCACCGGGGACGCGTTCGGTTCGGCCCGGTGCGACTGCGGCCCCCAGCTGCACGAGGCGATGCGCCTCGCGGCCGAGCAGGGCGGCGCCGTGGTGTACCTGCGCGGGCACGAAGGACGCGGCATCGGTCTGCTGGCCAAGGTCGCGGCGTACGCGCTGCAGGACGAGGGACGCGACACGGTTGAGGCCAACCTCGACCTCGGCTGGCCGGTGGACCGTCGCGAGTACGGTGCGGGTGCGGCGATCCTCGCCGACCTCGGGGTGAGCGCGGTGACGCTCCTGACGAACAACCCGGCCAAGGTGGCCGGGCTGCGGGCGCACGGCATCGACGTCGTCGAGGTCCGTGGCCTGCAGGTGGGCAGGACGCCGCACAACGCGGCGTACCTGGAGACGAAGCGCACGGCCATGGGGCACGTGCTGGACGAGGGAGCGTGGCGATGAGCGGAGCTGGGGCGCCCGAGCTGATGGTCGACGGCTCGGGTCTGCGGGTGGTGGTCATCGCCTCCCGCTGGCACGACCAGGTGATGACCGGTCTGCTCGACGGGGCGCTGGCCGCGCTCGAGGAGTCGGGCGTCACGGACGTGCAGGTGCTGCGGGTGCCCGGTGCGGTCGAGCTGTCGGTGGCGGCCTCGCAGGCGGCCCGCACCGGGGTCGACGCCGTGGTCGCCCTCGGGGTCGTGATCCGGGGCGGGACCCCGCACTTCGAGTACGTCTGCCAGTCGGTTACCTACGGACTCACCCGGGTCGCTGTGACCACCGGCGTGCCGGTCGGCTTCGGGGTGCTCACCGTCGACAACGAGCTGCAGGCGCTCGACCGGGTGGGGCGCGCAGGTTCGCACGAGGACAAGGGCGCCGAGGCCGCGCTCGCCGCGATCGGCACCGCGCTCACGTTGCGCGAGCTGGTCGCCCCCGGACCGGCCTGAGCGGCCCGCCAGGGCCGCCCGCACGTGGACGGCTCGGCGCGCAGGTGGTCGGGCCGTCTAGCATCGCGCACGTGAAGACGTTCGAAGACCTGTTCGCCGAGCTCAGTGCCAAGGCCGCTGCCCGTCCCGTCGGCTCGCGCACCGTCGCCGAGCTGGAGGCCGGGGTGCATGCGATCGGCAAGAAGGTCGTCGAGGAGGCTGCCGAGGTGTGGATGGCTGCCGAGTACGAGTCGGACGAGCGGACCGCCGAGGAGATCTCCCAGCTCCTCTACCACGCCCAGGTGCTCATGCTCGCGCGTGGGCTGACCCTGGCCGACGTCTACGCCCACCTGTGAGCCGGCCGTGCTGAGGATCGCCGTCCCGAACAAGGGCTCCCTGTCCGAGCCGGCCGTGCAGATGCTGCGCGAGGCGGGCTACCGCCAACGCCGTGACCCGCGCGAGCTCGTGCTGCCCGACCCCGACAACGATGTGGAGTTCTTCTTCCTGCGTCCCCGGGATGTGGCGGTCTACGTCGGGCAGGGCACGGTGGACGCCGGCATCACGGGGCGCGACCTGCTCATCGACTCCGGTTCGGAGGCCACCGAGCACCTCGCGCTCGGCTTCGGCCGCTCGACCTTCCGGTTCGCCGCCAACGCCGGCGAGCTGTCCTCGGTGCACGAGGTGGCGGGCCGTCGGGTCGCCACCTCCTACCCCGTGCTCGTCGCGCACTTCCTCGGCGGGCTCGGCATCGAGCCGGCCTCCGTCGTGCGGCTGGACGGTGCGGTGGAGTCGTCGATCAGGCTCGGTGTGGCCGATGTCATCGCCGATGTGGTGGAGACCGGCACGACGCTGCGCGCGGCGGGGCTCGACGTGTTCGGTGATCCGCTGCTGCACTCCGAAGCCGTGCTCGTGCGTGGTGCCGGGGCGTCCGAAGGGGAGCTCGCAGTGCTCACCCGCCGGCTGCAGGGCGTGCTCACCGCACGTCAGTACGTGCTCATGGACTACGACGTGCCGATCTCCGCGGTCGAGCGAGCCGTGGCCATCACCCCGGGCCTGGAGTCGCCGACGGTCTCTCCGCTGCATGACAAGCAGTGGTGCGCCGTGCGCGCCATGGTGCCGCGGTCTGCGACCAACCGCGTCATGGACGACCTGTACGACGTCGGTGCCCGCGCGATCATCGTGACCTCGATCCACGCCTGCCGACTGTGACGCCCGACCCCTACGCCCCGTTCCGACCGCGCCTGGCGCGTGCGGTCTCGCTGGGTGTGGGGGTGCTGGCGGGGCTGGGGACGGTCGTCCTGGTCTGGGCGACGCGGGACTGGGTCGGACCCGGTGACCAGGTGGGTTTCGTCCTGGTCGGCGTGCTCGTGGTCTGGTTCTGCTGGCGTGAGGCTTCGGTGGCGGTGCTCGTCGACCCCGACGGGCTCACCGTGCGCAACCTCGTCGTCAGGCGTCGGCTGCGCTGGGCGCAGGTCGTGTCGGTGCGCTTCGGCGAGGGACGGCCGTGGGTGCAGCTGGACCTCGACGACGGCGACACGGTGGCCGCGATGGGCGTGCAACGCTCGGACGGGCAGCGGGGCATGGCCGAGGCGAGACGGCTCGCGACCCTGCTGGCCCGGCACACCGTCACCCCGTCGGACGACTGACCCTCCCGCCGGCGCCTTCAGCCGGCGAGCGCGAGGGCTGCCGCGTGCAGCCCCGCGGCGGCGGCGGACAGGAAGGACGCCGGGTCCTCCTGCAGACCACGCCCCATGGTGGACAGCCGCACCGGGGACTCGCCGAGGGCGTCGAGCAGCCCCTCGTCCGTGCCCACCTCGACCAGCCGGTGCCGTCCGACCGGCGCCCCCAGCGGTTGCGCCTGGGCCCGGACCAGCTCACCGAGCGTGCCGTCCAGCACCGGGACGACGACGTCGGCCGGGGCCAGCGCGACCCGTCCGTAGGCGGTGAGGGAGTGGTGGGACACCCCGCGGTGCCGCTCCCGTGCGTCGGCGCCCGACACCCGCAGACTGGCCACCGGTCGCCCGCCGAGCACCGCCGCGGCATTGACCGCCTCGCCCGCCGCCACACCGGAGAAGCCCCACCGGGTGCCGGTGCCGAGGTTGCCCGGCCCCTGGGCCACGACCGCGACATCCGCCCGCGCCACCCACCGGGCCGCGAGCAGACCGGAGTGCACGGACACCGCCTCGAGGTCGCCGCCGAAGGCCTGCCCGGTGCTCACGCACGCGTCCAGCCAGCCGGCGTCACGCAACGTGCCGATGGTCCGGGAGAACCAGGCCGGCAGCGCGCCGCCGTCGGTGAGCAGGTAGGCGACCGTGAGCGGCGGGCGACCGGCGCGCCGGGCCGCGTGGCGCAGACCGGCGACGACGGCAGGGACCGCCGAGTGCAGATCGGCGACGACGACGGGCATCCCGGCCAGGTCGTCGGCATCGCGCAGCACCTCGTGGTGCACCGACTCCTGCTCGTCGACCCCGAGCACCATCGTCTGCAACGGCGTGTAGCGGGCCTTGACCAGGTGACCAGGACCGGCGGGCGGATCGGACGGCAGGCGGTCGGTCCGGGCGACGACGAGGGCGTATCCGCCGGTGCCCAGACCCCGGACCAGGGCCGAGACGTTGAGCAGCACGACGGCGCCGACGTCGATCCGCCCGACCAGGTCGGGGTAGGCCAGCGCCGCGACCTCCTGGCCCTCGACGTCCACCCGCAGCGGGAGCGCACCGGACCAGCCGTCGTCGACCCGAACCACCACGCCCTGCCGCCACGCGATCACGCGCCCACGCTACCGGCCGCTACGTTAGGTCCGATGAGCACCACCATCCCCCCCGACGAGCGCCTGCTCGACCTGGTCATCGCCCTGGTGAACACCTCGACGCGACTGACCAAGGAGCAGGTGCGCCGAACCGTCGCCGGGTACGCCGACGCGCCGACCCCGGACGCGTTCGAGCGGATGTTCGAGCGGGACAAGGACACCCTGCGTGAGCTCGGTGTGCCGCTGGTCACCGTCACCGATGCCGGCCACGGCGACGACATCGGGTACCGGATCGACCTGGAGGCGTACGCGCTGCCGCCGATCGACCTCACACCCGCCGAGCTCGGCGTGCTCTCGCTGGCGGCCCAGCTCTGGCAGGACGCGAGCCTGCGGGTGGACTCCGCCCGGGCGCTCACCAAGCTGCGGGCGGTGGCGCCGTCGGCCCAGTCCAGCGACCTCGTCGCGGGTCTGGCCGCACGGGTGCGCGCCGGGGGAGCGGCACTCGCCCCGCTGGTCGACGCCCTGCACCAGCGGCGGGCGGTGCGCTTCACCTACCGGGCCGCCACGACGGGCGAGGTCCGCGAACGTCACGTCGAGCCGTGGCGGCTGATGGCCCGGCGGGGCGGCTGGGTGCTCATCGGGCACGACCGTGACCGCGGTGCCGCCCGGTCGTTCCGGCTGTCCCGGATCGAGGGCCCGGTGCGGGCTCTCGGCCCGGTCGAGGCGTTCGACCCGCCCGACCCGGCGCTGCTCGCACAGGCCGAGCAGGCCTGGTCGACGGGCCGCGGCGGGGTGGCGGTCCTCGCCCTGGCTCCGGAACGTGCCGAGGCGCTGCGCGCCCGTGCGTTGCCGGCCGAACCGGGTGACCTGCAGGCCGCACCAGGCCGCGACGTCGTGCGGGTGCCGTTCCGCGCCACCTGGGAGCTGGCCGAGGAGGTCGTCGGCTACGGTCCGGCCGTGCTCGTGCTCTCGCCGCCGCAGGTGCGCTCCGCCGTGCTCGCGCTGCTCACCAGGGCTGCCGCGCTGGGGCAGGTGCCTCGTGGCTGAGCGGGCGAGCGACCGCGTGCTGCGGCTGCTCGGCATGGTCGCCTATCTCGACCGCAGCTCGGGGGCGCCCGTCGAGCAGCTCGCGGCGCAGTTCGGCGTGAGCGTCGAGCAGGTGCTCGCGGACGTCGAGACGCTGTGGCTCACCGGCACCCCGGGGTACCAGCCGTACGACCTCATCGACTTCGACGCGTTCTCCCTCGAGCAGGGCGTCGTCACGCTCACCGAGTCCCGGGGCATGACCCGGCCGCTGCGCCTGGGTGCCCGGGAGGCCGTCGCGCTGCTCGCGGCGCTGCGGGCCCTGGCCGAGGACCTGGGCCCGGCGCTCGACGACGACCGGCGCGCGGTCCTCGACTCCGCGCTGGCCAAGGTGCAGTCCGTGACGGGCGGGGCCACGTCCGCGCTCGACGTGCGCCTGCAGCTCACCGGTGACCCTCAGGTGCAGGCCGTGGTGACCTCGGCGCTGGCGCAGGGTCGTCGGCTGCGGCTGCGCTACGTCAACGCGGCGGACCGCACGAGCGAGCGCGAGGTCGACCCGATCCGGCTGGTGACCGACGACGCGGGCTCCTACCTGCTCGGCTGGTGCCTGGCGGCGGGGGCCGAACGGCTGTTCCGGCTCGACCGGGTGCTGGCCGCGCAGCTGCTCGACGTGGCCGCCGACACCCATGAGGTGGACCCGCACGCCGAGGTGTTCGACCCGGACCCGACGGGCGAGCTGGTGACGCTGCACCTGCGCAGCCGCGCCCGCTGGATCGCCGAGCAGAGCCCGGTGGAGGCCGTGCGCAACCTGCCCGACGGCTCGTTCGAGGTGGACCTGCGCGTCGTCTCGCACACCTGGGTGGTGCAGCTGCTCCTCGGTGCGGCGGACGATGTGCTCGACGTTCGCCCGCGTGCCGTCGCCGAGGAGGTCGCCGCGACCGCGCGGGCGGCCCTGGACGCCTACGAGGAGCAGCCGTGATCTGGTGGCTGGTGTGGACCGTGCTTGTCGTGGGCACCGTTGTCGGTGCGTTCTTCCTGGCCCGGGACCTGTGGCGGCGCGCTGTGGCACTCGGCGCCGAGCTGGGCCGGGCGTCCGACGCCGCCGCCCGGCTCAGCGACCAGGTCGCCGAGCTGAGCGAGGTCTCCCGGCGGGTGGCGGTCGTGCACCCGCTGCTCGCGACCGCCGACGACACCGCACGCTGGCGTGGGGGCCTGGCGGCACGACGGGCCGCACGTGACGCCCGCCGGGCCGCCTCGCACGCCGCCGCGCACGAGCGGTGGGACCGTCTGTGGCGTTGATGAGCCGGACCACCGGCACGGGCCCCCGCCCGGGTACTATCGACGCCAGACCCCGCCTGGGAGGCCCGTCATGCTGAGGAATGTCCTCGATCACCCGCTGAACCTGCTGATCGTGCTCGCGATCGTGCTCGTCGTGTTCGGTGCCAACAAGCTCCCCGGTGTCGCCAAGAGCGTCGGCCAGTCGCTGAAGATCTTCAAGTCCGAGGTCAAGGACCTGCGGGACGACGACCCGAGCCGCACCACGGTGGTCGACCCGGTGGCCACGCCGCAGACGCCGCCGCCGGCGAGCACCCCGCAGAGCCCCACCGGCGACGGTCGTGCCCCGAACGCCTGACCGCGCGTGAGCCGCAAGACGACCGCCCCTGAGGGGCGGATGTCGTTGCGCGACCACCTCGTCGAGCTGCGGTCGCGGGTCGTCAAGGCCGCGGTCGGGATCCTTGTCGGCGGGATCATCGGCTGGGTGGTCTCCGGCCGTGTGATGGACCTGTTGTTCGCCCCGATCCTCAAGGTCGCCGCAGACCGGCACCAGGAGATCGCACCCAACTTCGCCGGGGTGGCCACACCGTTCGACATGAAGATCAGGGTCGCGATCTTCCTGGGCATCCTGGTGTCCAGCCCGTGGTGGATCTACCAGCTGTGGGCCTTCGTCACACCGGGCCTCACCCGGCGCGAGCGGGGCTACTCGATCGGCTTCGTGAGCGCCGCGGTGCCGCTGTTCGTCGCGGGGGCGGCGCTGGCCTGGTGGGTCATCCCGAACGCCGTCGCGCTGCTGACCCTGGCGACACCGACCGGTGCCGTCAACCTCATCGACGCCCAGTCCTACCTCACGTTCGTCATGCAGATCATGCTCGCGTTCGGAGCGACGTTCCTGCTCCCGCTGTTCATGGTCGGGCTCACGATGGCGAACCTCGTGTCCGGGCGCACCTGGCTCACGGGCTGGCGGTGGGCGGTCATCATCGCGTTCGTGTTCGCCGCGATCGCCACCCCGACCCCCGACGTCGTCACGATGTTCGCGGTCGCACTGCCCATCCTGGTGCTGTACTTCGGGGCCGTCGGGGTCTGCCTGCTGCACGACCGTCGCAGGGCCAAGAAGCTGGCCGCCGCCGAGTCCGCCGCAGGTGTGGAGGCCGGGTGAGCCGTCTGGGCCTGGTCGTGAACCCCACGTCGGGCCACGGCCGGGGCCTGCACGCCGGCACCCGGGCGCACGCCGGGCTGGCGGCCGCGGGGCACGACGTCATCGACCTGTCCGCGCCGACCCTTGCTCAGGCCAGCGACGCGGCCCGTGCCGCCGCGCTGCGCGGGCTGGACGCGCTGGTCGTGGTCGGCGGGGACGGCATGACCCACCTGGGTGTCAACGTGGTGGCCGGCAGCGACCTGCCGCTCGGCGTCGTCGCGGCCGGCAGCGGCAACGACATCTCGCGCGTGCTGGGCCTGCCGGTGCACGATGTCGGCGCGTCGGTCCGCACCGTCCTGCAGGGCCTGGCCGACGGCCCGCGGCCCATCGACGCGGTCCGGGTGACGACCCCGGGCAGCCAGGCCGCCGAGTGGTACGTCGGAGTGCTCTCGTGCGGCATCGACGCGGCGGTGAACGCCCGCGCCAACCGGCTGCGGTTCCCGTCCGGCACCGGGCGCTACGTCCGTGCGCTGCTCGTCGAGCTCGCCCGGTTCCGGCCGTACGGGTACCGCGTCACGTTCGACGACGGAAGCACCTGGGAGTCCTCCGGGGTGCTGGTCGCCGCGGCGAACACCCGCGACTTCGGCGGCGGGATGCGGATCGCCCCGCACGCCGACCCGGGCGACGGGTTGCTCGACGTGGTCACCGGGACGGGGCTGGGGCGGGCACACCTCATGCGCCTGTTCCCGTCGCTGTTCACCGGCTCCCACCTGGGTCACCCCGCCGTCCAGGTGGTGCGCACGCGCAGCCTGCTCGTCGAGTGGTCACCGCCGCACGGCCCGCACCCGCCCGTCGCGTTCGCCGACGGTGAGCGGATCGGACCGCTGCCGCTGCATGCACAGGTCGTCCCCGGCGCACTGGCCGTGCTCGGCGCCCAGGTGGCGGCCCCCGGTGCGGGAGCCGCCACCGGCGTGGTCAGCGGCTGATCACCACCTTGAGCGCCTTCGTCTGCGCCGCCCGGGCGAAGGTGTCGTAGGCGTCGATCATCTGGTCCAGCGCGAAGTGGTGCGTGGCCAGCAGGTCGACCGGGAGCCGGTGCTCGGCGACCAGCGACAGCAGCATGGCCGTCGTGTTGGTGTTGACCAACCCCATCGAGATGTCGATGTTCTGGATCCACAGGTCCTGGAGCGCCAGCTCGACCGGTGCGCCGTGCACGCCGACGTTCGCCACCCGTCCACCGGGCCGCACGATCCGCGTGCAGGCTGTGAACGTGGCGGGCACGCCGACGGCCTCGATCGCGACGTCGACCCCGAAGCCGTCCGTGAGCGCGAGCACCTGCTCGCGCCAGTCGGCGGCCCCCGCGTCGATGTCGTGCGTGGCGCCGAACCGGTGCGCCTGCTCGCGACGGTTGGCGTCCAGGTCGATCGCGACCACCCGGGCGGCGCCCTGCAGACCCGCGGTCATGATCGCCGCGAGCCCGACCGGCCCGGCCCCGACCACCGCGACGACATCGCCCGGCCGGACCCGGCCGGCCAGCACCCCGATCTCGAAGCCGGTGGGCAGGATGTCGCTGAGCATGACGGCCTGGTCGTCCGGCACCCCCGCCGGCACCCGGTGTACGGAGTTCTCCGCGTACGGCACGCGGACCATCTCGGCCTGCGTACCGTCGATGAGGTGCCCGAACACCCAGCCGATGCCCGAGGTGCCCTCGTCGCCGAGGCAGTGGGCGTACAGCCCCTGCTTGCAGAAGCTGCACTTCCCGCACGACTTGATGCACGACACGATCACCCGGTCACCGACGTCGAGCGTCGTGACGGCCCCACCCGTCTCGAGGATGGTGCCGACCGCCTCGTGGCCGAGGATGCGGCCCGGTTCGACCGCCGGGACGTCACCCTTGAGGATGTGCAGGTCGGTCCCGCAGATGGTCGTGGTGTCGACCCTGACGACGACATCGGTCGGTGCCTCGATCTTCGGGTCGGGCACCTCCTCCCACGCCTTGCTGCCCGGTCCGTGGTACACGAGTGCCTTCATGGTCCCCTCCTTCGGGAACCGCCACCGCCGTTGGTGGCGTTGATCCCCATCGTCGTCCCGGCGGTGCGTCGGCGCGCGCGGATCGGCTCGCGGCGCCCGGCGCACCTAGGCTGAGGCCGTGCCAGCATCTGGGGAGCCGTCGCCGGCGCAGCGTGTCGCAGCCGCCCGACGCCGCGCCCGGACCCCGCAGCTCAGCGAGTTCGCGACCGGGCTGCCGTTCGACCTGGACGAGTTCCAGACCGCCGGCTGCGCGGCGCTGGAGGAGGGCCGCGCGGTGCTCGTCGCGGCGCCCACCGGTGCCGGGAAGACCGTGGTCGGGGAGTTCGCGGTGCACCTGGCGCTGGCCACGGGGCGCAAGGCGTTCTACACGACGCCGATCAAGGCGCTGTCCAACCAGAAGTACGCCGACCTGGTGCGCGTGCACGGGGCGGACCGCATCGGTCTCCTCACGGGCGACACCTCGGTCAACGGCGACGCACCCGTGGTCGTCATGACCACCGAGGTGCTGCGGAACATGCTCTACGCGGGTTCGTCCGCGCTGGTCGGGCTCGGCTACGTCGTGCTCGACGAGGTGCACTACCTCGCGGACCGGTTCCGGGGCCCGGTGTGGGAGGAGGTCATCCTCCAGCTGCCCGAGGCGGTGCAGATCGTCTGCCTGTCGGCGACCGTCTCCAATGCCGAGGAGTTCGGTGACTGGGTGGCCACCGTGCGCGGCCCGACCGAGGTGGTGGTGAGCGAGCACCGCCCGGTCCCGCTCGACCAGCACGTGCTGCTCGGCAGCAGGCTGTTCGACCTGTATGCACCGGCGCGGCGCGGTGGCGACCGTGAGCCGGTTCTCAACCCCGACCTGGTGGCCCGGCTGCGCGCCGGCGGGCCGGACACCCGCGGACCCGGACGACGGGGCCGCCCGGGGGACCGCGGTGGCGGTGGGCGGCCACCACGGCCGGCCTCACGACTGGTCACCGTGGACGCGCTCGAACACGCGGACCTGCTGCCGGCCATCGTCTTCATCTTCTCCCGGGCCGGCTGCCAGGCCGCGGTCGACCAGTGCGTGGCGGCCGGGGTGCGGCTCACGACGCCCGAGGAGGAGGCGGAGATCCGTCGCACCGTCGAGGCCAGGTGCGCGGCGGTGCCGGCCGAGGACCTGGCGGTGCTGGGCGTCGACCAGCTCGCCGAGGCCCTGGGCCGCGGTGTGGGCGCCCACCACGCCGGGCTGCTGCCGCTGTTCAAGGAGACCGTCGAGGACCTGTTCAGCCGGGGCCTGGTCAAGGTGGTGTTCGCGACCGAGACGCTGGCCCTGGGCATCAACATGCCCGCCCGGTGCGTCGTGCTGGACTCCCTCGTCAAGTGGGACGGCAGCCGGATGGCCGACATCACGGCGGGGGAGTACACCCAGCTCACCGGCCGGGCGGGGCGACGGGGGATCGACACGCAGGGCCACGCGGTCGTGCTGGCCCGGCCCGGGCTGGACCCCGAGCACGTCGCGGGTCTCGCCTCGCGTCGGCTGTACCCGCTGCGATCGGCCTTCGCCCCGACGTACAACATGGCCGTCAACCTGCTCGCCCAGGTCGGCCGGGAGCGTGCGCGCGAGGTCCTCGAGACCTCGTTCGCCCAGTACCAGGCCGACCAGGCCGTCGTGGGCCTGGCGCGCACCAGCCGCGCGAACAAGGCGGCCCTGGCCGCTCTCGAGGCCGAGATGACCTGCCACCTCGGCGACTTCGTGCAGTACGCGGCGCTGCGCCGTGAGCTGTCGACCCTCGAGAAGGGCGAGCGGGCGCCCGTCCCCGACGCCCCGGCCCGGGCCCGGGCGGTCGCGTCGCTGTCCGGGCTGCGTCGCGGTGACGTCGTGCTGGTGCCCTCGGGACGTCGCCCCGTGCACGCCGTCGTCGTCGACCCGGGAGGTCCGGGAGGCTTCGACGGCCCGCGCCCCACGGTCCTCACCCCCGACGCCCGGGTGCGCCGGCTCACCGCTGCGGACGTGGGCACCGGTCTGACCACCGTCGGGCGACTCTCGGTGCCGTCCTCGTTCTCCGCGCGGGCGCCGCAGCACCGCCGCGAGCTCGCCGGGCGGCTGCGGGGCC
>NZ_VWSD01000081.1 GCF_009829685.1 Cellulomonas citrea
CCTCGGCCGGCAGCCGGTGCACGGTGGCCACACCGGCCTCGGCGAGCGAGGGCAGCGCGCCGTCGAGGCCGTCGCCGACCCAGACGCCGTGCACGTCACCGAGCGGTCGGGCGAGCGTCGCCAGCTCGAGGGCGGCGGTGCGCAGCCGTCCGGTGTCGTCGTGGTCGAGCAGCACGAGGGTGGTCATCGCGGGGGTCCCGTCGGTCGAGGGGTCAGACGAGTCGCTGGTCGACGAGCCAGGCGGCCAGCTCGACGCCGGCCTGCCCGTCATCGGTCACCAGCACCCGGTCGGTCCGTGGTTGGCGCGGTTCGGCGTGCAGCACACGCGTCCGCCCGCCCAGGCTGTCGGCGTCCAGGCCGAGCGTGCCCAGCGCACCTGCCAGGTCGTCGAGCCCGACGGTGCGCACCGGCTTCTTGCGCGCCGCCATGATCGCCCGGAAGCCCGGGAAGGACGGTTCGTTCGCGGCGTCGGTCACCGAGACCAGGGCCGGCAGCGCCGCCGTGAGGTCCTCGACGGCGTGGTCGAGCTCGCGGTGCACGTGCACCGTGGCGTCCACGACGTCGACCCGGGCGGCCAGCGGCAGCGCGGGGATCCCCAGGTAGGTGGCGAGCGCCGTGGGCACCACGGAGGTGAGGCCGTCGGTGGAGGCCATCCCGGTGAGCACGAGGTCGACATCCCCCTCGTCCACCACCGCGGCGGCCAGCACGGCGGCGGTGCCGAGCGCGTCGAGCCCGGCGAGCCGGTCGTCGCTCACCAGGATCCCGCGGGCGGCGCCCAGCTGCAGGGCCCGGCGCACCGCATCGTTCGCGTCGGCCGGTCCCACGCTCAGGGCGACGACCTCGCCCGAGGTCGCCGCGGCGATCTGCACGGCGGCCTCGACGGCGTTCTCGTCGAGCTCGTTGAGGGTGCCGTCGCCCCCGTCCCGCCGCAGGCGACCGTCGGCCCCCAGGCTGCGGGTCGACTGGACGTCCGGCACATGCTTGACGGCGACCACGATCTTCACCTGAGGAAGGCTACCCGGCCGGCGCGAACCAGCCCGGGACGGCCCCGACAGGCGGTCGGGCAGGGGACACTATGTCCCGTGACCCACCCCGAACCACGCCCTCGGCCACCGCGGCTCGGGGTCCACCCAGCGGGTGACGGGGTGGACGTCGGGGTGCTGGCCCCGCACGCGACCGCGGTGCAGCTGTGCCTGTTCGATGCGGCGGGCACGCCCCGCTCGGAGCGCCGGATCAGCCTCGAGGGTCCGCGGCACGGCGTCTTCTTCGCCCACGTACCAGGCATCGGCGCAGGTCAGCGCTACGGGCTGCGCGCCGACGGTCCGTGGGAGCCCGCATATGGGCTGCGCTACAACCCGCACAAGCTGCTGGTCGACCCGTATGCCCGCGGGTTGGTGGGCATGCTCGGGTACGGCCCGGCCACCTACGGGCACGTCGTGGACGGCCACCTGCACGGCGACGCCTTCGGTGCGATGGACACCCGCAACTCCGCCGGTCACGTGCCGCACGCCGTCGTGGTCGACACCGCGGCGCTGCCCGGGCCGGACCCGGGCGCCAACCGGCCGTGGACGCCGTGGTCGGCCACCGTGATCTACGAGGCGCACGTCGCCGGTCTCACCCGGCTCGCCGGCTTCCTACCCGCGCACCTGCGCGGCACCTACGCCGGGCTGGCGCACCCGGCCGTGATCGACCACCTGCTGCGGCTGGGGGTGACCGCGGTCGAGCTGCTGCCGGTGCACGCCTTCACCTCCGAACCGCACCTCATCACCAAGGGGCTCACCAACTACTGGGGCTACTCGACCCTGGGCTTCTTCGCCCCGCACGCCCCCTACGCGACGGCGGCCGCACGCGCCGCGGGACCGGCCGCCGTGCTGGCCGAGCTGCGCCGCACCGTGCACCAGCTGCACGAGGCCGGGCTGGAGGTGCTGCTCGACGTCGTCTACAACCACACGGCCGAGGGCGGGGTGGACGGTCAGCACCTGTCCTGGCGCGGGCTGGACAACGCGATCTACTACGCGCACGACGGCAGCGTCCCGGCCGTGTACGCCGACGTGACCGGGACGGGCAACACGCTGGACTTCCGCCGCACCGAGGTGGTGCGGATGACCCTGGACTCGCTGCGCTACTGGGCGGACGTCGTCGGTGTCGACGGTTTCCGCTTCGACCTGGCGGTCACGCTGGGGCGCGGTGTCGGCGGTTTCACCCATGACCACCCGGTGCTCGTGGGCGCGGCGGCGGACCCGTCGCTGCACGCGCTCAAGCTGGTCGCCGAGCCGTGGGACGTGGGCCCCGGCGGCTGGCGGACCGGGCAGTTCTCGTTGCCGTTCGCGGAGTGGAACGACCGGTTCCGCAACGCGGTGCGCTCGTTCTGGCTGTCGGACCCGGGGCGTGCGGCGCATGGTCTGCCCGGGCACCGGGTGCGCGACCTGGCGACCCGGCTGTCGGGGTCGGTGGACCTGTTCGGGCAGGGCAGCCCGCCGCTCATCCGCGGCCCGCAGGCCTCGGTCAACTACGTGACGGCGCACGACGGGTTCACCCTCGCGGACCTGGTCGCGTACGACCACAAGCACAACCTGGCCAACGGTGAGCAGAACCGGGACGGCACGGACGACAACCGGTCGTGGAACCACGGCGTCGAGGGGCCGGTGCCGCCGGACTCCCCCGCGGCCGACCTCATGCCGCTGCGCCGTCGGTCCATCCGCAACCTGTTCGCGACGCTCGCCCTGTCGGCCGGCACCCCGATGATCACGGCCGGCGACGAGCTGGGCCGCACCCAGCAGGGCAACAACAACGCCTACTGCCAGGACTCCGAACTGTCCTGGGTGCGCTGGGAGCGGTCGGCGTGGCGGTCCGACCTGCTGGCCACCTGCTCGTACCTGCTCATGCTGCGGCGCGAGCACCCGGCGCTGCACACCGAGCGGTTCTACACCGGATCCCCCGTGGCCCCCGGGGGGCGCCCGGACCTCGGCTGGTACGACCCGTCCGGCACGGCGTTCGACCACGACCGCTGGCACGACCCGTCGAACCGCACGTTCCAGATGGTGCGGACCGCCCCGCCGCCGACGAGCGACGTGGTGAACGTCGTGTTCAACGGCTCGCTGCACGCCGAACAGGTCCGGCTGGTCGGGTCCGGCACCGAGCCGTGGCTGCTCGTGTGGGACTCGGTGTGGGAGCACCCGGAGGACCAGCGCGAGGCGGCGATCGGCGGCGCGCTGCACCTCCCCGGCGGTACGACGATCACCATGGAGCCGTTGAGCATGCGGGTGTACGTCTGCCGGTGAGCTGCAGATGCTCATCCGGCCCGCTGGCGACTAGGTTCGGGGCGTGAGGAGCACCCCCCCGCCCCGGACACGCCCGACTGGTGGACCCGGTCGGCCCGCGCCCCGTCCTGCCGCCGAACCCGTCGGCCGGATCCCGGTCCTCGACGTCTTCCCCGTGGCCGAGGCGGGCCGGTTCCCCGCCAAGGCCGTCGTGGGCGAGGCCGTGCCGGTCCGCGCGACGGTCTTCCGCGAGGGGCACGACGCGTACGGCGCCCACGCCGTGCTGCTGCGCCCGGACGGGTCGCAGGGCTACCGCGCCGCGATGCGCGAGGTGCAGCCGGGTCTGGACCGTTACGAGGCGCTCGTCGTGCCCGACGAGCCGGGCGACTGGACGTTCCTCGTCGAGGCCTGGTCGGACCCGTACGGCACCTGGGCGCACGACGCCGCGATCAAGGTGCCGGCGGGCATCGACGTCGAGCTCGTCCTCGAGCAGGGCGCACAGATCCTCTCCCGGGCCGCCGACCGGCGCCGGGCCGACGCCCCGGACACGGCCGGTGCAGCGGTGCTGCGCGCGGCCGCCCAGCTGCTGCGGGACACCGCGGGCGACCCGGCGGACCGGCTCGCGGCCGGTCTGGGCGAGCCGGTGCGCGACGTCCTGGCGCGCTCCCCGCTGCGTGACCTGCTCTCGCCCTCGCCGACGTACCCGTTGCAGGTGCACCGTCCGCTCGCCCTGGCGGGCGCCTGGTACGAGATGTTCCCGCGCTCGGTGGGCGCGTATGTCGACCACGAGACCGGCGCCTGGGTCTCCGGGACGCTGCGCACGGCGGCCACCGACCTGCCCCGGATCGCCTCGATGGGCTTCGACGTCGTCTACCTCACGCCGGTGCACCCGATCGGCAGCACGTTCCGCAAGGGCCGCAACAACACCCTCGAGGCGGCCCCGGGCGACCCGGGCTCGCCGTATGCGATCGGCTCGCCGGCCGGGGGGCACGACGCGATCGAGCCGTCGTTGGGCACGTTCGACGACTTCGACGCGTTCGTGGCCACCGCCCGCGGGCTCGACCTGGAGGTCGCCCTCGACCTGGCGCTGCAGTGCTCGCCGGACCACCCGTGGGTCACCGAGCACCCGCAGTGGTTCACCCACCGCCCGGACGGCACGATCGCCTACGCCGAGAACCCGCCGAAGAAGTACCAGGACATCTACCCGCTCAACTTCGACGAGGACCCCGAGGGGATCTACGCCGAGATCCGCCGGGTCGTCCAGGTGTGGATCGACCACGGCGTGACGATCTTCCGGGTGGACAACCCGCACACGAAGCCGCTGCCGTTCTGGCAGCGGCTGCTGGCCGACGTCCGCGAGTCGCACCCCGAGGTGATCTTCCTGTCGGAGGCGTTCACCCGGCCGGCGATCATGCTGGGCCTGGGCAAGGCCGGGTTCCACCAGTCGTACACGTACTTCACCTGGCGCACCACCAAGCCCGAGCTCGAGGAGTACCTGGCCCGGGTCGGCGGTGACGAGGCACCGTGGATGCGCCCGGCGTTCTGGCCGACGACGCACGACATCCTGCCGCCGTACCTGCAGGCCGGCGGCCGCGGGGCGTTCGCGGTGCGCGCCGTGCTGGCGGCTCTCGGTGCTCCGACGTGGGGCGTCTACTCCGGCTACGAGCTGGTGGAGAACGTGCCGCGTCCCGGCGTCGAGGAGCAGATCGACAACGAGAAGTACGAGTTCCGCCCGCGCGACTGGTCCGGGGCCGCACCGCTGGGCATCGCGACGCTCATCGGCAGGCTCAACGAGATCCGCCGCGCCCACCCGGCCGTGCGCCAGCTGCAGAACGTGCGGGTGCACCCCACCGACAACGACGCCCTCGTGTGCTTCTCCCGGCACCTGGCCGCCGAGCACTCCCCCACCGGGGCGGCGGACGTCGTGGTCACCATCGTCAACCTCGATCCGTGGAACACCCAGGAGGGCTGGGTGCACCTCGATCTGGCCGCGCTGGGTCTGCCGGTCGACGCACCGCTGCAGGCGCACGACGAGCTGAGCGGTCAGGTGCACCCCTGGGGCGCTGACACGTTCGTCCGTCTCGTGCCGCAGGTCAGCTGCGCCCACGTGATGTCGATGGGTGGGGCATGAGCATGCCCATGACACCTCCGCCCGGCAACGCCGCCGCCCGGGGCTCGGCCCGGCTCGCGCATCCGGAGCCGGCACCGAACACGGCCGCGATCGCGTTGCACGGGCTGCCGCCGCGCCGTCAGCCGCAGGTGCCGCCGCCCGCGGCCCAGGGCCTGTCGGACGACCCGGAGTGGTACCGCACCGCGGTGTTCTACGAGGTCATGCTGCGCAACTTCTCCGACTCCTCGGGGAACGGCAGCGGTGACATCGAGGGCCTCATCGCCCGCCTGGACTACCTGCAGTGGCTCGGCATCGACTGCCTGTGGCTGCCGCCGTTCTACCCCTCGCCGTTGCGCGACGGCGGGTACGACGTGGCCGACTACACCGCGGTCGCCTCGCAGTACGGCACGCTCGCCGACTTCCGGACCCTCGTCGAGCAGGCCCATCTGCGCGGCATCCGGATCGTGGTGGACCTCGTGATGAACCACACGTCCGACCAGCACCCGTGGTTCCAGTCCTCCCGCTCGGACCCCGACGGCCCGTACGGCGACTTCTACGTGTGGAGCGACGAGAGCACCCGCTACCCGGACGCCCGGATCATCTTCGTCGACACCGAGACCTCGAACTGGACCTTCGACCCGGTGCGCCGGCAGTTCTTCTGGCACCGGTTCTTCAGCCACCAGCCGGACCTCAACTTCGACAACCCGAAGGTCGTCGAGGCGATGCTCGACGTGGCCCGGTTCTGGCTCGGCGTGGGGGTGGACGGCTTCCGGCTGGACGCGGTCCCCTACCTGTTCGAGGCCGAGGGCACCAACTGCGAGAACCTGCCGGAGACCCACGCGTTCCTGCGCACGGTCCGGGCGATGATCGACGAGGAGTTCCCGGGCCGCATCATGCTGGCGGAGGCCAACCAGTGGCCCGAGGACGTCGTGCACTACTTCGGCACGCAGGACGAGCCCGAGTGCCACATGTGCTTCCACTTCCCGGTGATGCCGCGCATCTACTACGCGCTGCGTGACCAGCGGGCGTCGGCGATCGTCGACATCCTGGCCGACACCCCGCCGATCCCGGCCGGCGGCCAGTGGAGCACCTTCCTACGCAACCACGACGAGCTCACCCTGGAGATGGTCTCCACCGAGGAGCGTGCCTCCATGTACGGCTGGTACGCGCCGGACGCGCGGATGCGGGCGAACGTCGGCATCCGGCGCCGCCTCGCCCCGCTGCTCGACAACAGCCGCAAGGAGATCGAGCTCGCGCACGCCCTGCTGCTCTCCCTGCCCGGCAGCCCGTGCCTGTACTACGGCGACGAGATCGGGATGGGCGACAACATCTGGCTGCCCGACCGGGATGCGGTCCGCACCCCGATGCAGTGGACCCCGGACCGCAACGCGGGCTTCTCGACGGCCGACCCCGGCATGCTCTACCTGCCGCTCGTGCAGTCCCTCGTGCACCACTACGCCAACGTCAACGTGGAGTCCCAGCTCGCTCAGCCCGCGTCGCTGCTGCACTGGGTGCGGGGCATGCTCACCACCCGGCGCGCGCACCCGGCCCTCGGCGCGGGCACGTTCACGGTGGTCAAGGGCGACAACGACGCCGTGCTGTCCTTCCTGCGCGACGACGGGGACGAGACGATCCTGGTCGTGGCGAACCTGGCCTCGACAGCGCGCTCGACCACGTTGCGGCTTCCGGCGCTGGCCGGTGCGCACCTGCGCGACGTCTTCGGCGGCGCGACGTTGGCCGAGGTCGGCTCCGACGGCTCGGTGCGGCTCACGTTCGGGTCGCGCGAGTTCTTCTGGCTCGAGGTGGTCCGGCCGTGACGGTGACGGTCGGACGCGCCGACGGGCTCGACGCCCGGCTCCTCGACGTGCTCCGGCCGTGGCTCGCCGACCGCCGGTGGTTCCCGGTCAAGGACGGTTCGGCGCAGGTCACGCTCATCGGCTCCGTGCAGCTGGCGTCCGGCCTCTCGCTCGTGCGGGTGCTGCTGCTGCGGGTGCGCGGCGATGCGCTGTCGACCGTCCTGCAGGTGCCCGTCGTGCTCACCCCCGACGCCGCCGGCGCGGACGAGGTGATCGGGTCTCTCGACGGGCGCCACGTGCTCGACGGCGCCGGTCACCCCGCCTTCCTCGCGGCCTGGCTCGCCGCGGCCGACGGACCGCCCCGCGCGACCTCGACCCGTGCCGCGCTGCTGCCGTCCTCGGGCAGGGTGCTCACGGGTGAGCAGTCGAACACCTCCGTGGTGCTCTCGGCGGGTGGTGCGTCGGCGGCGATCCTCAAGGTGCTGCGGGCGCCGGCGGGCGGCGAGAACCCGGACGTCGACGTCCCCCGCCATCTCGTCGAGGTCGGCTGGGATGCGGTCCCCGCTCCTCTCGGCTGGTTGACCGCGACCTGGCCGGGTGCGGACGACGAGCCCACGACGGGCTACCTCGGCGCGCTGTCGGCCTTCGTGCCGGAGGCCGCCGACGGCTTCGTGCTGGCCTGCGACCACGCCAGGGCGGGCACGTCGTTCGCGCCGCTGGCCGCCGAGCTGGGCACGGTGGTGGCCTCGATGCACGCCGCCCTGGTCCGTGCCTACGGCAGCTTCCCCGATGCGGACCTCGGCCCGGGCGCCGTGGCAGACGGGCTGGCAGCCCGGTACGCCTGGGCCGTCCAGTCGGTGCCGGAGCTCACCCGGCACCGCGACGGGGTGGCGGCCGTCCTCGCGGCGCTGCGCGCACTGCCGGCCGCCCCACCACGCCAGCGCGTGCACGGCGACCTGCACCTGGGTCAGGTGCTGCGGTCGTCGGGTCGTTGGTACGTCACCGACTTCGAGGGCGAGCCCCTGGCGCCGCTCGCCGAGCGGACCCGCCCCGACCTGGCGGTCCGGGACGTCGCGGGCGTGCTGCGCAGCCTCGACTACGCGGCGGCGGTCGGCGGACGAGACCGGAAGACCGCGGGGTCATGGCTGCAGGAGGCCCGCACGGCGTTCCTCGAGGCGTACGAGGCCGCGGCACCCGGCTGCGGCGACCAGCACCTGCTGCTGCGCGCCCAGGAGCTCGACAAGACTCTCTACGAGGCGGTCTACGAGGCCCGGCACCGCCCCGACTGGCTCCCCATCCCCCTGGCCGGCCTGGACCGCCTCCTGCGCCCCTGACCCGCAACGCCGCCACTCCCACCGGCGACCCACCACTCCCGCTGCCCTGCTCAGGACGCAGGCGCCGCCAGAGCACCCCCGCGAACGCTCCCGTCGCCGACGCGCGAGTCGGCTCCTGCGCTGCTGCGTCGGCCGTGGTTGGCTACCCCCATGGCTCCGTCAACGCCGCTTCCGGTCCATGTCGACGACGACACCCTTCGAGCGGTCGCGCACGGCACCTGGTTCGACCCGCATGGGGTCCTGGGCGCCCACCCCGGCCCGGACGGCGTGACGGTCCGGGTGCTACGACCGGGGGCCGAACGCGTCGTGGTCGTCACGGCCGACGCCCGGGTGAGCGCCAGTCACGAGCTCGACGGGGTGTTCGTCGCTGTCCTGCCCGGGCTCGTCGACGTTCCGGACTACCGGGTCGAGGTCACCTACGACGGTCACACCTCCTCGTACGACGACCCGTACCGCTTCTTGCCCACGGTCGGCGAGCTGGACCTGCACCTCATCGGCGAGGGTCGGCACGAGCAGCTGTGGACCGTCCTCGGTGCGAGCGTGACCCGCTTCGCCTCCGAGTTCGGTGAGGTCGCGGGCACGGCGTTCGCGGTCTGGGCCCCGACGGCCCGCGCGGTTCGCGTCGTCGGGGACTTCAACTTCTGGGACGGGCGCACCCACGCGATGCGCTCGCTGGGCTCGTCCGGTGTCTGGGAGCTCTACGTGCCCGATGTGCTGGCCGGCGCCCGGTACAAGTTCGAGATCCTGGGTGCCGACGGCGCCTGGCGGCAGAAGGCCGACCCGCTCGCCCGTGGCACCGAGGTGCCCCCGGCGACCGCCTCCGTCGTGGTCGAGGAGGACTACGTCTGGGCCGACGACCGGTGGATGGCCGAGCGTTCCCGGACCGACCCCCACAACGGCCCGCTGTCGGTCTACGAGGTCCACCTCGGCTCGTGGCGATGGGGCCGCGACTACCGCGCCCTGGCGATCGAGCTCACCGAGTACGTCGTCGAGATGGGCTTCACGCACGTCGAGCTCATGCCGGTGGCCGAGCACCCGTTCGGGGGGTCCTGGGGCTACCAGGTGACGTCGTACTACGCACCGACGGCCAGGTTCGGCAGCCCAGACGACTTCCGCTTCCTCGTCGACAGCCTGCACCAGGCCGGCATCGGCGTCATCGTCGACTGGGTGCCGGCGCACTTCCCGAAGGACGACTGGGCGTTGGGTCGGTTCGACGGGACCCCGCTCTACGAGGACCCGGACCCGCTGCGCGGCGAGCACATGGACTGGGGCACCTACGTCTTCAACTTCGGTCGGCGCGAGGTGCGCAACTTCCTGGTGGCGAACGCGACCTTCTGGCTCGAGGAGTTCCATGTCGACGGCCTTCGGGTCGACGCGGTCGCCTCGATGCTCTACCTCGACTACTCGCGTGAGCACGGCCGCTGGCGGCCCAACCAGTTCGGCGGCCGGGAGAACCTCGAGGCCATCTCGTTCCTCCAGGAGGCCAACGCGACGGCGTACCGCCGCAACCCGGGCATCCTCATGATCGCCGAGGAGTCGACGGCCTTCCCCGGCGTCACCCGCCCGACCGCCTTCGACGGCCTCGGGTTCGGGCTCAAGTGGAACATGGGCTGGATGAACGACACCCTGCGCTATCTGCAGGAGTCTCCGGTCAACCGCCGCTACCACCATTCCGAGATCACGTTCTCGATGGTCTACGCCTTCTCCGAGCAGTTCGTGCTCCCCCTCTCGCATGACGAGGTGGTCCACGGCAAGGGCTCGATCTACGGCCGCATGCCCGGGGACCACTGGCAGCGTCTTGCGGGATGCCGCGCGCTCTACCTCTACCAGTGGACGCATCCGGGCAAGCAGCTCACCTTCATGGGCAACGAGTACGCCCAGGGCGGGGAGTGGACGGAGCAGCACGAGCTCGACTGGTTCACGCTCGACGACCCAGGCCACGCCGGGGTCCGCTCGTGCGTCCGTGACCTCAACGCGGTCTACCGGGGGACCCCGGCGCTCTGGCAGAAGGACCACACACCCGACGGATTCGAGTGGCTGGACTCCGACGACGCCGACGGCAACACGCTCGCCTACCTACGCAAGGGGGACGGCACCCCGATGGCCGCCGTCGTCGTGAACTTCTCCGGCGTCCCGCACGAGGGGTACCGACTTCCGCTCCCGCACGGAGGCCGCTGGCGCGAGGTCATCAACACCGACTCCGAGCTCTACGGCGGCTCCGGGGTAGGCAATCTCGGAGGCATCAACGCTCAGCCGGTGCCCTATTTCGGACGCCCCTTCTCGGCCTCGATTCGCGTTCCCCCGCTCGGTGGCGTCGTCTTCGTCGCAGAGGACTGACCTCACCCCGATCGCCATCGACGGGGCTGCGACGCGAACGTCCGCGACGCTCGCTCAGCACGCGCCGGGGCTCAAGAACCAGAGCGCCCGATCCGCAGTCCAGAGTGCGACGCCACGGTCGGAAGCCACGGTCGGAAGCCGCGCGCCGTCGACTCACCGGCTCGACCCAGAACAGGGCCACGTTCTCCGCCTGCAACACATCCCGAAATGCCGAGAGCCCTTCGCGTGTGCGAAGGGCTCTCGGTGAATGGTGTTCGGCGGCGTCCTACTCTCCCACACCCTGGCGGGTGCAGTACCATCGGCGCTGAAGGGCTTAGCTTCCGGGTTCGGGATGGGACCGGGCGTTTCCCCTTCGCTATGGCCGCCGTAACGGTGTCGAACTGTCAACTCACCTAGCCTTGGGCCGGCCTGTGCCGGTCAAAGGGGTGGTCGTGGTTCGGGAACCGCACAGTGGACGCGTTGTCTTCGCACAAGGAATTGGTTGTGGTGAAGTTGTCGGCTGATTAGTACCGGTCAGCTTCAGCAGTCTTTAGTCCTGCCTTCCACGTCCGGCCTATCGACCCAGTAGTCTGCTGGGAGCCTTCCACCCGAAGGTGTGGAAACCTGATCGTGAAGCGGGCTTCCCGCTTAGATGCTTTCAGCGGTTATCCCTTCCGAACGTAGCCAACCAGCCGTGCTCCTGGCGGAACAACTGGCACACCAGAGGTTCGTCCGTCCCGGTCCTCTCGTACTAGGGACAGCCCTTCTCGAGTTTCCTGCGCGCGCAGCGGATAGGGACCGAACTGTCTCACGACGTTCTAAACCCAGCTCGCGTACCGCTTTAATGGGCGAACAGCCCAACCCTTGGGACCTACTCCAGCCCCAGGATGCGACGAGCCGACATCGAGGTGCCAAACCATGCCGTCGATATGGACTCTTGGGCAAGATCAGCCTGTTATCCCCGGGGTACCTTTTATCCGTTGAGCGACCACGCTTCCACAAGCCATGGCCGGATCACTAGTTCCGACTTTCGTCCCTGCTCGACCTGTCAGTCTCACAGTCAAGCTCCCTTGTGCACTTGCACTCGCCACCTGATTGCCAACCAGGCTGAGGGAACCTTTGAGCGCCTCCGTTACATTTTAGGAGGCAACCGCCCCAGTTAAACTACCCACCAGGCACTGTCCCTGGTCCGGATCACGGACCGAAGTTAGATGCTCGAAGCGACCAGAGTGGTATTTCAACGTTGACTCCACCGACACTGGCGTGCCGACTTCACAGTCTCCCACCTATCCTACACAAGTCGCACCGGGCACCAATACCAAGCTATAGTGAAGGTCCCGGGGTCTTTCCGTCCTGCTGCGCGTAACGAGCATCTTTACTCGTAATGCAATTTCGCCGAGTTCGCGGTTGAGACAGCGGAGAAGTCGTTACGCCATTCGTGCAGGTCGGAACTTACCCGACAAGGAATTTCGCTACCTTAGGATGGTTATAGTTACCACCGCCGTTTACTGGGGCTTAAATTCTGAGCTTCGCCTTGCGGCTGACCCGTCCTCTTAACCTTCCAGCACCGGGCAGGCGTCAGTCCGTATACATCGTCTTGCGACTTCGCACGGACCTGTGTTTTTAGTAAACAGTCGCTTCTCCCTGGTCTCTGCGGCCCTCCACGCTCCCCGGGCAAGCCGGTTCACGCTTTGGGCCCCCCTTCTCCCGAAGTTACGGGGGCATTTTGCCGAGTTCCTTAACCACGATTGTCTCGATCGCCTTGGTATTCTCTACCTGACCACCTGAGTCGGTTTAGGGTACGGGCGGCTTGTACCTCGCGTCGAGGCTTTTCTAGGCAGCATAGGATCACCCTGTTCCCGCATTCGCGGTCACCATCAGATCTCAGGCACATGAACGGCGGATTTGCCTACCGTTCGCCCTACGTCCTTGGACGTGGTCTACCATCGCCACGCCGGGCTACCTTCCTGCGTCACCCCTGTTAATACGCTTGGCTACTACCGGTTCGGGTCCCGTGCTCCGGAGTGCGGTGCCCCCGAAGGGACGATGCACACCATCGGACGGTTAGCATCACCGGATTCACCATGGGCGGTACTTCGCCGGTAGCAGAATATCAACTGCTTGTCCATCGACTACGCCTGTCGGCCTCGCCTTAGGTCCCGACTTACCCAGGGCGGATTAGCCTGGCCCTGGAACCCTTGGTCATTCGGCGGACGGGTTTCTCACCCGTCTTTCGCTACTCATGCCTGCATTCTCACTCGTGTGGTCTCCACCGCTGGATCACTCCGCGGCTTCACCGTCCACACGACGCTCCCCTACCCATCCACGCACCTGAGCCTCACAAGGAGACTGGGCTAACGCATGAATGCCACAGCTTCGGCGGTGCGCTTGAGCCCCGCTACATTGTCGGCGCGGAATCACTTGACCAGTGAGCTATTACGCACTCTTT